>JAGGYM010000032.1 GCA_021162545.1 Dehalococcoidia bacterium | reverse complement strand
GCCACAAGCCCAATCCACCCTTTCCCTGGGGTGTTTGCGGGTAAGGGAGACCATGCCCTGGAGGAGACGATAGGCACGGACACCTCTATCCTCAATGGCTCCTCTAGGAGCTTGGGTCACCAGTCGTTCATTATGAGCGAAGTGGGAAATATGGCATAATTTTTGAAGCTGCCGTGGGGAATGGTTAGCGGTTTTGAGCCTCAATCAGCCCCATGGTGGGGAATAAAATGAGCACTTTTGAGTTATGACCCAAGCTCCTAGCGCTTATCATTTCCTTCTTGCCCATGAAGGCTAAATAGCTCATCCTCAGGCCTCTCAAGTTTGTAGCAGATTCGTTCAATAAAGGAACGGCTTAGAGGGGTTTTACCAGTAGCCACTCGGCAAAGGTATCCCTTGGAATAACCGGTCATACGATGTAGCCAGGCTCTCTTATAAATCATAAACAGTGGATGCTGTTCCATAAAGTTCTACCTTAGTAACTAATTGTAAACTAGAGTTGACAACCCGTCAAGTCAATCTGCCATATTTAAGGTCAACAGATGTATTCACTTTAGCTATATTGAATGCTATAATGGCTATTACGATTGCTATGTTTTCCACAAAGGAGGCTCAATGGAGGAAAGTAAGGTTAATGATCTAAGTTCGTGGTTGAAGCAGAAATGCAGGCGTGAAGGGTTATCACTGAGACAAGCAGCAATCAAAACGGGTTTAAGCCACTCAACTCTTTGCGACATCGTGAAAGGTGAGAGTAATCTCTCCGGTCAAACCATTACAAAGTTGGCTAGATACTTTGGTGGCGATGGCAAAAGAAAGCTAGTGTTAGAAGACCAACTCCTTGTCCTGGCTGTCACGGGGCACTCAAAACCGGCCACTTGTGGGCACCTCAAAAGCGGCCACCGGTAGATGCTTAGAAGATAACTCATTCGGTATTTCCCGTCAAGGTCTCGTTGGTCTGTTTACTGTGTAGTTCCCTCCTGTTGTACATACGATAGCTCCTCCCCTGCAGCCTGATGACCTCGGCATGGTGCAGGAAGCGGTCCAGAATAGCCCCAGCCGCAGCGGTATCGCCGAGCATCTGGCCCCAGTCCTCCATGGGTCGGTTGGTGGTCAGAATGATGGAGCCTTTCTCGTAGCGGCGTACGAAGACTTCCAGCAGGTCCTCGGCGGCGGTGGGTGGCAGGCGTTTCATCCCCAGATCCTCCATTACCAGCAGATCTACCTTGCAGAGCTGAGCAATGACTTCTTTGCGGGTGCCGGTAGCCTCAGCCTCGGCCATATCCTGGGCAAGATCGAAGGCGGAGCGATAGAGGGCGGTGTGACCAGCTTGAATGGCGGCCACGGTCAGTGCGATGGCAATATGACTCTTGCCCGTCCCGGGCGGGCCGATGAGCAACAGTCCACCATGCTCTCTCACGAAGCGGGCGGTGGCCAGGTCTATAATGAGAGACCTGGGTACCCTGGGGTTAAAGGACCAGTCATAGTCCTCCAGAGCCTTTATCTCCAAGATGCCGGCCTGCTTGAGGCGGCGGGCAAACAGCCTGTCTCGCCTCCTGTCCAGCTCGTCCTCTACCAGCAGCTCCAGGAATTCGGGATAGGCGAGGTGGTGATGGATGGCCTCCTGGTTGCGCGCCGGTAAGGTCTCAGCCATCCCTGACAGGCGCAGGTACCGTAATTTGCGGTCAAGCTCAGGATTCATATCTTTACCTCCTTGGCGTATTCGGATAGGTCACGGATGATGTCGTGTGACTGGATGAGTGGTGGCGGAGCGGGAGCTCGGGCGGCAGCCTGCTCCACGAGACGGCGCAGCGGCTTATAGCGAAACAATCTGTTCTCCAAGGCAATGCCACAAGCCCAATCCACCCTTTCCCTGGGGTGTTTGCGGGTAAGGGAGACCATGCCCTGGAGGAGACGATAGGCACGGACACCTCTATCCTCAATGGCTCCTCTAGCCCAGCTCAACGCCCGTGGGCCAATGTGCTCCGCCTTGGCCAGCAGGTTGGTTTCATAGGCCGATTGCCGGGCCGGCTTATGGGCAGGCCGATGCTCATCTCTGGTGGTGAAGGTGCCAGCGGGCGCCCGGGAGTAAACACCCACACACTCCCCCTGGTGGTAGACTCGGACCAGGCGTTCATCCCAGTGTACCCGCACTTCCTCGCCCACCAGGCGATCAGGCACCGAATAGAAGGCCCTGGCCACCTCTACATGCCCGTCGGGGTGGACGGTGCGCGTACCCACTTCAAAGAGGCTGAAGCGCTCCTCGGGCAGGGGTTTGAGCGCCGGTTTCTCCACCTCCAGGAATTGGGAGTAGACCTGCTTGCGGGTGGTCCCATGGATACGTACCCTGGCTATGGTGCGGTTCCATCGCTTCAGAAAGGTATCCAGATCCTCCAGGCTGTCAAAACGCCGCCCTTTGAGTGCGTTGCTCTTGACATAGCTGTTGCCGCGCTCGTTTATTCCCTGTTCCTGTGGATGGCGCGGCCTGGAGGGCAGCGGGACAAAGCCCCAGTGCTTTGCGAATGCTGCGTATATCTCGCTGACGTCGGGATCATAGAGGCAGGCCCGGGTTACCCCAGCCTTGAGATTGTCCAGACGCACGACGCGAACTACCCCGCCAAAATCCAGGAAGGCATGCTCGTGGGCTCGGATAGATGACATCCTGTCCTGCCGCCATAGCGGCTCTTCGTAGCTGTGTCGGCAGCAGGATAATACCATCCGGAATATCCATGGTCGGCGCCACCGGCCAGTGCCGGGGTCCAGGGTCGGCGGTCCCTGAGTGAAGTCCACCTGGGCCTCCGCGCCCGGCGGATGCTCCATGACATCGGCTACCTCGGGGCGGCGCCGCTTGACGGTGCGGACGAAGCGTTTGACGGAATCATAACCGTGGCGGAAACAGTAGTCTTCCTGAAGGTCCTGCCAGATGCGCTGGGCGCTCAGTCCCTGCTCTATCGCCGCCCCGATGATGCCGCGGTACGGCTCACAGGCGCTTGCCGAGCCGGTGGGCACTTTGGCCGCTTTTGAATCTCGCCGGGGGTCATACATGGCTACCGTCTCCCGGCGTACCCCGGTCTCCCGCTGAATTCGGCGGTAGCTCCAGCCAAGTTCAAGTAGTGCCTGTATCCGTTGCTTGTCAGCCATCTTAAGATGATTTCCCATTGGCACCTCCATCGCTTTTACGATGAAGTGTGCCACAGTCTACCTGCTTAAGTGGCCGGTTTTGAGGTGCCCTTCCCTGGCCGGTTTTAGGTGCCCGCTAACATCCTGGCAAATTACCGAACTGAAAGACCGGAGGAGGATGAGCTTAGTGAGCCAATAGCTCGTCTGATAGACACAGTGAGCCAATTTAGCAAACCTCAGCTCAAGATAATGACTCGTTTCGCTGACTTCTTAATTGAAATGGAGAAGAAGTGATGTTTCAATCACCAAAGTCTCTAACTGCCACAATTCATGTTAGGTTTCACTACAAAGAGTGAGAGCCAAAGTCATTGAGTGAAAGTGAAGTACAAATATTAAACACACTGTAGATAAGAATATAGTTAAATTTATGTTGCTATTATATCATCTGCTATTGACAAAATGTGCAGGACCAATTACAGTATTACTAGTCGTGAGTGAGACATCAAAAATAAGTATGCTCGGGTTACTATTGCTATGACTGCAAAGAGTGGGGAGCAAAATTAGTTATTGCCGAGGTGTGGATTTGTTCTTTACTTGGGTGTAGCAAAGGGGCCAGTAAAGAGAAAGGAGGTGATGCTAATGAGCAATTGGCTTTTAGGAAAGACTGAATAAGAAAGACCAAGAATAATAAAAGGAGGAAGAAGTGAGAAAACTTATTGGAAAATCTTCCAAGTTGGTTGGCATATTGCTGATATTAGCAATGACAATGAGCCTGGTTGCAGTAGCACCGGTAGCGGCAACTGAGACGCCAGGAACCATCAGCCTAGACAGTAATTGGTATAAGATCAGCGATACGGTAATGGTAACCGTTGAAGATGCTGATCTGGATGTACTTCAATCTGCGCCACAAGACGAAAGCTCTACGACTCCAGATGACTCGGAAACTGTATTCCAATTCAACCACTCAGCTATCGAGTTCGCTGTTGTCAACAAGCCCTATGACATGAGGGGAGACGAGTACCTAGTTCAGAGTGTAAACGATGCACTGGGACAGATTACCCTTCAGGCGGCGCCACCAGCTGAGGCTGAGCTGATGGCATTGACAGCGTACGCGAGTCTACCCGGGACCATTGTTCAGCCTACGAAAGCTACGCTACTAACCGTGTTTCTGAACGCATCACCTGCCAGTAGTACTTCGGTTACAATCACCGTCAGCGGTACCACAACGGAGGGGGGTACAGGAGATTCCGAAGAGGTCAACATAGACGATACAGGCGCCTCAACACCAACCATAAAGCACTTCAGCTTGATAACTGACGTGAAAAAGACGAGTGAAAGTGGCACTCATGGTACCACCGAAGCAGGAATAAAGTGCGGCAACCTCATCTTTGCCGACTACACCTACTATGGAGTGGAGACGTTTGAAGGGTCCGTAATCAGCAGCGTCGATGCTGATGGGGTAACGCCACCGATGACCGAGACTGGACCCCACACCGGCATCTTTGAAGGAACCTTGACACTGGCTGAGACAACCAGCGACACGGCTGACTCACCCGCATTAATGGTGATAGATGGCGGCACCATAACCGCAGTATATGACGATGCTGACCCTGTTGCCACCGTCACCGCTTCGGCGACCATAGATGACACCGCCCCGACACTCATCGGCAAATCTCCGGCAGACGGAGCCACGATTAATGACACCACCCCGCTGATAAGCGTTGATGTGCTCGATTTTGAGTCGGGTTTCGCAGAGCCAGCAGTGCTGGGCATGGGAATAAGCGGCCTTAGTGGTATATCTCCACTGCAGACCGAGATACCCAACGGCTACCACCTGGAGTATCAGCTGGGAACAGGTGAGGCTCTCTTAGATGGCGCCATCACCGTGACCATCACTGGCGAGGACATTGTCGGTAACTTGATATCCCCCAATACTTGGACCTTTGATGTCGACCTGACCGCGCCGACTATGGATTCGGCGGACACAGCTACCACGACAACGATTGCGGTAACCTTCAGTGAGGAGTTAGATGATGCCACTGTTGCCGCCAGCGACTTCCTTGCTGGCGGATTGGTTACTCCCACAGAGGTCAGCGTTGCTACAAATGTGGTTACCCTAACTGTTCCCGAAATGCCCACTGACGCCACGCCCACCGTAGCATTGGTGGGTGCCGTGAGCGACATCGCCGGCAATGAACTGACTGAACCTGACGATGTCACAGCGACCGATGGTGTAGGCCCTACGGTGGCTATTGCAGTTTCGCCTGACCCCGCTGGCGCAGCGGAAGCTACCTTCACTCTGACCTTCAACGAGACCATGAAGACCAGCGTAGACCCTACGGTAACATTTACCGATACTGATTCTGCTACTCCTCCTGGCGGGAACACAGTCAGTGGCGACTGGACGACCACTACCACCTGGCAGGGAACCTTTGACATCTCCACCTTAGCCACCGCACAGGAGTACGAATCGGAAGTCACGGTGACATCTGGACAGGACCTAGCTGAAAACGTTATGGAGGAGGCTACAGGTTCCTTTGACATCGACACCCTGGTTGCTGCCCCAACATTCTGGCCTGTAGAATCAGCTACCGTCTATACAGACTCTCCAGTGGTGAGGGTTACCTTTACTGAAGAGGTCACCATAACCGCAGCTACCTTTGATGACGAAGACGTGTTAGCTGACCTGACGACCACGGATGGCAAGACCTACCGCTTGGCAACTGAAGGCCTGGAGGAATGTGAGCACACCATCATGGTGAGTGCCGAGGATAGCTTGGGTAACATCATTACCGACGCGTCGGCGACCTTCACAGTATCCGTGTCGCAGAACATTACCTTGTATGAAGGCTGGAACTTAATCTCCTTGCCGCTCATACCGGATGATAGCGATATTGCCACAGTTATGAGCTCCGTTTCAGACAATGTGACTGTGGTTCACTACTACGACGCCGCTAATTCTGAGTGGCTAAGTTGGAGTCCTGATGGTACTTTCACCAGCTTAGCTACAATGGAAGACGGCAAAGGATATTGGGTATCGATGACTGCTGAGGATACCTTAACTGTCACTGGCAGAGAGATGCCCGTACCACCAGTAGTGCCACCAACATACGATGTTGTCGTGGGCTGGAACCTGATTGGCTTGAAGTCTGTATCACCTATGAACGCCACAGACTATCTACTCAGCATAGAAGGCACTTACCCTGTCCTTTGGAGCTATGATGCTGAAGCTGGATTATACTCCAATGTCAAAGATGGTACTATGGAAGTTAGTCATGGCTTCTGGCTCTGGGCACTTGAAGCAGGTACGATTGTACCTCCAGGACCAGAACCAGTATAGCATAAATAAAATTCTGCAAGGGGGGTTATCATGCCCCCCTTTGTAGGAAAGGAGGAATATGAGAATAAAGTTAGCAATCTTAACCACAGTTCTTGCTGTGTTACTTTTGCCTGCTACTGCCCTAGCTGCAGCTCCACCTGGTCCTCCTCTCGGATTCACTGGGAGTGTGACTATTGGTGGCGTTGATGCTCCCGTTGGTACGACTGTTTCAGCAGAGATAGAGAGTATAGAAGTAGCCAGCATTAACACTTCGGCAGCGGGTCAGTATAGCATTCAGATAGCTCCCGAAGGCAATATAGGTAAAATGGTGGTGTTTAAGGTGAACGGTGTTATTGGAGGCGAGCATCTATGTGTTGACTCGTGGGAAACTCCAATTGTCTCCTTAAATTTGGCCATCTCAGGAGTTAGTTACACTCTGACTATGGCTGTAACTGGAAACGGCAGCACTACTCCGGCAGTAGGTGGCCACGATTACACCTCTGGAACTGCGGTTCCTATTACTGCCATTCCGGATGCTGGTTGGTTGTTTGATAGCTGGACCGGTGATGTTGCTGATACATTATCTGCCAGCACTACCGTAACTGTAGATGCAGATAAGACGGTTACTGCCAGCTTCATTGAAATCCCGGGAGCATTGGTCGCTGATGCCGGCGGATCGTACAACGGCACGGCCGGAAGTTCAGTTAGCCTTTCGGGATCAGCTTCTGGCGGTACAGCGCCTTATACCTATGCCTGGGACCTGGACAATGATGGAGCTTATGACGATTCCACCGCTCAGAATCCGAGCTACACCTGGGCAAGTGCTGGAGACTATACTGTTGGACTTCAGGTAACGGACAGTGCGACTCCAGCTAACACAGATACGGATACTGCCAGTGTGCATGTAGTAATTGCATCGCATGGTGGTGTTGGTGGGACAGCTTATCCACCAAACAAGCCAGCTATCCTGGCACCTTGGATTGCTCTAGGAGTAGCTATCATAGCAGGAGCAACCATCTTCGCAAGGCGCCGCAGAGCTGAGAGCTAGGAACATGAAGCAAGCTAAAGGCAAGTCCTCCAAAAGGGGCTTGCCTTGGTTTGCCTGGCTGAGCATTGGCCTCGGGGTCGTTACTATCATTGTCCTGGCTTGTATTTTACCCACAGGCCAGACAGCAAACTTGAGCAACTCTAGCGCAGCTATTGTTGACCAACTCTATGCCTTCAACTATCAAAACCAGGAATTTATTGATGATGTGACAGATAGCCTCGAGAGCTATGGATTCCAAGTTGACCTT
Source organism: Dehalococcoidia bacterium (assembly GCA_021162545.1). Lineage (GTDB taxonomy): Bacteria > Chloroflexota > Dehalococcoidia > GIF9 > AB-539-J10 > M55B177. The sequence goes on along the minus strand of JAGGYM010000032.1, from coordinate 6,137 downwards.
TATCAGGGTGATGATGTATCTGTTGACCTCTATCGGAACTTACCCGAGCATGGCTACAAGGTAATTATTTTCCGAGCTCACTCGGGATTGGTTCAAGCGGGAGGGCAGCCGCTGAAAACCAGCCTCTTTACTAATGAAGGCTATAGCCGAAGCAAATACGTGGGGGAGCAGCTAAACGAGGAGCTGTTACAAGCCAGGGTGGATGAAGGAAGCCCTTACTACTTTGCCATAGATGCAAAATTCATCACGGATAGAATGAAGGGACGCTTTGATAATACAGCCATAGTTATGACTGGCTGCTCCGGCCTTTACCTCCAGGACTTAGCCCAATCCTTTATCCGGAAGGGAGCGTCAACCTACTTGGCTTGGGATAAGACCGTGGGGCTTGAATATGTTGATGATGCCACCATAACTCTAATCAAGAATCTATGTGTTGAGAATCTTACCATCGAGAAAGCAGTAAGCAAGACTATGGAGCAAGAGGGACCAGACCCAGAGTATCATGCCATGCTCAAATATTACCCACAGCAAAGCCATGACAGAACTCTAAAAGAGCTGACAGGAGGTTTACCTGAGCAAAATGAGAGTTAAGGATTTAGAGATTATCAATCAACTGGAGACTGACATCGATCGGTTGGATAAGATGCAGTTCCCCATTTACCTGAAAACTACTATTGGGGTTGCTATGAATGGTATCAGAGATGGCAATTACCGCTTCGCCTGCGAGAGACTGGCTATTGTAATAGAACATGTCTTAGGCACCTGTCCATCTTACAAAGACGAGAGTGGGATAAAAGACCCAAGAGAACTAAATCGGAAGGCTTGGACAGAAAGGGAACAGAAAAAGTGAGAGTAGAAGCCTATCTTGTTCTACACCCTAATGGGGTGCATTCCAGTACTATGACTAAAGTGCTATTGACACAGCTTCGCTCTTACAGCGACAATGTATCAAATTCAGCATAAGGAGGATACTATGGCAACAGCATATTGCATGAAATGCAGAAAGAAGGTGGAGATAAAAAATCCGAAACAGATTACGCTCAAAAATGGCAGGCCAGCAGTTCAAGGTGTCTGTCTTACTTGTGGAACAAAGGTCTTCCGCATAGGGAAACTTTAGGTATTCAGAATACCCCTCAAATGTTTGTCCCTCTTGTCCTTAAGCAATCAAGAATTAGGAGGGTGAAAATGCGTTATTCTGTGCTGCGTAGCAGCCTCTATAGCCAGGCCCTTTCCCCGATGCGTGGAGGCATACAAGGTGAAGGTTAGAGATAAAAAAGAAGAGTGTCCTGGAGGTGGCCCGGGTTTGTTACGCCAACGGATTAACCAATCGGAAACATTAAAGGCCAAGTACGCAGAAGAAAGAGAAGAAGTGCACCTGGCCGACATGATGTTTTTGGCAAGCACAGCAATAAAGCTCATTGAGCTTTCGCCCGAAGATGACATCTACCAGTTCATAGGAGAGCATCTGAGAAAGCTCAATGACAATTCTATCGTTGCCATAAGTTCGTTCGATGAAGCATCCAGCAGTTTCTGTGTCCGCTCACTTGTGGGAATTGAACAGCACGTGGATACCTTCGCCAAGGCTATAGGAAGACACCCTGTCGGGATAACTGCCACAATAAACGATGAAGCAAGGCGCGCACTTATCAGAAGCAAACTGGTGAAAGTTCCTGGAGGACTGTACGAATTTTCTTTCGGTAAAATACCGAAGGCCGTTTGTCATGCAATTGAGCAGTTTCTTAGTCTGGGCGATATATACGATATGGGTTTTGCCAGGAACGGAGAATTGTTTGGCAGTGCCGCCATCCTTACCCGCAAGGGAACTGAATTGAGAAACCCGAGCATTATAGAGGCATTTATAAGTCAGACATCGGTAGCGCTGCAGCGCTGGCAGATAGAGAAGGAGCTGCGACAGGCTCGCGACCAGTTAGAATTACAGATCAGGAAGCGAACTGCGGAACTGACGGAAGCCAATGAAGCACTTAGAACTGAGATTACCGAGCGCAAGCAGGCCGAAGAGGAACTCAAAAGAACCACAGAGCAGCTTTTGAAGTCCCTGGAAGGGACCATCCATGCCATAGCTATGATAGTCGAAATAAGGGATCCCTATACTGCCGGCCATCAGCGGCGGGTAACTCAGCTTGCCTGTGCCATCGCAGGAAAGATGGGTCTCTCAGAAGATCAAATTAGTGTGCTCCGCCTGGCTGGACTTATTCACGATGTCGGCAAGGTAAATGTGCCTGCTGAAATTCTCGCCAATCCTGGCAGATTATCTGAAGCCGAATTCAGTATTATTAAGTCGCATCCACTGGCCGGCTACAAAATATTGAAAACTATAGAATTTCCATGGCCTCTTGCCCAAATCGTGTACCAGCACCATGAAAGGATAGATGGCTCTGGATATCCGCTAGGCCTATCAGGCGAGGATATCATTTTAGAAGCAAGAATTTTAGCTGTAGCTGATGTCGTTGAAGCTATGTCCTCCCACCGACCCTACCGGCCAGCTCTGGGTGTAGATGCCGCTATGCAGGAAATCAAACAAAATAGGGGCATCCTTTATGATGTCAACGTGGTGGATGCTTGCCTGTGGCTTTTTACCAAGAACTCGTTCAAATTCGAATGAACTCCTGGAACTGGACACATTAATGAGGGAAACCAGATACTTTTGATGGTTTTATCACCCGTTTTTTCTCTGCCATCTTGACAAGATAAATCAGGTATTGCAATATATATATTAGGATACCTAATAATTAGGAATTTGAAATGCATACAGAAGACATGGTAACCAGGTTCTTATTACTGACACCCGCTCTGGGAAGGCTATGCCAGCCCCCGGCTGAAGTCAGAAGTTTAGGCATTCCTCTATCACAAGCAAAAGTTCTGGAACATCTGGCTTTACACGGCACAAAAACGATGGGTGAAATAGCTCAGGATTTCGGCATTAGCCTGCCCTCAGTCACCGAGCTGGTGAACAAACTGGTCGCCACTGGTTTTGTCGAACGTGTGACCGACAAGTCTGACCGGCGCGTAGTTAAAGTAAGGTTAACGCCTTCGGCCAGAGGACTTTCCCTGAAGATAATTTCATCTTATCGCAACAGAATGGAATATGCTCTCAGCATGTTAAGCAAGGATGAATGCGAAAATCTCATTAGCTACCTTGAGCGAATGGTAACAAGGAAGGTAATAGATGCAAATGACCCGATTTACAATCAGCACTAGCCTCTTCAGAACAGGCCAGAGACGACAAAACCACAGGGAGGTGCGATCAAGATGACTCTGTTTTTAGTTTTGATATCTATATTTGTAGTCAATATCTTCTTTGGCTACTGGAGGTCAAATACCAGGAGGTTTTCAGTCCAGTGGATAATGGCTGTCCATATTCCAGTGCCGCTAGCAATCGGTCTCAGGCTTTTATTGCTGGGATGGAACTGGGTTATGTTGCCCGTCTTCGTGGCTACTTTCTTTGCCGGGCAGTATACGGGGGGCAGGATAAGGCAGTATTTAGCAAAGCGGCGACCGGCGCTGTTAAGCTCCTGCCTGGTGATGGACATGTTGGGAAATCACCATCTCACTAGCTAATGAAATCACTGAGGTAAAATGGAATTCAAAAAAAGAACGTACAGGAATCCAAAGGAATTCTTTGCCGATCTGCTCTTTCCCATTCGAAATAGGAAGCGGTTAAAAGAACTGAGGAAGGACAGACTAATATCTCAAGCCTTCATGCAGAGGCTGATGCTGGCTGTCACGGAAGTAAATGGTTGCCGCTACTGTTCCTATGCCCATGCCAGACAAGCGCTGAAGAGTGGGGTTAGCCAGAAAGAGATTAGCCTGCTACTTGCAGGAGATACAAGCGGGTGTCCGGAAAAGGAAGCTGTAGCTATAGCGTATGCACAACACTGGGCTGAATCCGACGCACATCCCGACCCTGCGGCTGTCCGAGAGTTACATGCTGCATATGGCTTGCAAAAAGCAGAAGCTATCCATCTGGTGCTTCAAATGATCCGACTTGGCAACCTGACAGGAAATTCTTTCGATTACCTGCTGTATAAGATATCCTTTGGCAAGTGGCAAAGATAGAGTTCTGTAAGTTGGCTTGATAATCGGGTTAATTTGCTAAGATGTGCGTCAGCCTCTCCAACCTCTTCCAGGCTACCTTTGAAACTGGGCTGGTTTTCGAGAGAGAGGTCAATACAACAACGCCAATCCATACTCCCTCAGTCTTGACCTCATGCCTCTCCTGTCCACTACCAGCTTATCCAGTTCAGCCCAGAAGGCAGGGCTGTGGTTCATAAAGCGAGTATGGACAAGCTCATGCAGAATGACATAGTCCATCAGTTCGCATGGCAGTTTGACCAGTTTCATATTAAGGCTAATGTTGCCCTTGCAGGAGCAGCTACCCCATCTCGTCTTCTGGTTCCGAACAAATACCCTGTTGCAGGTGAATCCATGCTTTTCTGCCAGCTGTTCCAGCCTTTCCGTTAGCCTTCGCCTGGCTTCCGCCCTCTCAATATCAACAGGGGCCTCTGTGATAGCCCTGCTTCCTTTTTCGTATTGCTTCATCCGGCGCAGGTGCCTCTGTATCCAATCCGTTTTGGCACAGGCAAATTCCTCCGCTTTCTTGAAGGACAACCCTCGGGGAACAGCCACCCGAACCCCCGTGAACGGCTTCACGGAGATATTCACACGTTTAGCCCGTTTACTGCATTCAAACAGAACCGACCCCACGCCATCGATTTCAACAACTCTGGAATCTGCCATCAGAAATGCTTTCCGTACCTGCCACCAAGAATTATACCACCCCCTCAAGCTAGACTTACCGGCATTGAACTTGTCACTCCAAACATCAAAGATAAACGGCACCCCTCTCAGGGCGCTTTTATCTCTTCTTGCCCAATTACGGGGATACACTCCAGTTTGCATAGGCCTGCGCATTCACTTCACCGCGAGCATAGGCTTCATGCCAGCCTTCGGGGACGGGAAACTTCCGGTACCAGAGAGCTCGTTCCGCCTCAAGTAGATTGCGGCGAAGCCCCATGAAGTCGGCGGCGCAGACAACTTTACCTCCGGTGACGGAGGAGGCATGATCCAGCCACTGCTCTCCTTCCCTGGAGCGCATCAGGTGGTGGTCAAGAATCAGCACGTCAACCTCTCCTGCCAGCCGCAAAGTCCTGCGCAGTGCATCTTCCTTGTCCCCGGAGGTAAGGCCCGGCAGATAGACAGGAGGGCCGGATGCGATGACCACATTTGGTTTCCACACAATGATTCTCTCGATCGCCTCATCGCTGAGCATCTGGATATCCGAGGCGTGCACAAAAACTTCGCCGCCTTCTTCAATCCGGGTCATCATCACGTTGCCGCCACGATTACCAACATCGCCATGTGGAACAGGGGAAGAGAAGCTCATCGGCCCGTCGCACGTCCCTTCGGTGGCGGGTAAAACCCGACCAAGGCTCTCAGCCAGCGCCTTCGCCCGGCGAGCTTGGTTAAAGGAGATATCTGCCGTTTCTTTGGCCCAGAGCCGGGGGCGCATCAGGGACGCGGCGACGCGCTTGAGCGACAGCTGATAGGGATTGGCATCAACCAGTGGAATGTGGTCCCCATGATAATGGCTGATGACGACGTCCGTTGCATCTTCCAGCGCCTGCTTGATTCTCCCTCTGACTCTTTCACAAGCTGCAACCTGGACAGGGTGTGGCAGGAAGCCGTGCCTCCTGAATCCCAGCGCAACGCCAGGGTCAAGGACTACTTTGCGGTCTCCTGCCTCAACAAGGCAACACAGACCGCGAACGCCCAGTGATTCAGCGCCAAGTATTTCTATGCGCACTCCAGAACTGATACTACATCAACCACCCCGATTGTGCTAATTTATAGAATCAAGATTCATGCCAGTTTTTTGGGGGCTTCTATAATCCGGGGTGCATTCCAAACCCGACTTTTTCCCAACTCTTAAAAAACCCTTGACACGTTGGAGGGAGCAATATACTATAATCTAGAAGTTTTGGAAAAACTAAACTATTACGAGCGAAGATGTGGAAGAAGAAAACAGGGGCCATAGGGCAATCTGCAGTAGCCGGAATTCCAGACCATTGGAAAATTGGGCTTCCGGGCAATTTTTTGCATAGGGGGGCTTGCAATGG
>JAGGYM010000012.1 GCA_021162545.1 Dehalococcoidia bacterium | reverse complement strand
TATGCTGAGTCAGGTCATAATCACCCCGGTTGGCTATGCCTTCCAGCTCCGACCATCCTATGGGGAAGAGGTATTCGATGTCATCGCAACTCCTGGCGTAATGTGCCAGCTCATCCTTGCTGTGCGGGCGCAGGCGCAAATTCTCCTCCCTTATGCCAAGTCCGAGGTACCAGGAGAAGCGCTCTTTCACCCAGTAATCAAACCAGCCCTCATCGGTGCCGGGCTTGACGAAGAATTCCAGCTCCATTTGTTCAAACTCTCTGGTTCTGAAAATAAAGTTGCCCGGAGTAATTTCGTTGCGAAAGGACCTTCCTATCTGTGCAATGCCCAGGGGAAGCTTCTTGCGGGAAGTGGTGATGATATTGTCGAAATTGACGAACATGCCCTGAGCGGTCTCGGGGCGCAGGTAAACCGTGCTGGCTTCTTCTTCAAGAGCACCCATGAACGTCTTGAACATCAGATTAAACATGCGCGGCGGGGTCAATTCACCGCCACAGCCGGGACACTTTCTCTCCTTACCCTCTGCAAACGCAGCCCCTTCTTTCTCCAGGTCCTCAACGCGCCATCTCAAATGACAGGACTTACATTCCACCAGCGGGTCAGCGAAACCTCCGACGTGTCCGCTGGCTTTCCATACTTGTGGATGCATCATGATGCTGGATTCGATACCGACCACATCGCTGCGCTCCTGAACCATGGCCTTCCACCACGCATCTTTGATGTTGCGTTTGAGCTCTATTCCCATGGGCCCGTAATCCCAGCAACTACCCAGCCCACCATATATCTCGCTGCTGGGAAAGACAAAACCTCTGCGTTTACACAGTGAAACGATTTTTTCCATATCTACGGGCATTTCAGTGTCTCCTTTGAAATTTCGGGCTTCTTAGCTTACCAGCTTTGCCCGCTACGGTCAAAGACTCGTGCCGAATATGATTTACCCTGCTACTTCATGGCGCGCCGACCAATCAGGTCTCCAGTCGAGCCCACCGCTTGCTCGTCCATTTCAATCTCCAGGGGAACCAGCACCCGTGCTACCATTCCCCACCAACCGATGGCCAGGGTTAGCTCGACGATATCGCGCTCGCTGAGATACTGTTTGAGCGTCACAAAGGTTTTCTCTCTTACCTCGACGTTTCCTGCTACTTCATCAACATATTGCAACACGGCGCGCTCCTCACCGGTGAAGCTATCCGACCCTTCCCATGAAGCTATTGCCTCCAGCTGTTCCCGGCTTACGCCCGCCTCCAGCGCGACGGGCACATGCTGCGTCCACTCATACTCACTATGGCACAGCCCGGCGATCCGCATAACAGCCAGCTCGCGCAGCTTCGGAGAAAGCGCTGTTCTGCCGACAAGCGAATTGGCCAGCTTGATGAAGTTGCGCACCACGTGAGGACTATGAGCCACTGCCCTGTATAAATTCAGCACCGTGGCCCCATTATCTTCAATTTTCTGGAAGAGCTCTTTAATCTCCTCCGGGGCCTGGTCTTTTTGCACCAAACTAACTCGCGACATATTTCTCCTCCATGACCCGTTATCTATTTCTCCTGCTTAGTTAATTTAACCACAACACGAATCAGGATATCTCCGGGCACGCCCTCAATTTTCTGGCGCGCATTGCTCAGTTTCACCACATTGCCCGTCTTTACTCCAGCGGGTATCTTTACTTCCAGCTTCTTGCCCTTTCTTTTTAAGACTTTCCTTGTTCCCTTCGAGGCTTCCTTGGAGGTAATTTCCAGCTCATAGCGAACATCTTGCCGCCGGGGCTGTTGCTGAGACTGTGCGAAGAGGTCTTCCAGGTTGATTTCCTGGCCTGGCCACGCCTCAAATCTTACATTCCTCGTTCTTCCCCTTTTCCTTGTGGAAGCCCTTTGCCCCCGAAACAGGTCGCCGAAGATGTCGTTGAGGAAGCCATACCCCAAACCCTCCCCGCCAAAGTCTTTCATGGCATCCTGGAAGGTAGTCCTGGTGTAGGGACTGCCAAAGATATCACCGATGTTGCCCACCGTGCCGAACTGGTCATACTGCTTTCTTTTTTCGGGGTCGCCGAGGACACCATAGGCTTCGTTTATCTCTTTGAACTTCTCGGTGGCTTCCTTTTCCTTTCCGGCATTGCGGTCAGGGTGGTATTTCATCGCCATCTTCCTGTAAGCTTTCTTGATTTCCTCGTCGGAGGAACTCCTGGGCACGCCCAACATCTGATAGTAATCTTTGGCCATTCTTATTTCTCCTTCTCTATTCGTTTAAGCTCATAAAGCTTGCCGATGGCTTCCAGCGGGGACATGGAATCAATATCGAGTCCGGCAATCTCGCTGGCTAACCTGGATTCCGGCGCGAAAAGAGGAATCTGCTGAGACGGTGCTTTATGCTGTGGTATCTTGCCTTTCCTGACGGGCTTGCTCTCAAGCCCATCCAGAACTTCTCGCGCCCGGGCGATAGTCGCTTTGGGCAGGCCGGCCAGTTGAGCTACATGGATGCCATAGCTCTTGTCGGCGCCGCCGGGGATGATTTTGTGCAGCAGTATGACCTGGTTTTCCTGCTCGGCCACTGCTACGTTGAAATTTCTTACGCGGGGCAGCATCTTGGCCATCTCCACCAGCTCATGATAATGAGTAGCGAAGAGGGTCTTTGCCCCCAATTTGGGATAATTATGGATGAACTCGACCACCGCCCAGGCGATGGAAAGGCCATCATAGGTGCTCGTGCCCCGACCAATTTCATCCAGGATTATGAAAGAACGTGGCGTGGCGTTGTTCAGGATGTTCGCCGTTTCCGTCATCTCCACCATAAAGGTGGACTGCCCCGCGGCCAGGTCTTCCTGTGCACCAATGCGAGTAAAAATGCGATCGACCATCCCGATGTTCGCTGAGTCGGCGGGGACGAAGCTGCCAATCTGCGCCATCAAAATAATCAAGGCTGTCTGCCGCAGGTAGGTAGATTTCCCCGACATGTTGGGGCCGGTTAGTATGATAATCTGGCTGTCCCTGTTGCAGAGGCAGGTGTCGTTGGGAATGAAATTTCCGCTGCCCAGGCTCTTTTCCACTATGGGGTGGCGGCCTCCTTTAATCTCTATGGTATCGTCTTCGCTTAACTCCGGTTTAACGTAGTTATTGCGCACGGCTACCTCGGCAAGCGCACAGAAGACATCGACATGCGCGATAGCTCTGGCTGTGGCCAGCACCTGTTCACCGTCATTGCTTATCTGCTGGCAGACCTGGCGAAAGATAACAATTTCCAGCGCGGCTATCTTTTCCTGGGCATTGAGTATCAGAGATTCGTATTCCTTGAGTTCGGGGGTGAAGAACCTCTCCGCCTCGGCCAGGGTCTGCTTGCGAACGTAGTTAGCGGGCGTGAGGTCAAGGTTAGCGCGGGATATTTCGATGTAATAGCCGAATACCCTGTTAAACCCCACCTTGAGGGATTTGATTCCTGTACGCTGTCTCTCTTCCTGCTGCAGGGAGGCAAGGTATTGCCTGGCTTCCCTGGATTTGTGATGCAGTTCATCCAGCTCAGGAGAAAAGCCTTCTCTTATTACGCCGCCATGCTCGAAGTCGCCCGGCTCGTCTGCAATGGCCCTAGCAATCAGGTTTATTACATCGGAACAGGACTTCATTTCCTCTCTCACCCATTCCAAACAGATGCCGCTTTCCAGAATCTCCTTCAGTTCGGGCACCTTCTCCAGGCTATCGCGGAGCGTCAGCAGCTCCCTGGGAATAACCTTGCCGCTTCTTACGCGGTTGATGATTCGCTCCAGGTCGGCGATATCTCTCAGGATGGATGAAGTTTTTTGCCGCGCCAGGGCATCACGGTAAAACCAGTCGATCGCTTCCTGCCGCTCCTTCAATTTCTCAACGTCGAGCAGGGGATGCCCCAGCCAGTTTTTCAGCAGCCTTCCCCCCATAGGGGTCCTGGTTAAATCCATGATGGAAAGGAGTGCGTGCGGACTTTCCCCCCAGCGGCCACCACGAAAAAGCTCCAGGTTGCGACACGTCTGCCCATCGAGAGCCATGAAAGACTCCGTAGAATAGGTGGTCAGGCGAGTTAACTGGGGCAGGGCTTCCTTCTGGGTTTCCCCGATGTAGTGAATCAAAGCTCCCGCGGCGCTTATCGCCAGCGGCAAATGAGCGCAGCCATAGCCCTCCAGCGTGGTGGTACCGAAGTGCTGTAATAAAGTATCCGTGGCTATCTCCTGGTTGAACCAGTAATCATCGAGCTTGCTGATAGAGGCAGACATGGTTTCGGGGAGTTCAGCGTCCTGGGGAAGGAGAACTTCGCTCGGCTGAAGGCGCTCCAGTTCGGGAAAAAAGCGGTTGATGGGAAGCTGCGTGGTGGCAAATTCGCTCGTCGTTATGTCAAGATAGGCTATTCCTGCCTCTTTTTCATCAGTAACCAGGCTGACCAGGTAGTTATTGCTCTTGCTTTCCAGCAGGTTAGGTTCAACTACCGTGCCGGGCGTCACCACGCGGATGACGTCTCTCTCTACCAGCCCTTTGCCTGGGGGACTGAGCTGTTCGCAAATAGCCACCTTGTAGCCGCGGGTGATGAGCCTGGCCAGGTAATTATCCAGGGCATGATAGGGTATTCCCGCCAGGGGCACCTTGTTCCCTTTACCCATTTCCCGGGAGGTTAAAACGATGTCCAGTTCACGGGAAGTGATTCTGGCATCTTCATCGAAGGTCTCATAGAAATCACCCAGGCGGAAGAAGACGATGGCCCCGGGATAGCGCTGCTTGACCCTGAGATACTGTTTCCTAACTGGAGTTAGCGACATCGGTATTATTTTAGTAGTTAAGGGGGCATAAAGCCAGTAGCATCAAGGGGAGGCTTCAATAAAAGCCACCGAAGCTCTATAATTGCTGGTGGATGGGGAGAAAGC
>JAGGYM010000065.1 GCA_021162545.1 Dehalococcoidia bacterium | reverse complement strand
CCCGCCTAGCACGGCCCGGGGACAATGTTAACAACAGAGACCAGGTGAGTCAAGAAAAGCACACATTACAAAAAATCAAAGGGGCAAAAGACACGACAATGCCTTCTGCCCCTTTGATGCTAACCAAAGTTAGGCAAAAAGAGAATTATCTGGGGGAAGACCACCACCAGGATTATACAGACTACATAGGCCGCAAGGAAGAAGGCTGCTCCCTTGAAGATAGTGCCAATGGGAGTAGTCTTATCTATTCCCGCAACGACATAGGCGCAAACCCCCACCGGGGGAGTAATCGCGCCCATGGACGTAACCAGGCAGATAGTCACCCCATACCACACGGGGTCGTAGCCCAGGGCCATGATCAGGGGGAAGAAGATGGGTATAGTAACCACGAGAAAGCCCAGTGCATCCATGATGCAGCCACCAATGAGATAGATGACCAGGATAACGATCAATATAACTACCGGGGGAACGGGCAGCGCTCCTGCCCACTCGGCCAGGAAGAAGGGAAGCCTGGTCACAGTGAGGAAATGTCCGAACATCACTGCCCCCGTAACGAGCACCATGACCATGCACGATATCATTACGCTCTCAAGGACAGCTTTCTTGAATCCTCCCCAGGTGAGCTGTCTGAAGGCCAGGGCAATAATTATGGCGCCAAAGGCTCCCGCTCCTCCAGCTTCAGTGGGGGTAAACCAGCCCACGTAAAGCCCTCCTATAACGAAGAAGAAGAGTATCAGGATCGCCGCAGTTCCAGGGAGAGCTGCCACCATTTCCCTAAAGGAGAATTTAGGCCCCGCGGGACCGAGGGCAGGATTGCGCTTGCACATAACGAATACGGTGATTACGAAGAGAACGGCCAGAAGCAACCCTGGGAAAATGCTGCCCACAAACAGGTCCCCGATAAACTGCTCCGTCTGCAAGCCAATGACGATAAGCACCACGCTGGGAGGGATAAGTATGCCTAGGGTGCCCCCGGCAGCGACACAACCAGCACTCAACCCTTTATCATAATGGTACTTCTTCATCTCGGGGAGGGCCATAGTGCCCATGGTGGCCGCCGTGGCCGAATTGGAGCCACAGACAGCAGCAAACCCGGTGCTGGCCAGCACCGTCGTTATCGCTATGCCCCCGGGGAGACGCCCCACCCACTTATAGGCCGCGTCATAGAGCGAAGCGCTTATTCCCGAATGGAAGGTAATTTCGCCCATAAAGATGAAAAGAGGAATGACGCTGAGCCCATAAGAGCCAAACTTCCCCCAGACATCGGTGCTCAGCATGTGGAAGGCCGACTGGTAAGAAACGAAGTACATCATCCCCAGGAATCCTGCCAGCCCCATGGCAAAACCAACAGGCATCTTCAGCAGGAACATGAATACCAGCATAACTATAATGCCAATAATGGCGACGGTGTTGGGATTCATTTCTTCACCGCCTGAAGTAGGTATTTCAAGAATTGAACCAGCAGGGCCAGAGACATACACGCACTGCCGAAAGCCACCGCATATATGAAAGGATAAAAGATTATCTTCGTCGTCTCAGCCAGCGAACCAAGCTCCAGGTAACGGTTACCCAGCACTATGCACTGCCACGTTATGCAGACAAATAATACCAGGCTCAGCAGGGACATTATCGCTTCCACTACCCTCTGAACCCGCCGGGGAAAATGCGTCACCACCAGATCTATAGCAACGTGCCCTCCCTTGATCTGGGTATAGCCCAGGGCGAAGGCAACCACCATGGCTGCCATGAATCCTACGATCTCAGAGGTACCACCGAAGGGCACAACGACCTGGCGGGCGATCATGTTCCCCACGAGGAGAGCCATCATCCCCACCATGAGCCCCCCCGCCACCCAGTTAAGCCCAAAATTTAACTTGTCGCTGATTTTTTCTAACAGAATCACTCTTTAACCTCGCTTTATCAATTCTGCCCCCACCCCACCACGGGGAAAGAGGGAGCCCTCTCTACTGAGAGTCAGTTTTGAGAGCACCCTCTAAAACGCACTCTTTTCGCAGCAAGAATCTATGCTACTAGCTGTACTCGACCTGGAGTTCGGCCATCCTGTCGAGCCACTCCTGGCCTGGCAGCCCGGCAGCTTCCGTGTCAGCCAGATACTGGTCAACTACAGGTTGAAGCAAGGCATCCCATGCCGCTTTCTCGGAATCGGAAATGGCGACTATCTCGAATCCCTGCTCGCCTACTGCCCACGCTATGGACTCCTCGGTGTGGCTATCCATGTATGCACCGGTCCATTCCGACTGCTCTACAGAGAGGTCATCTATGACCTTCTGCACGTTAGCCGGCAGAGAGTTCCAGGTGTCCTTGTTCATCACCACCGCAAAGAGACAACCTATGGAAGGAGACCAGTCGGTAGCGTAGTGACAGATCTCAGCGTATTTGAAATCAAGCAGCGTTTCCAGAGAAGAAACGTATCCCTTAACGACTTTCTTCTGCAGTGCTTCGGGAACCTCCGACTGGGGCATGCCCACGGGAGCAGCTCCCAGGGCCTGCATCATGCTCGTAACCGCACCGGAACATCTCAGCTCGAGGCCCTTGAGGTCCTCCAGCTTCGTCACCTTGTCTATCGTGACGATATGGTTCGGTCCCGCGTTGTACATATAGATTACCTTGAAGTCCTCCAGAGATGCCGGCTGGAACTCCTGCACAGCTTCCCAGAGGCAGCGGCTGGCCACCTTATCAGAATCAAACTTAACGGCAGGCGTTTCCATGCCCAGAATGAGAGGGAACCTGCCCGGCTCGTAAGAGGGACAGGATTGACCTATATCGGCGGTGCCCGCGAGCACTCCATCGAACATTTCCTTTGCCCCAAGTAAACTTCCACCGCTGAAACATTCAACGGTAACCTGTCCATCGGTGCGCTTGCCTACCTCATCGGCCCATCTCAGCATCGCCACACCAGGGAAAGCAGTCGCCGGAGTAAAGTCGGCAAAGGTCAGCGTTATCGGTTCAGCCGTAGGACTTGGTGAGGGACTTGGTGAGGGACTTGGTGAGGGACTTGGCGCTGGTGCAGGAGCACACCCTATTGCCAGCAAACCTAAAGTACACACTATAGCCATTGCTACCAACCATTTCCTGTGTTTCAAAATTCCGCCTCCTTGTTGTATATTTATTTAATCTCCAGAGCAACTTCCTTATTTTTCTCTCTTTCTTCTTACCTCCTTTCACCTTTCTCCTGGCTGCTATCTTCCCTCACTTGCCCCCTGCAAAGCACATCCAAATGCTTAAGGCTAACTTAACACTTCACAGGGAAAGAAGTCAATAGATGTCCTGCGGAATTACAGAAAAAACTCCCTTTTGCCCTGCTTTCACCACATCTGTTACAATGAACGTGAGGTTGTCGCGATAAACGAATGGATTCAGCTCGAGAGTTACTAAAAGGCAACACCGATTCTTTGCTGCTTTCTCTCATCAGCTACCAGCCCATGTACGGATACCAGATAATAAAGGAGCTGGAGAGAAGGAGCAATGGTTACTTCCGCTTCAGGGAGGGCACTCTCTATCCCGCTCTGCATCGCCTGGAGAGAGATGAACTCGTACGGGGCGAGTGGCAATTGCTGCCCAACGGGCAACAGAGAAGGTACTATTCCATAACTCCCTCAGGGCAGGAGGCACTGGCTAAAAGATTAACCATCTGGCAGGACTTTTCCTCAGCGGTGAAAGCCATTATCCAGCCAGAGACAGCTTGAGCTACAATGAACAACAGGATAAGCCGTTACCTAATTCGATTCCAATCTCATCTTCACGTTACCCCTGGCATTAAAGAGAGTGCCGTCCGGGAACTTTATACGCACCTTGAGGATAGAATCCAGGAGCTGAAGAGGAACGACCTCAATGAGGAAGAGGCGGAAGAACTTGCCCTTCATGCTCTCGGTTCGCCAGAAACAATCGCCCAGGAAATTTATGAAACGCATGCTCAAGGCAGCTGGCAAGAATCATTTCTGGCCGCATTGCCCCACTTATTAGTAGCACTGCTCATTGTCGCTTCATATTACTGGCAGAGCATCGCCTGTTTGCTAATCACGCTGATAGCGATCGCCGTGGTGACGGTCTATGGCTGGTATCAGAATAAGCCCACATGGCTCATGCCCTGGCTGGGATATTATCTGCTCCCGGTAATAATCGGAGGAGTGCTGTTAATCTATCTTTCTGCAGGTTGGGGCTGGATAGCAACGCTCATTTACATCACTCTTGCTCTCTCCGCTATCATCTACATAGCAAGACAAGTTGCGCAACAGGACAAGCTCAATGCCTTACTGATGCTGTCCCCCATGCTAGTGGCGTTCAGCTGGCTGCTCTCGCTGGGCACAGGAGAAGAGTTTTCCACGGGCAGTGTCGTTATAGAACAGATGGAATCGAGGATCCTCTGGGTCATAATCAGTTTCCTGTCCCTGGCAATAGCAACTGCTATCTTTGTTCGCCTCAGACAGCGTCAGTATAAAATTGCCATCCTTTTGATTCCTCCAATTATCATCCCCCTCTTGATAGCCCTGGAAGGAGGGGGAAATGCCAGCTTTGGGAGCTGGGTCTTGCAGGCCATCTTTTTATGTGCCTTCATTAGCCCGCTTTTCATACGAACTGAGCAGGTTTTTTCTCTGCCCAAAAGACAGGAGAAGTGGGGAACTTCCTGAACTTGCCAGCGCTCACTCTGCAGCGCTATAAAAAGGAGCCCTGCGCGGTATTTTCTTTCCTCGATAGCTCCAGATGCTCATAAGCAAGTCTGGTGGCAACTCTGCCTCGAGGGGTGCGATCCAGGAAACCCAACCGCAGGAGATAGGGCTCATAAACATCCATAATGGTATCAGCATCTTCGCTGATGGAAGCAGCGATGGTGTCCAGTCCCACAGGACCCCCATCGAATTTATCAATTATGGTGTGCAACAATTTATGGTCAACGTCATCCAGTCCCATGGAATCTATTTCCATCATAGAAAGCCCTCTCAGGGCCGTTTCCTCTGAGATCACGCCATCCCCCATAACCTGTGCATAGTCCCGTATCCTCTTCAAAAGGCGGTTGGCTACCCTGGGGGTTCCTCTGGAACACCGTGCAATTTGAATAAGCCCTTCCCTCTCCACTGCTACCTTAAGGATAACTGCGGAACGTTCCAGAATCTTCAACATCGCTGCCCCTTCATAAAACTCAAGGTGATATCTTGAGCCAAATCTATCCCGGAGAGGGGGACTCATCATGGCAAAACGCGTGGTAGCTCCAATCAGGGTAAAGCGGGACAAACCCAACCGCAAACTCCTCGCCGCAGGTCCTTTGCCCAGAAAGATGTCAAAGACGAAATCTTCCATAGCAGGATAGAGCTTTTCCTCTACCGTATGGCTGAGCCTGTGAATTTCATCAATGAAAAGTATATCCCCTTCCCGCAAACTGGAGAGCATCGCCGCCAGATCTCCAGGCCTCTCTATTGCTGGGCCCGAAGTGACTCTGATGCTGACTCCCATCTCAGCAGCAATAATGCAGGCGAGGGTGGTCTTCCCCAGCCCGGGAGGGCTGTGAAGAACGACATGGTCTAAGGGCTCTCCCCTCTTTTGAGCAGCAGAAATAGTTATTCTCAGGTTGTCTTTGACCTTTTCCTGCCCTATGAATTCCTTCAGCCTCCTGGGGCGGAGCTCAGAATCTATAAAGCTATCCTGAGCCACGGCTTCTCCGGAAACAACTCTCCTCTCTCCGTTCTGGTCCACTTTAGCCTCTTCTCAGTAAAGATATCCCCCATCCACCAAAATGATGTTGCCTTCAAAGAGAGGGAACCTGTTCGAAAAGCTTATGCTCCTCCTCCTCCTCCTCCTTCTCCTCCAGAGCACAAGCAGGGACAAGTTTTCCCAGGATGACGCTTTCCTTAAGGCCTACAAGCCTGTCCGTCTTGCCTTTAAGGGCAGCATCGACAAGAACGCGGCCGGTCTCCTGGAAGGAAGCCGCAGCCAGCCAGCTATCTTTACTCAGGCTGGCCCTGGTCACCCCCAAAAGCACAGCCTGAGCTGTTGCCGGTTCGCCTCCCTCAGCCAGTATCTTGGCATTCACATCCGCATAAACGAACCTGTCTACCATCTCTCCCGGCAACAACTCTGTATCACCAGGAGAAGTAATCCTGACATAGGTCAGCATCTGCCGGACAATGACGGCAATATGCTTGTCGTGGATATTAACCCCCTGGGAACGATATACCTTCTGCACCTCATCAATTAAATACCTCTGCACCTCCTCTTTCCCCATGATATGCAGGATATCCTGAGGGTTAACAACGCCTTCCGTGATCTTTTGCCCCGCCTTTACCTCATCCCCTGTCTTCACCATCAAATATACCCCTGCAGGTACAGTATATTCCCTGCTTTCGCTCTCATCATATCTAATGCAAATCTTCTTTGTCCCGGGTTCTGCCTCATCCTCTTCCTCTCCAGTCAAAAAGTCCACCTGTCCCGAAATCTTGGCCATCGCTGATGGCAAGTATCCCTCCCCCTCATCCAGCGAATACAACGGAGCTCCAACGTTGATCCATTGCCCCTCACCCACGAGAAGATTTGCCCCCGGCGGAATGGTATATTCGTCCAGATACGATTCCGTATTACTGATCTTGACGGTGGTTTTCCCATTTCGAACCAGTTCGACAGTGCCCCCGATTTCGGAAATGATAGCGTTCCCCTTGGGATTTCTCGCTTCAAAAAGCTCCCCCACGCGGGGCAAGCCCGTGGTAATATCAAGACCTACCACTCCTCCTGTATGAAAGGTGCGCAAAGTAAGCTGCGTCCCGGGTTCCCCGATGCTCTGTGCCGCAACGATCCCAACAGCTGTGCGCATCTCTACCAGCTTCCTCTTGCCCAGATCTCTGCCATAGCAATACTGGCAAATACCTCCTCGAGACCGACAGGTAAGCGGCGACCTCAAATAAACTCTCTCTATTTCCGCCTCAACAATTCGTTTCACCCTGTCCTCATCAATTTCTTCATTGCGCTCGGCAATAACTTCACCGGTGCCTGGGTCAACAATTCTAGCTGCCGCCAGATATCCCAGAATCCTCTCTGCAAAGGGAGGCAGAGAATTATCTCTCTGCTGCCTGGATATCCAGACCCCTTCCGGAGTGCCGCAGTCTTCTTCGGACACAATGACATCCTGTGCTACATCTATCAGGCGTCGGGTAAGATAGCCACTATCTGATGTTCTCAAGGCTGTATCAGCCAAACCTTTCCTGGCTCCGTGGGTCGAAATGAAGTATTCCATGGGATCCAGTCCCTCACGGAAGCTCGATTTAATGGGGAAGTCTATTATCTTGCCCGTAGGGTCAGTCATCAGTCCCCTCATACCTACCATCTGGCTGATTTGAGAGATATTTCCCTTGGCGCCCGAGGTAACCATCATGTAAATGCCACCATAGGTATCCAGAGAATGAGCTACTTCCTCCGTGATTTTATCCGTGGTTTCCATCCATATTTGAACCGTACTTTCATAGCGCTCGTCTTCTGTAATCAATCCTCGCTCAAAGTCATCCTTGACAACGCCAACCTGCTCTTCTGCTGCTTTAATGATCTCGGGCTTGGTTACGGGCTCTTCGAGGTCATTCATCGCCATGGATACCCCCGACTTGGTAGCCTGCTCAAACCCCAGCTGTTTTAAGTCATCCAGTACTGCAGCTGTAGTCTCATTGCCCAGCAACCGTATGCACTCCGATACCAGCGACCTCAGAGTAGACTTGCCTACCGCCTCATTGCAGAAACGCAGTTGCGGAGGCAGAGCATCGTTGAACAGAACCCGCCCCACAGAGGTATTTATTCTTTTTCCCCCCTCATCCCGTATCACGACTCCGGCACAAAAGTCTACGGCTCCAAGTTCACAGGCCAGCTTCGCCTCTTCAAAGTTAGCGAAATTTTTCCCTTCTCCCTTAGCCCCCTTCCTGATACTGGTTAAATAATAGCAACCCAGGACCATATCCAGGGTAGGAGACATTACGGGCTCTCCATTGCTCGGCAGTAACACATTGTAGATGCTGAGCATAAGCTCCCGTGCCTCCTTCACCGCCGCACGCGACAACGGCACATGAACTGCCATCTGGTCGCCATCAAAATCGGCATTAAAGCCAGTACAGACCAAAGGATGCAGCTGAAAGGCATCTCCGTCAATCAATACCGGTTCAAAGGCCTGGATGCTGAGACGGTGGAGGGTAGGAGCACGATTAAGCAAGACAGGACGCTCTCTTATTGCTTCATCAAGCGCATCCCAGACCTCGGGCCTATCCTTCTCTATCTGCCTCTTGGCAATCTTCAGATTGGTAGCAAAACCCTTCATGATAAGCTTATGAATAACGAACGGTTTAAACAACTCCAGTGCAACATGTCGGGGCAAACCACACTGGTGGAGCTTGAGACCGGGCCCCACAGTGATAACCGACCGGCCACTATAATCCACTCTCTTGCCCAGCAGATTCTGGCGAAAGCGGCCCCTCTTGCCGCTGAGCATGGCAGCCAGCGACTTAAGTTCATGATTATTGCCCGTGGTAACCATGCGCCCTCTGCGCCCATTATCGACAAGGGAATCTACTGCTTCCTGCAACATGCGCTTTTCATTGCGGACAATGATCTGAGGGGCACCCAGCCTCACAAGCCGGCGGAGACGGTTGTTACGATTGATAACTCTTCGATAGAGGTCATTGAGATCGCTGATGACGAAACGACCACCATCCAGTTGAACCACGGGGCGCAGAGAAGGAGGCAATACAGGAAGCACGGTTAGCACCATCCACTCAGGTTTATTCCCGCTGAGCTTAAGCGCTTCCACCAACTGCAATCGCTTACTGGCTTTCTTGTGCAGTTGTCCCGACGCATTATGTACCTGTTCCCGGAGCTCCTGATGCAACTCATCCACATCAATTCCCTTCAGGATCTCCAGAATGGACTCAGCCCCCATGCCGGCTTCAAAGATTTCACCGTACCGGTCTTTCATTTTCCTGTACTCTTCTTCAGTAAGCAATTTCAGTTTCCGAAGTTTATCCAGTTCTCCTTTCTTCGCCTTTAATTCCTCTGCGCATCCCTGCCGCTTCTCTACAAATCCGGCACGCAACCTGTTAACTTCTCCGATGCCTCCTTCTTTTTCCAGGTCTACTTCAGCCTCTAGTTTTTCAACCTCCCTTTCCATTTCAGAGACCTTATCAGCCCCCTCTTGCTCAATCTCCTGCATCTTCTTCTGCTTGGCCTCTTCATCAACCGAGGTTACGATATACCGCGCAAAATAGACAACGCTCTCCAAATTTCGCGGAGATAAGTCCAGCAGGAGGCCGAGACGGCTAGGCACCAGTTTAACGAACCATATATGGGCAACAGGAGCCGCCAGCTCTATATGACCCATGCGCTCCCTGCGCACGCTGGAATGAGCTACCTCTACTCCGCATTTATCACAGATCACGCCCTTATAGCGTATTTTCTTATATTTCCCACAGTGACACTCGAAATCTTTGACAGGGCCAAAAATTCTCTCGCAAAAAAGCCCGTCCCTTTCCGGCTTCAATGTACGATAGTTTATCGTTTCAGCCTTGGTCACCTCTCCATGAGACCAGCTTCTGACCTGTTCTGGCGAAGCAAGGCTTATTCTAATAGATTGAACATCATTAAACTGTGCCATCTTTCTCCCCGTAATCTCAAATTCCTAACCTGCAGATCTTCCCTGCCCACTAGACAGGGGCTTCACTAAACAACTCAACGGCAATACCCAGACTGCGCAATTCCATAAACAAAACCTTCGCTGATTCTGGAACGCCAAGCTGCTGAATATCCTCTCCCTTAACAATAGCTTCATAGGCCTTGGCTCGCCCCGCGACATCATCCGACTTCACGGTAAGCATTTCCTGAAGCATATGTGCAGCGCCATAACCTTCCAATGCCCATACCTCCATCTCTCCAAATCTCTGGCCCCCAAATTGAGCTTTTCCCCCCAAAGGCTGTTGCGTAATCAGTGAATATGGTCCCGTGGAACGAGCATGTACCTTGTCTTCAACAAGATGTATCAATTTCATTATGTAAGCACAGCCTACAGTTACAGGTTGATCGAAGGGCATACCGGTTCTTCCATCTCGAAGCTCTATTTTGCCAAAAGTAGGGGGATAAATTCGCCGTTCCTTATAGACATCATGTACCAAACGCCGCAAGTCTTCCTCGTCAAGGTCGCGCGCCTCCATTCCCTGTTTCTCAAGCCACAAAACAAGCGCCGCCCTTCTTGCCACCCCTCTTCGGTTTTCATCCATCACTTCCTGGCCACCAAAATCATGCGCCTGGAGCCATTCCGCTACCTTCTCTTGATCAACCGCCTTGTCGCCTGCTCCTCTCGAATTAAAGCTGACCGCACCCGCTTCCCATGCTATCCAGACCCTTCCCAAAGCATCTTCAATATCCACAGTATCAGCTCCATGAAACACCGGAGTGAGCGCGCTGAATCCCAATATGCGAGCAGCCCATCCCAGATGAGTTTCCAGTACCTGCCCTATATTCATTCTGGAGGGAACGCCGAGAGGGTTAAGAACGACATCCACGGGCGTGCCATCAGGCAAAAACGGCATGTCTTCCTCCGGCAATATGACAGAAACGACTCCCTTATTCCCATGACGTCCCGACATCTTGTCCCCCACCGAAACTTTGCGTTTCTGTGCCACCCATACCTGCACGAGAGTACTTACTCCTCCAGGCAACTCATCATTTTTCTCTCGCGAGAACACTTTGACATTAACCACCCTGCCCTTTCCCCCCGGAGGCATCCGCAGAGAGCTATCTTTCACCTCACGCGCCTTTCCTCCAAAAATAGCTCTCAATAATTTTTCTTCAGCGGTGGGTTCAGTTTCCCCTCTGGGAGTAATTTTACCCACCAGAATATCTCCAGGTCCCACTTCGGCGCCAATCCTTACGATACCCGCCTCATCGAGCCCGCTAAAGCTATCTTCGCTTATATTGGGAATGTCAGAGGTTATCTCCTCCGGTCCAAGTTTGGTCTCGCGCGCTTCTACCTCATACTTCTCAATATGGATAGAAGTGTAAACGTCATCTTTAACCAGTCTGCTGCTGAGAATAATAGCGTCTTCGTAGTTATAGCCCCCCCAACTCATGAAGGCACATACAACGTTGCGCCCCAGGGCAAGTTTCTCGTCTCTGACAGAAAAACTATCCACCAAAACCTGGCCTTTCTTAACCACATCGCCTTTGCTCATTAGGGGAGTTTGATTGATAGCTGTTCCCTGATTAGTCCTGACAAACTTCTTCAACTCATAAGTTCGCTCCTTCCCATCCCTTTCCCTGACCACGATCCGGGAGCTGGTTACCGAGGTCACCACCCCATCATCAAGGGCAAAAATTATCCTGCTGCTGTACTTAGCCACTTCCTTCTCCATCCCCGTAGCTACCAGAGGCGCCTGCGGGGACACCAGCGGTACCGCCTGACGCTGCATATTACAGCCCATCAAGGCCCGGTTGGCATCATCATGCTCAAGGAAAGGGATAAGACAGGCAGCTGCACTAAAGATTTGTCTGGGGGAGACATCTATGAAATCTACCCTGTCCACTTGCTCTTTAAAATACCTGCTGCCCTTTTTAACCTCCACCACGCTATCAAGAAATTCCCCTCCCCCGCTCAGATTCACTTTGGCAGTAGCAATAGCATATTGCTCCTCTTCCTCGGCCGCCAGGTAAACGATCTGGGCAGACACAAAAGGAACAACTTTCACTCTTTCAAGAGAAAGATTTGTTATTCTGCTGGCAATTTCTTCCGTAACCAGGGTGCCCGCCTCAGCTACAACATTCCCATCGCCATCCAGCACGGCTTCCCTTATCGTCCTTCCCTGCAATTCTCCCTGGACATTGGGAATCTCGTTGGTAACTTTACGATAGGGAGTTTCTATGAAACCATACTCATTAATCTTGGCATAAATTGCCAGGGAGCCAATCAAGCCAATATTAGGGCCCTCCGGAGTTTCTATGGGGCAAATCCGGCCATAGTGTGAGTGATGTACATCGCGAACCTCAAATCCTGCCCGCTTCCTGGATAGTCCTCCCGGCCCCATTGCAGAAAGGCGGCGCTTGTGGGTCAACTCAGCCAGCGGGTTCGTCTGATCCATAAATTGAGACAGCTGGGATCTGGCAAAAAATTCCCTTATGGTAGCAACCATGGGGCGAACGTTAATTAGAGAAGTAGGAGTCGATGCTTCGGGCCCAAGAACGCTCATTCTCGCCTTAATAGCCTTCTCGAGCCGGGCCAGACCGATGCGAAATTGCCTTTGCAGCAGGAATCCTATGGTCCTCGCCCGTCGATTCGCCAGATGGTCTATGTCATCGGTAATTTCCCTGCCATTATTTATAGATATGAGGCGGCGAACTATCTGCACCAGGTCATCAGGCGTCAGGCAGGTATTATCCAGAGGGATATCAAGCCCCAACTTCTTGTTGATTTTGTAACGCCCGACTTTGCCCAGGCTATAACGCTTGGGATTGAAGAGGAAATTATTTAACAGGGTCCTGGCGCTCTCAAGGCTGGGGGGTTCTCCAGAAGACAATTTTCTGTAAATGTCTGCCAGGGCATCCGCTCTATTCTTAATCAGAGAATCTCTTTCCATAGTAGAACGAATAAACGTGTGCTCAGGAGAATCATCCACGTCCTGGAAGAGAGCAATCAAAGCATCGTCCGTTTCATAGCCTATAGCGCGCAACAAAGTGGTGGCAAGTATTTTCCGCTTACCGCTTACCTTTACTGAGAGTACATCCCTGCCGGATGTGTCAAAATCAAGCCATGCCCCGCGTTCTGCTACAAGCTTAGCTGTGCCCAATTCCCGGTCGCTTGATGGGTCCCTGCTCATAGTAAAGTAAACGCCGGGAAAGCGCGTCAGCTGGCTAACTACCACTCGTTCTGCACCGGAGATAACAAAGGTGCCGCTGTCCGTCATCAGAGGAAAGTCACAGAAAAACAATTCCTGTTGCTTTATCTCCCCCGTGCTCTTAACTATCAACTGGACTGTTACGTACAAAGGGGCTGCATACGTCACCCCTCTTTCCAGGCACTCTGCAACGGACCGCTGTGTCTCCCGAAACTCGTAGTCGACAAAGCGCAAGTCCAATCTGGCACCGGTGTAATCTTGAATGGGAGAAACTTCTTCAAATAGCTCCTTCAAGCCTTCTTCTTCAAACCATCTGAAAGAATCAAGCTGCACCCTGATGAGATCAGGCACCTCCACTTTCTCAGACAACTTGGCAAAGGATTTTACTAATTTACCTTCAGAGGTCAAAGAAACAACCATACTGCTCTCTCCTTGAAATAAAAATCAAAATGCCCTTCACGACACTAAACTAGGGAAATTTAGAGGTCTTACAAATAGGAGGCAACATAGGACACACTGCAAGAGGCAATGCTAACACAGGCATCAAATTTTGTCAAAACGGACGAGCTTTTCGTGGAGTGGAGATAAAACGCAGGAAAACAACTTTTGAATAGACGCCTGCGCCCCTCAAAAAGAGAGGGCCTCCCCGTCACTCAAGTAGAATTCAAGCTTCCTTCTCTCCAATGACCAGGTATCGCCTGGAGCCATCTTCCAGGGAAGTTATTGCCAGTCCCGCGAGCTTCGCCATTTCTTTCAATTCAACTTCACCGGGCAGGAAGTCATTGCCAACCACTCCTCCGATAGATCGGTGAAGGCAATTAATTGCTTCGCGACTCATCGTGTGGCAGATAACCAGTCTGCCATCATTCCTGAGCACCCTGATCATTTCCTTCATCGCCCCAACTTTATCGCTAAAATGGGGGAAGGTGCTGTTGCAGAGAACCAGATCAACACAGTTACCTTGCAAGGGAATAGCCATAACATCAGCTTGAGTGTAAGCTGCGCCAGAGGAGGATTCCTTGGCTTTAGCCTGAAGGAGCATCTTCCGTGAGAAATCCAGCGCTATAATTCTCCCTTCTGTGCCAACTGCCTCAGCCAGAAAAGGCAGGAGAACACCGGTGCCACTGCCAATGTCAAGCACGCGACTTCCTGCTCTAATTTCCAGACCTCGAACGATCTCCCCAAGGAGAGCTACTCCCTCTTGAGTAACCCCTTCGTCCCAGGTCAGAGCCAATCTGTCAAAATACTCCTGTAGTTGCATGGCTAACTTGCCGGACCTCGCTGCCACTTCTTTACCTTTCTCTTGGGGGAAAACGCCGCTGCCAGACCAAAGATAACAGATGAAGTAATTACAATAGAGGCTCCCGAAGGGAGGTCCAGGAGATAGGATGCTGCCACCCCAACCCAGCAAGAAGCGACGCCGAAGGCAACGGCAATGAGAATCATCCTTTTTAAGTTATAGGTAAGCTGGTAAGCGGCTGCGGCTGGGTTGAGAATCAGGCTGTAAATAAGTAGCCCCCCAATGGTCGGGAGGGAAGCAGCGACAGAGACCCCCGTGGAGAACAACAATCCATAGAAAACAAGGGTTGCCGGGATGCCCACAGCCAGGGCTACCTGGCGATGGCAGATTACCGCCTGGATTTCCTTGTAGAAGATAACCAGCAGGGCAACAATTACAACCATTACTGTAGCAAGGAATATCAGATTTCCCCCGTTGACGGTCAGTATGCTTCCCCAGAACAGGCTCAGGGCTTCCGTCCTGGCTCCCGGCATCAGACCCATGAAAAGGAAAGCCAGTCCCAGCATGAGGGAAAAAACGATGCCTATAGAAGTATCAGGATTTAATTCCCCCCGGTCAGCCATGGGGCCAATGATGCCTGCAGAAGCAAGGCTGAAAATTAATGCTCCGATTAAAGGATTGAACCCCAACCAGACGCCAAGTAAGGCGCCGGCAAAAGCTGCATGAGCAATACATATTCCTATGAAAGAGAGGTGCATGGTGACCACGAAAACGCCGACGATAGAACACGTTACACCTCCACACAACCCGGCAAGGACAGCGTTTTGCATGAACTGGTATTGAAAAACAGACAAATCCATTCCCATCACCAGCCACAACGAGGGAATTTGCCACTCCCTCCTTCAGCAGGAACAGAAACCCCTGCTTCATACAGCTGTCTCAAGACCTCTTCTCCAAGCATCTCCCCTGGGCTTCCCTCTTTCCATATCTGGCCTTCTCTCATAAGGACAAGCCGCTGACATATAGAGGGCAGCGTTTCGAGGTCATGCGTGACAAATAGCGTGGTCATGTGATACTGACTATGGATAAGCTGTATCAAGCTCAAGATCTCCCTCTGGGCTTGCGGGTCTACAGAAGCTGTAGGCTCATCGAGGAGGAAAATCTCGGGCTGCTGAACTAAAGCCCGGGCAATGGCCGCCCTTTGATATTCACCTCCGGAGAGGTGCCCTATGGGGCGGCGAGAAAGGTGAGACAGGCCAACCAGATCCAGCACCCGATCTACATTTTTCCATTGATCTTCCGTTGGGCGGTGAAATAGCCCCAGGCGACCATAGTAACCTACCATCACCGTCTCCCTGACGCTGATAGGCAGTCTGGGGTCGATGTTTTCCGCCTGAGCCACATAACCAATGCGCTTCCTCAACTTGATGCCATTTCTTCTACACACCGGCACTCCCAGGACCCGGGCCTGACCATGAACCAGTTTGCCCAGATCGTTAACTACGGTGAGCAGGGTAGTTTTACCGGCACCATTGGGCCCAATGATGCCGATGAACTCTCCTCTCTCTACCTCCAGAGAGACCCCTCGCAAAGCTACATCCTCCCTGTAAGAAACCACGGCGTCCTTGAGGCTGATGACTATATCTCCCATACTATTTCCTTTACCCTGCTAAAGCCTCAAGCAACAAATCAGCGTTCCTGTCTATCGCCTTTTCCCAGGTCTCGGTGCCTTTAAACCCCCCGGGAAAGTTGGATACAGTTACCTGAGCAGCTCCGATATCATTTGCCAGGGCCTGGCTCATCGACGTGTCACCACTCTGGAGATTGTCAATGACCAGAGTCACCCCTGCCCCTCTGGCCTGTTCTATCAGCTCTCCCACCCGGGCCACGCTCAGTTCTTCCGGCCGGCCATAAGTAGCCACGACATCAAACCCAGCCCACCCGGCAAACCCCTGCTGCATTTCGGAGCAAATTACCTTTACCTCGTCTAGCCTCGCCTCCTGCAGTCTGGCCTGTACTTCCTCCCCTTTATCTAAGATCACCTGCCGCCGTTCCTTTGCCCTCTGCTGATAGTACCTTTCGTTCCCCGCATCTATCTCGCCCAAAGCCTGCGCAATTTTATCCAGTGCCTCAACCTGAACCGGTGGTGCCATCCAGTTCCCCTCGACCGCGATAACTTTAATGACGAGTTCAGGATTGTCGGCAGCCTCGATGAGGCCAGTTATATTCTTCATCTTCTGCTGCCAAACGTGAATGAGCAGTGCTTTACTTTCCGCCAGGGCTTCAACATCGCTGGGCTTGACGTCATAATGTCCCGGGCACATGCCCGGCGGGACCAGGGTGCGGACTGCTATCTTCTCACCGGCCACGTCATGAACTATGCCTGCTATAAGTGAACTCCCCGCCATGACGTCGGCTGAAGGGCTGGCACAGGATAGAGGTAGCAGCAAAGCTGCCACCAGGAATAACGCTACCATGCTCCCCAGAATTTTTCTCTTCATATTTCTCCCCCTTGAGATTTCATGCACTTGCAACTAATTGCAATAAGGGGCTAAAATTTTTTATTCTCTCTTCTTGCGACACTCGCTGCACTCACCTGAAATAGCCATATGCCTCAAATCAGCTTCAAAGTCATAATCACGGAGCAAAACGCCCTTCAGCGGATATAACGCAGATTCGTCTAAATCTATCACCCTGCCGCATCTGCGACAGACCAGGTGATGATGGTGGCTCTTTTCCGCCACATGATAGCGAACTCTTTCCTCGCCAAAGTCAGTTTCCGTCACCAGATTCAATTTTTTCAACAACTCCAGCGTGCGATAGACGGTGGAAATGTTGCTATAGGGATAGCGCGCGTGCAATTGCTGGAATATTTCCTCTGCGCTAATGTGACTATCGGCATTGTGCAGAGCTTCGATGACCAGCATGCGCTGCGGTGTAATCCGGTAACCTTTCTCCTGGAGCACCTTGTGGCAGCTCATCTGAGGAAATCATAGCAGAAGCGAGCAAGCAAGTGCAACAGGTTGCACTTGCAATCAGTTGATTTTTTGCCGCTCTTTGCTTTCCACCAGGAGCGTCACGGGCCCGTCGTTGTCGATCCTCACCATCATGTGCTCCTGAAAGATGCCCGTCTCCACCTTAAGCCCGGTAGAACGAAGCTGGTCAACGAAGAATTCATAAAGTCGCCTTGCCTCATCTGGCGGAGCAGCCTCTCTGAAGCCAGGTCGCCTGCCCTTTCTCACATCGGCCAGCAGTGTGAATTGACTCACCACGAGCATCCCCGCCTCCACATCCAGGGCCGAAAGAGCAAATTCGCTCTCCCCGTCGGCAAAAATGCGCATGTTGGCTATCTTGTGCACCAGATAACGGGCATCTTCTGTAGAATCACCTTGAGCGACCCCGAGCAAAATTACCACGCCGCGGCCAACTTTCCCCACCATTCCATGGTTTACACTCACCCAGGCCGCAGCAACTCTCTGGACCAGCGCTTTCACAACGTCAAATTGTACAACAAAACGGGACATCTATCACGGAACTACCCTGTCTTGCTCCTGCCCAGGTCGCGAATTAAGCGGCTCTCCTCAAATAAGGACCTTGGCAGCAATATGCCCCGCATATTTGTATCCCTTATCAAGCAAGAGTATAATTCACCCTCACAAATAAAATTAAGGAGTTTTGCCATGCCACCTTATGCTTTCTTCCAGAAGCAGTTTATGCCTTTGCCCGAAGCCAAAATCGGAATCTTAACTCATGCCTTCCACTACGGAACGGCTTGTTTCGAGGGCATCCGCGGCAACTGGGACAGCGAAAAGGAAAGGTTCTGTCTCTTCAGACTCGCAGATCACTACAAAAGATTACTCGATGGCTGCCGCATCCTCAAGATCAAGCTTCCCTACTCAGCCGAGGAAATGTGCCGGTTGACCCTGGAACTTCTCAACAGAAGTGGTTATAGAGAAGATGTCTACATCCGCCCCCTGGCCTACAAAAGCTCCGAAACCATAGGAGTTCGCCTCCATGACCTGGAGGATGCTCTCCTTATCATCGTCACCACCCTGCCCCCCTACCTGGGCAGTGCTACCATTCGCTGCTGCATTTCATCCTGGCGCCGCATCGACGATACCATGATTCCAGCAAGGGGCAAGATCAGCGGCGCCTATGTTAACAGCGCACTGGCCAAAACCGAGGCCCATGAAAACGGTTTCGATGAAGCCATCCTGTTAAGTCACGATGGGCACGTGGCTGAAGGCAGTGCGGAGAACATCTTCATAGTCAGCAAGAAGAAGCTCGTCACGCCTTCTTCTTCCGATAACATCCTTATGGGAATAACCAGGGACTCACTGATAACGCTGGCCAAAAGCGATCTGGAGATGGATACCATCGAAAGGCAGGTGGATCGCAGCGAACTTTATCTGGCTGAAGAATGTTTTCTAACCGGCACGGGAGCTCATCTAGCCCCCGTGGTGGAAATCGACCACCGCCCTATAGGTACGGGCAAAATCGGTCCCTTTACCGCCAAATTACAAAGGAGCCTGCGCGACGTGGCGATAGGGAGAAACCCTCGCTATTCCGACTGGTATACCTTCCTACCGTAGAATTCCTATATCTCACCCGTGGCCCGGGGCAGCTGCTTCTCTTCGCCCATCGCCTCGAGCAAATAGCAAAGGTAGCAGCTGTGCTCCAGGCAGGAAGTATAATAATAGGCCTCTTCCAGCAACTGCCCTGCGGCAAAACTCCCGTGGCCACGCACGAAAACCAGCTTGACCCGCTTCAGGGCCTCTGCTATTTCCTCAGCAAAATCTCCTGGCTTTATCTCTTCATCCTCTCCCAGAACTGGCACCATGGGCAAGACTGCTTTCCCCTCTACATCGTGGGGTGCAAGCACGCTCCTGGTAAACGACAGGGCAACGGCATAAGAAGGATGCGCATGTACCACTGCCTGCGTCGAGGTCGCCATGTAAATAGCGCGGTGAACAGCCAGTTCCGTTGAGGCCAGCGGCGTCGACTGATCGTTCCTGTCAATATGCGTTTCCACCAGGTCCGCTCCGCTAAGAGCGCCCAGCATACTGCCCCTCCGGGTGATAATGAGGCGCTCCCCAAACCTGACGCTGAGGTTGCCACCACAGGAAGATATCAGCCCCTGGGTAAAGAGGGCACTGCCTATCGTCTGAAACTGCGATAACATCTCCATGGCTACTCTCAACATGCGCCCTGCAGCGCATACGTTCCCCTCAGTTCCATCTTTGATTGAAGCAGACCTGGGGAAAAGCTCTCCGCTTCATCGGTGAAACTAACGACGCTTCTCTGCTCCAATGAAAGTACCCCCACAATTCAGAGGACAACGACTTTTCTCTTTTTAAGCTCCTTCCACTTCGCTGGCCTCCAGGGCATTTACCTTCTTCACCATTCGAGATTTGATTCTGGCGATCTTATTGCGGTGAAAAATCCCCTTGCTGCCAGCTCTATCCACGATGCTTACCGCCCTCTCGCTTTCTTCCCTGACCGAACTATCCCCCGCAGCGATCTTCGCTTCCGCCACAGTTATGCGCGTCTTCACCCTGCTCTTCACAGAACGGTTACATAGCCGCTTTCTCTCTGCTGCACGGGCGGTTTTATTAGCCGATTTCTTGCTTGACATCCATTTCTCCTTTTCTGGTGACACTAATTACGTTCCACACAGAATAAGCTCTGGCTACTATTCTAGCCAGCTGCGCTGCATTTTTCACCTCGATGGTGAAGTATTCCGAAGTCATATTATCTCCTCGCTCATGAGCCACTTTCACATCGGTAAGGTTCACCCCTTCCCCCGCTATAATAGCACTGATGTCCCTTACCAGGCCAACTCTGTTCCAGGCCTCAACTTGAAGGGTCACGGGATAAACCCGCTCCACTTCCCCCCATTCTACCTGGATTAGCCTCTCTCTTTCCTCTTCATTAACGACATTGGGACAGTTCTCACAGTGCACTGTGATACCCCTGCCCTGCGTAATATAGCCTATTATTTTGTCTCCAGGCAAAGGATGACAACAATTCGCCAGCCGGGTGAGCAACCCCCCCACCCCCATGACTTTAACCCCTATGGGACTGATCTTGGCAGGAGAGGCAGTTTTGACTATCTCTTCAGGCGGTTCAATGTCCACACTCAACTTAAGCGCCACCTGAGAAACTTTGAGGCTGCCACTGCCCAAGGCTGCCAGAAAGTCGTCCTGGCTGACATAGCCAAAGAGAGACCCCGCTTTATCGAGGCTGGGGACGCTGACGCCCAAATGTCTAAGCTCCTTGTCCCAAATCTGCCTGCCGTTCGCCACGCATTGACTTCGCTCCTGCTTTTTAAACCACTGCCTGATTTTGGCCTTGGAGTGAGCTGTCTTAACATAACCCAGCTCCGGATTGCGCCAGTCCAGACTGGGGCCTTTGTTTTCCTTGCTGGCGATGATTTCCACCACATCACCATTCCCGAGAACGTGATTCAGAGGTTCTAGCTTGCCATTCACCTTGGAGCCAATACACCTGTAGCCCAGGTCGGTGTGAATGCGAAAAGCAAAATCTAAAGGCGTGGCGCCCTTGG
Source organism: Dehalococcoidia bacterium (assembly GCA_021162545.1). Taxonomy (GTDB): domain Bacteria; phylum Chloroflexota; class Dehalococcoidia; order GIF9; family AB-539-J10; genus M55B177. The sequence continues at coordinate 17,964 of JAGGYM010000065.1, read as the reverse complement.
GCAATTCCTTTATCTCGCCCTGCGGCGTATATATAAACACACTGTCCGAGAGAACCTCGCTTTTGACGGTCTCGAGAAAATCTTCGCTGTCCAGACCCTCTTTCCAGTCGCCAAGCCAGCACAACCAGCCAAGCTCTCTGCCGGGAGAGATACTCTCTTTGCCCTCTTTGTACCGCCAGTGCGCCGCCACTCCATACTCAGAAGTACAATGCATCTCGTAAGTCCGAATTTGTATCTCCAGCGGCTGAGTTGCCTTATACATCACCGTGGTATGCAGCGACTTGTATCCATTGCCTTTGGGATTAGCAACGAAATCGTTAAATTCCGCCATGATGGGGCGCCAGAGAGAGTGAACCACCCCCAGCGCCTTGTAGCAATCTGAGACAGAACTCGTTAACACTCGCAGGGCAAGCAAATCATGAATGTCGCTGAAATCCTTCCCCTGCGTCGCATATTTTCCTATCTTCTGATAGACGCTGTAAATGTGCTTGGGCCGGCCAGAGACTTTGGCCTTTACTCCCGCCTTGCCCAGTTCCTGCTCCAGCAACTGGCTAACCTCCTCCACAAAGCTTTCCCGCTCCTCCCTTTTACCCGCCACCAGCCTGGCAACGCGATGATATTCCTGCGGCTCGAGATACCGAAATGATAAGTCCTCCAGTTGCCACTTTATCTTCCCCATGCCAAGACGGTGTGCCAGCGGAGCATATATCTCCAGTGTCTCCAGTGCGATAGCGTGACGTCTGTCCTGTGTCAGCGCCCCCAGCGTACGCATGTTGTCCAGCCTGTCCGCTAGCTTAATCAAAAGAACGCGTACGTCCTCGGTCGTAGCCAGAAGCATCTTGCGCAGATTTTCAGCCTGTGACTCTGACCGCGCGTTCTCCTTCTCAGCCTGGTTCGTAATCTTGTTTATCTTGGTAACGCCATCAACCAGTTTGGCCACCTGGGGATTAAATTGAGCCTCAATTTCGCGCAGCGTCGTTCCGCAATCTTCAGAAACATCATGCAACAAAGCAGCGCTCAGGGTATCGGCATCAAGCTTCAGGTCGGACAGAACCATAGCTGTATGTAAAGGATGTTCTAAATAAGGATGCCCCGACTTGCGCGTTTGCCCCTTATGCGCCATGGCAGCAAACTCATACGCTTTTTCTACCAGGTGCGCATCGGAGGGCAAATATTCCCTGACCCTTTCGATAAACGCCTTTGCTTCCATACGTCAACTCCATAATACCGCAAGAAGGAGGCTAAGACAAATCGCGAACCCCTTCCCCCAGAAGAGAGACGCCCCCCTGTAGCCTTCCGTTCACTGCGAAATAGCAGGTTGAATTGTTCATCCCGCGGCATTTTAGATATAATCATCAGGTGAAGTATCCGTCTAAGAAGGAAATTTTCTTTGTATAAAGCGCCTCGTGGCATGTCAGACATTCTGCCCCCAGAGCAACCGCTCTGGAAATATGTAAAAGAAAAGGCCGCGTCCGTTTGCGATCTTTATGGCTATCAGCCCCTGAATACGCCTGTGATCGAGGATGCCGGACTCTTTACCCATGCGGTAGCCGGGGGAACGGACATCGTCGATAAAGAAATGTACATCTTCAAGGATAGAGGAGGGCAGGAACTGGCTTTAAGACCGGAAGGAACGGCACCCGTTTGCCGTGCTTACCTGGAACACGGATTGTTTAACTTGCCCCAGCCAGTAAAGCTCTATTACATCGGCGCCTCCTTCAGGTATGAGCGTCCTCAGGCAGGGCGCTACCGCCAGCATCACCAGTTTGGTTTTGAGGCCATCGGCGATGCCAGTCCCTTCCTTGACGCCGAGATAATAGAAATGGCACAACGCTTTCTCCTCTCGCTGGGCCTTCGGGATTTCTCCATCCACCTCAACAGCATCGGTTGCAGGACCTGCAGGCCAGGGTACGTATCAGCATTAAAGCGATATTATGCCAGCTTCGAAGGAGAGCTTTGCCCGGACTGCAAAGCCCGGCTAGAGAGAAACCCCCTGCGCCTGCTGGATTGTAAAAAGCGCCACTGCCAGGAAATAGCTGAAGCAGCACCCAGAACAACAGCCTTTCTCTGCCCCGACTGCCTAGCCCACTTTGAAAGCCTTCAGGAATGCCTGAATATCCTGAAGACGCCCTTCCTCCTCAACCACAGGCTGGTGCGTGGTCTGGATTACTACACCCGGACGGTCTTTGAAGTCCAGCCTCAGGAGGAAACATCTCAAGGCGCCCTGGGAGGAGGAGGTCGATACGACGACCTCATTGAGGCCCTAGGAGCAAAACCAACTGCCGGAGTTGGTTTTGCAGCCGGAATCGAGAGACTGATTTCAAACCTGCGGGAACAACAGGTAAACGTACCGCCCTCCCCTCATATTACTGTTTTCCTCGCTTCCCTGGGAGCAGAAGCGAGGAAAGAATCCCTGAAGCTCGCTTCCGTGCTACGGGGAGCGGAGATCGCCACCATGGAATCTGCCGGCAATAAGAGCTTGAAGTCCCAGTTAAAACAGGCCAATGCGCGTGGCAGCAGCTACACAGTCATCCTGGGCGAAGAGGAAATGAAAAGCCGAACTGCCATGTTGCGAGACATGAAGAGCGGGGAACAAAGGCTCGTTCCGCTAAGCCAGGTAGTAGCAACGCTCAGGCAAACACGGGCACTGGAACGCGGTCAGTCTCCCGGCGATACATAACTTCTCCTGCCCGATAGCAAAGGGCAGCGACGCCCTCGCTCGCGATAAGGCTCACAGCGCGCCCCCTGTAGAGCAAAACGCGAAGAACGGCATTTATGCTATAATATTTCAAGCACGCCATGTCACATAACGAGACTGCCGGGACGCCCCAAACCGAATATACTGCCAAAGATATTCACATCCTGGATGAGATCAACGCCGTGCGCCTTCGCCCCGGCATGTATATCGGGGGTACCGACAAACAGGGCCTGCATCACCTGCTCTACGAGATAGTTTACAACAGCATCGACGAGGCTATGGCCAGCTTCTGCACCCACATCGAGGTGACGATGCACGAGGATTACAGCATCACCGTCACCGACAACGGACGGGGAATCCCCACTGAAATCATCCCGGGACAGGACATCACCGCTCTGGAAGCAGTGATGACCCGGCTGCACGCCGGAGCCAAGTTCGGAGGACACGTTTACAGCATTTCCAGCGGTCTGCACGGAGTGGGGGCCTCAGTGGTCAACGCTCTGTCCACGCGGCTCAAAGTCGAGGTAAGGCGACAGGGGAAACTTTACTGCCAGGAGTACCAGAGGGGCCTCCCCCTGAAAGAGGTAGCCGTTATTGGCGAGGCCTCAGACACGGGCACGTCGATCACCTTCCTGGCGGATAAAGAGATCTTCGGGGATATCAACTACAACTTCGACACGGTATGCCAGCGGACAAAGGAACTGGCCTACTTGAACAAAGGGGTGGAAATAAGCCTCAAAGACGAACGAGACGGCCGGGAGAAGACCTTTTATTTCGAAGGGGGAATTGCCAGCTTTGTCAGGCAGCTAAACAGGAACAGAACTCTCGTTCATGCCGACGCCCTCTACTTCACCGACAAGACGGACAGTACCATCGTAGAGGTGGCGATGCAATATACCAGCAGTTTCACGGACTTCACCCTATCCTTTGCCAACTGCGTCAACACCAGAGACGGCGGCAGCCATATCACCGGATTCCGCTCAGCGTTAACCCGAGTTTTTAATGACTACGCACGCACCAGCAAACTGGTAAAGGAAACCGACGCCGGTTTCACGGGGGAAGATACCCGCCAGGGGCTGACCGCCATAATCAGCGTGAGGTTGCCCCAGCCTCAGTTCGAGGGGCAAACAAAGGTGAAACTGGGGAACCCGGAGGTAAAAACGCAGGTTGAATCTGTAGTGTCAAGCCGCCTGTCCTTATATCTGGAACAGCATCCCACTGAAGCTAAAGCTATCATAATGAGATGCATGATTGCCGCCAAGGCGAGAGAGGCAGCACACAGAGCACGTGAACTGGTCTTTAAAAAATCCGGACTGGAAACCTCAACGCTACCAGGAAAGTTAGCTGACTGTTCAGAAAAAGACCCTGCATTGTGTGAACTTTTCCTGGTCGAGGGCGACTCCGCCGGAGGCTCAGCCAAGCAAGGGCGCGATCGTCGCTATCAGGCCATTCTCCCCTTGAGGGGCAAAATACTCAACGTAGAAAAGGCTTCCAAAGACAAAATTCTGGAACACGAAGAAATCAAGGCAATCATAATAGCACTGAGAACGAACATCAACGAATACTTCAGCCTTGCCAAGCTGCGCTATGGCAAGATAATCATCATGACCGATGCTGACGTCGACGGCGCCCATATCCGCTCTCTGCTGTTAACTTTCTTCTACCGTCACATGGCAGAGTTAATCGAGCAAGACCATCTCTATATCGCCCAGCCGCCTCTATATCGCCTCAAGTCCGGCAAACAACACTTCTGGATCTATTCCGAAGAGGAAAAACAAGCGAAACTCGCAGACCTGAACGGGAGCAAAGTTAACATTCAGAGATACAAAGGGTTGGGAGAGATGAGCCCGGAACAGCTGTGGCAAACAACCATGAACTCTGCCACCAGAACCCTCTACAAGGTCGAGGTGCAGGATGCGATAACTGCTGACCAGACTTTTCACATGCTGATGGGAAGCGAAGTGCCTCCTCGGAAGGCGTTTATCCAGAGCCATGCCCAGTACGTGAAAAACCTAGATGTTTAGTATTTCCCTGCTGAGGTAAAGCTTCTGCGCCGCAATATACTCCGCCACTGCATCGGGCACCAGATAGCGAATGGAAGCTCCCCTGGCCACGCGGCGACGAATGTTCGAGGAGCTGATTTCGAGCAGCGGCATACGAATCTGCACAATATAGTTCTCTACTCCCGGCAAGGCCATTTCCAGAAAGCCCAAATCCACCTCGGAGCCAGATCTCGGAGCTACTACCAAGCGACATAGCTGCATCAACCTTTGTGGTTCCTTCCACAAAGCTAACGTAGTCAAGGTATCATAGCCCAGGATAAAGAAAAGGCCCGTTCCCTCCCCCAGTTGTTCCTTAAGTGCCTCCAGGGTATCCACAGTATAAGAGGGCCCCCCATGCTCTACCTCCAGCGTACAAATCTTGAAGTAAGGATTGCCGTCAATAGCCCGTTGCACCATTTCTTGCCGCTGCAGCGCAGGCGTGACGTCGCGTGGTGGCTTGAATCTTGGCTGTCCCGCAGGAACAAAAAGAACTTCGTTCAGCCCCAGATGTATTCTTGCCTCCTCGGCCAGAACAAGGTGCCCCATGTGAATGGGATCGAAAGTGCCTCCAAGAATGCCTATATTCACTGCTTTACCTCTTAGGCCTAGGATGAAATACCGCCACCTGTGATAGCAATTCCTCCTCTTTTGATTGATCTGCTCCCTCGATAATTTCTCTGACCTTCAGAAATAGATCCTGAACACCCTCTCCAGTGGCAGCCGCAACATAGAAAAGAGACACTCCCAACGAGCTAAGGCTCCGCTTTATTTCAGGCAGACGCTTCCTTACCTGTGCCAGGTCTATCTTGTTGATGGCAACCACCATGGGTTTGCGCAGCAAGTCAGGACGATACAAGAACAATTCCTCTCTCAACACAGCCCAGTCACTGCGAATATCATGAGAGGTTCCATCCAGCAGGTAAATGATCAACCTGGTCCTCTCCACATGGCAGAGGAAATCGTTCCCCAAGCCCTTACCATCATGAGCACCTTTCACCAGAGATGGTATCTCTGCAATGATAAAGTTTCTTTTGATATCCTGAATTGCTCCCAGCACGGGTTGTCGTGTAGTAAAGGGATATTCAGCTACTTTTGGTCTGGCTAGTGATACGGCAGCAAGCAAAGTGGACTTGCCTGCATTAGCCAAACCGATGATACAAACATCCGTAGGGAGCTTTATCTCAAGCAGGAAAACCTTTCTCTCTCCCTTCTCTCCTTCGGTAGCCGTTTCCGGAGCCTGGTTTACCGCGCTGGCAAACCGAGAATTACCCATCCCCCCACGCCCACCCTTTGCTACTATAATTTTGTCCCCATTATCGACCAGGTCAGCCACCAAATGCCCTTCCCCTGAATTAGCTACCTCTAAAACCGCAGTTCCTCTAGGCACCAGGAGAATCGCATCCTTACCATTTCGACCGTGTCTATTATTGCCACCGCCTTCTTCCCCATCCTCCGCAGAGAATTCCGCAAGATGCTTTATTATTCCCAGATCTGTCACGCTGTCACTGGCTTGGAAAAAAACATCTCCTCCCTTCCCACCATCACCTCCATCAGGTCCACCAAGAGGGATATACTTTTCATGGTGAAATTTAACAAGCCCCCTTCCACCACTACCACTTTTAATATTGATTCTGGTGCTTATTATCATAATAATACTCTTACTTTATTTTCTCTTATTAACTCTTATTAATTATATATAACTATAAGAATAATTATATTAATTAGGCAGCTTTTAGGCTGAATTTTGCAGATAGCTACCGGGATATAAATAGTAAAGAGGTTATTTTACCAGAAACAGATGGATAGATTAACAATCTATTAACATGGCCTCGCATCAGAATTAAAGATGCTTTTCCCGGGTGAGCAGGCATTCTCCACGGGGGGAAGGGATTAAAATTTATGCGGCCTGAGCTGTTCTCGAATATAAGCGATTTGCTGGCATAAAGTGGAGTTGATATTCAATTCGCTGGCTATTTTGTTGTAACCGTAAATAGCTGTGGCGTGATTCCTGTTTCCCAGCGTCCTGCCTATTTCTGTAAAGGAGCTGCCGTTTTCTTCTCTCATGAGATACATCACGATGTGCCGAGCTAGGACCACCTCCTTGCTTCTCTTCCGGCCCTTTATCTCTTCCGCTGGAAGGTTGAAGTAGTTGACCACTGTACTGATTATGGAGTCACCGTGGTTGTTGTTATTTCCTGTTAAGAAATTGTTAACTGTTTGTTTGGTGATGTCAGTTCCGCTCAATCTGGCCTGGGTGGCACAATAGGTCAGTGCCCCCTCAAGCTCGCGGATGCTGCCCTGTGTTTTTCCCGCTATAATTTGAAGCGCTTCCTCTGTAACTGCCACTTCGAGCGCTTCTGCCTTGGCGTGCAGTATCTCCAGGCGCGTTTCGAAATCGGGGCATGAGATAGAGGTCACTAACCCTGATTGCAACCGTGATTTTAACTTATCGTCCAGAGAAGACACCTCTCTGGGATGGCAATCAGCGGTAATGACAATTTGCTGCTCGTTGCTGTATAACTCCTTAAATATTTGCAAAAAACACTGCAGACACTGCTTCTTATCGCAGATAAATTGCATATCGTCAAATAGCACAATTTGTACGTCCCTGAATTTGCTACGGAAGGCTTCAACTTCTTTTTGCCTTACGGCCAGGACGAATTCGCTGGTGAAACTCTCTGCGGCTATATAAATTGCCTTTATCCCTTTGCTTTTTGCCTCCTGCCCAATGGCATGCAGGAGGTGGGTTTTCCCCTGGCCGGTGTCACTATAGATGTAGAGGGGATTATAGGCCTGTCCTGGATAATCCACCGCTTCTCTGGCGGCAGTAACTGCCAGGTGATTGTAATCGCTGACGACGAGGTTGTCGAAGGTATATCTGGGATTAAATCCACGCTTTCTAATCTTGCTGCTTGTGCCCCCATCGGTCTGATAGGAACAGATGGGGGGTTCAGCCCGTTTCGGCTCATGGCAGCGCACTTCAATTTGTATGCTGACATCGCTCCCCACTATGTTGCTCAGGGATTTTTCGATCAGGGAGCTGAGGCGTTGAGAGACCCATTCAGCTATGAATACATTGGGAACACTAACTACGAATACATTATCTTCGTAGCTTATGCCTTCGCTATCTCTGAGCCAGGTATTATAGTTTGCTTTGTTGACCTGGACCTGAAGCTCGCCTAAAACTCTTACCCAAATATCTCTGGCTGACTCCAATTTCCTCCCCATAAAACCTCTTCTTATTGGCTGATGGCTCGCAGAAGGGTAGAAAAAAACGCGGTGGGAGTTAAAATCACGGGTACTATTTTATAAAGATGCCAGAGGGTTATCTAGGGAATCTTTGACATAATGAAAAAAAGGGGCCAAAATTTTTTTATGTCCGTCCGCCTCATTTTCATGGGTGTTCCAGATTTTGCCGTCTCCGTGCTGGCGTCCTTGCTCCATAGTTCCTGTGAAGTGGTGGCTGTCTATACCCAACCTGATAAGCGAGCGGGCAGGGGGCAAAAGTTTGTCTCGCCTCCGGTGAAAGAATTTGCCATGGGGTACGGCATCACCGTTGTTCAACCAGAAACTCTGAAGTCGGCAGAAGTGCTCAGAGGTATAGCTGAATTGGAGCCTGACTTGATTGCGGTAGCGGCTTTTGGACAGCTTCTGCCCGGAGAATTATTGTCTCTCCCCAGGTACGGATGTCTCAACGTACATCCTTCGCTGTTACCCTTACACCGGGGGCCGTCTCCCGTTGTCCACGCCATTCTCTGCGGGGATCGAACTACGGGCGTTACCATCATGTTGATGGATGAGGGCCTGGACAGCGGGCCGATTATAGCTCAAAGAGCAGTTGACATATCTCCTGAAAGTGATGCCGGAGTTCTTGCATCTGAGCTGGCCAGCGTGGGCGGTGAACTTTTGAGGGAAACTTTGCCCGGGTGGATTGCAGGTGAGATCGAAGCGAGAGCGCAGGATGGGGCTCAGGCTACCTATAGTGCGTTGATATCCGGTGGCGAAGGGAAGATGGACTGGCACCTGTGTGCGGAAGAGCTCTGGCGTCGCGTCAGAGCGTATAATCCCTGGCCGGGCTGTTATACTTACTGGAAGGGGAAGCGCCTCAAAGTTGCTAAAGTTATCCCTCTTGGCAGTGTGGCAGAGGGCAGGATAGGGGAAGTGGTGGCTCTGCCGGAACCAGTGCGAGCTGGCGTGATCGTGAGAGAGGGCGTTCTGGGGCTCCGTGAACTTCAGATAGAGGGGAAAAGGAGTGTGTCCATCAAGGATTTCATCTTGGGAAGAAGAGATTTCATTGGCTCTGTTTTGCCCTGAACCACTTAATTTGCCTGCTGGGGGAGCTCTTCGAGTCCTGAAAAAAGTCCTGGAACGATACTCCCCCGGGATATTTTTTAATACAACGCGAGTGGCTGCAAGTGTCGTAGAGCCTCCTCGTTTGTACCGTACGCGCAACTTGTCTGGAATTTTCAGTCATGCTAGGATAACTGCAAATCTTGCACAGGAGGTAACCCATGAAAGAAGAAGTTGCAGTTATCGGTGTGGGGCAAACCGCATTTACCCGTAATTGCGGGGTCTCTATCAGAGAGCTTTGCTTTGAGGCGTACAGGGAGGCAGTGGAAGGGCTGGACCTTTCTCCCAAGGATATAGACGCCTTGATTATTGCCTCTGCCCCAGAATATGATAAGCAACGAACGCCAGCAGCACTGATATCAGAATACCTGGGATTGACGCCAAGCCCTGCCTTTTATGTGGAGAGCGTTTGTTCTGCAGGTACGACGGGAGTGAGGGTAGCGTATTCCATGATAAAGGCGGGGGTTCACGACATCATCGTGATGATAGGTTTTCAGAAGATGTCGGAGCTGTCTTCGCGCGACGCTGCGGAGGTGATGGGGAGGGGAGATGATACCATGTTCAGTTCTCCCTTTGGAACGACCATGCCTGCGGGACATGCGCTGTATGCCCAGGCTTACCTGCATAAATACGGGGCGACAGAAGAACAGCTGGCAAAGGTAAGGGTTAAAAATTCCCACTATGGTGCTCTGAACCCCAAGGCTAATTACAAAAAGGTGTTGAGCCTTGAAGAAATAATGAACTCAGATGTGATTTGCAGCCCTCTCAAGAAGTTTGATTGTTGCGCCAATGCCGATGGAGCTTCATGTGTCATCCTTGCCAGCGCTGCTAAAGCGAAGAAATATACCAGTAAGCCCGTTTGGGTCCTTGGTGTGGGCGCAGCGACAGCTGAACTGAATTGGAGCGTTAGAGGTTCCAACACCAGCTTCCTCGCCACCAGAGAAGCGGCAAAGACGGCCTATGAGATGGCGGGCCTGGGCCCCGAGGACATAAATGTGGCCGAGGTACATGATTGCTTCACCATATCGGAAATCCTGGCTTATGAGGACCTGGGTTTTGCCAAACCTGGAGAAGGTCCCAAGCTGGTAGAAGACAAGGCGACCTATCATGATGGCAAAATTCCCGTTAATGTTGACGGAGGCCTTCTCTCCAAAGGTCACCCCATAGGGGCTACTGGTGGTTCTCAGGTTAGAACGATAGTGAAACAGCTTAGAGGGGAAGCAGGAGAGACCCAGGTTGCAGGCGCTAAAGTGGGGCTGGCTCAAAATGTGGGTGGCGTCGGCACATATCCGAATGTAATCATCTTTGGGAGGTAATGATAAATGGATTTTGCAAATTTCGGTGTAGTGAGTTTTACCAAGCAGGCGAAGGTTGCCCCGTTTGTAGATTATCTGGACCAGGGCAAAGTGATGGCCACGGAATGCAAGCAGTGTGGCAAGAAATACTTCCCTCCCCGGGCAGATTGCCCGTATTGCCTGTCCAGCGAAATGGAATGGGTTGAAATTAAGAGCAAGGGGAAACTGCTTACCTTTACCACGGTGAATTACGGCCCCTCGGGATTTGAGGACGTAGCCCCTTACAGCCTGGGAATAGTGGAGTTTCCTGAAGGAGTGCGGGTACTGGCGAAGATCAGGAAGAAGGTCGATGTTGGGGACATCAAGATAGGGATGGAGCTCAGAGTGGTTCCTGTGGTGCTGTCCGAGGACAGATTCGCCTATGGCCTTGAGCCCTAAAGGGAATATTTCTCCATGACCTTTGTGCCGTGGTGAGATTTCCGGGGAAGTGTAAATCAAGGAGGAGATAGAGATGGCTTTAGATTGGATACCAAGGGCTCCCAAGGACATGAAGCAGGTCCACCAGATCTGCAGCGAGGAGCGACTCCAGCGAGCAGAGCCGCCGCGCACCACTTATGAGTTAAAACCCTTATTTGACCCGGAGGGGAAAGAGGTGAAGAACCTCTACACTGCCTGGGTTACTCTGGATAATGAGAAGATGGGCAATTCCTATACCCTGGATATGCTTGCCGGCGTTGCCTGTGCTTTTGACAAAGCTTCCCATGACCCAAGCGTGGTAGCCATCGTCCTTACGGGTAAGGGGGACAGGTTCTTCTGTACCGGGGGCAACGTAAAGGAATACGCCGAATACTATGTGGGAAGGCCGATGAGTTGCCAGGAGTACATGACGGTTTACTGGCACATCTTTGACATTGTCTGGTATTCCCCCAAGCCGGTGATCCGGCGCGTCCAGGGGATGAGCATTGGAGGAGGTGAAGAGGTGAGTGGGGTCTGTGACCTTACGGTAGCGGCGGATACGGCTTCTTTCGGACAGGTGGGACCGAAGCATGGCTCAACGGCTATGGGCGGTGCCTGCCAGTTCAAGTCTGTTATCATGACTCCTGAGGACGCCATATGGAACACCACTTCCTGCGAGCAGTGGAGTGCCTACAAGATGCTGCGGAAAAATTACATCCTCAAGGTGGTGCCCATACTGAAGAAAGATGGCGAATTCATCCGTAACCCTGAGGTTATCACCGATAAGTGGCTTGATGGTGGGGAGATTGCCTACGGTGAGTTCAAGAGCAAGGACCAGGGCTACGGCGATGAAGAAATAAGAGCGGCCAGCGAGATGGTGAAAAAGTTGCCGCGCGATGCTTCACTGCTGGACAAGGCCGTAAACGACCTGACGTGGATGTACGCCAATTTGTATCCCCAGCAGGTCGGTCTTTCGCTGGGCATGGTGAGGGCGCAGAAGAAGGTGGCCTACGAGAGAACCAAGGCGGAGATAATCTGGTGGTGGGCGGCAAATGCTCTGCCTTACGGAGAGTTCGATATGGGCATGAGCGCCTTCAATACTTCCAAGATAACCGGAACCAGGGATGCCGATGTTATAAAATACCGACAGATGTTGGCTCAGGGACATCCTATGGGGGCCGAATTGTACGAGGCAGTCATGCCCAAACCCAAGCAGTAAAAGCTGAGAGCGCGAGACGGCAATCGGGCTATATAAGAATAGTCCCACCTTTCAAGAAGGTGGGACTATCGTTTTTGCAGGCAGGTGGCGCGTGAGCGCCATGAGAGGATGAACTAAACCCAGCCGCGGGCTTTCATTGCCTCGGCTACGCGTTCAACGGCGACCACATATGCTGCCATGCGCATGTGAGTGTTGTACTTTTTGGCAGTGTCCAGCACTGAATGGTAAGCGGGAGTCATTTTCTTGTCCAGAAGATCATAGACCTGTTCTTTGCTCCAGTAATACATGTAGAAGTTTTGCACCATCTCGAAATAGGAAACTGCTACTCCTCCGGCGTTGCACAGGAAATCGGGAATTACATGGACCCCATTCCGGTACAGGATATCATCTGCTTCTGGAGTGGTAGGGCCGTTGGCCAGTTCGGCGACGATCTTGGCCTTGACCTTTGCTGCGTTTGCTCCCGTGATGACGCCTTCCAGGGCTGCCGGGATGAGGATATCCACTTCAAGTTCCAGGATGTCTTCATTGGAGATGGCGGTGGCGTTGGGATAAGTGATTACCGAGCCGGTTTTGTCCTTGTGTGCCCGAACTGCCTCCGGGTCAAGTCCGCCCTTGTTGAAAATACCCCCTTTGCTGTCGCTAACAGCTATTATCCTGGAGCCAAAGAGGGATTTGCAAAGGGAAGCAGCGAAGTATCCGGCATTTCCGTAGCCCTGTACGGCCACTGTGGCCTTCTTAAGGTCGATGCCAAACTCTTTGGCGGCTTCACGAACGGTGCACAGCCCGCCGCGGGCGGTAGCGTCATCGCGCCCGGCAGACCCTCCCACACTCAGGGGCTTTCCGGTAATGACTCCGAACTGGCTCTTGCCACTGATCTTGGAATACTCATCCATCATCCAGGCCATGATTTGCGGGTTGGTGTAGACGTCGGGAGCGGGGATATCTCTCTCGGGACCAATAAACTGCCACACGCTTTGTACGTATGCTCGGCTTAGACGCTCCATCTCCCCTTGAGACATCTCTTTGGGGTTGCAGATGACTCCTCCTTTACTCCCTCCCAGGGGCAGATCAACGAGGGCGCATTTCCATGTCATCCAGGCGGCAAGAGCCCGGATAGTGTCGATCGTTTCTTCGGGATGGAAACGGATTCCGCCCTTTGCGGGGCCTTTGGCGTCGTTGTACTGAACTCTGAATCCCTGGAATACCTTGATAGAGCCGTCGTCCATGCGCACCGGTAGCGATACGTGAAGCTCTCTTAGCGGTTCTCTCAGGACAGCGAGAGTGCCGGCGTCCAGATTGATAAGCTTTGCGCACGCATCCAGCTGTTTTTGTGAGATTTCGAACGAATCTTGCTTGGCCATTTTTTTGCCTCCATTTCTAATTTCTGGTCCAATGTGCTACAGCGGCAACCACCTGCCGCCTGGCCTGATACAGAGAGGTAGCATATCATAAACAAATGAAATAGGCAAAAAACACTGAAGAACTGCCGTTCTAATTTGTAAACCAAAATCTGGCTCTGGTTGAGCTGGCGGGATTTCTCTGCCAGGGGCAATAGTTCCCCGGACCTGGTTATGCCCTTTCCCCGGGAGGGGGCATACCTGTGGGGCGTTGCTTTTTCAGGTTCGGTTTGCCTGTGTGATCTCCCTTAATCTGGCTACGTAACCGGTGAAGGCTTCTTCGCTGGCCTTGTCGTGCCCGGAGATGAAGTTCTTCCACTGTGGGCTGGCTTTGATGTTGGCATCCAGAGAGCTCTCCATATCGAGATTCACGCCCTGTTTTGAGGCTTCTTGCGCCATTGCCTGCAACTGCCCCTGCATGGCTGTTTTGAGCTGTTCGTATACCTTCTCTTTCTGTTGTTTGTATTGCTGGCGAAGGGCAGCTATTGAATTTAGAACTGGCTCCAGGGCGGTATATTTTCCCTCCACCTTCACCGTCTCCAAGGCCAGAACTGCACTGCGGCGCTGTTCGAAGTCCTCTTGGTTCATCTGTAGGCGGAGCGTATCTACCAGCTTGCCCTGTGTCTCCTCGACAACGGATTCGCCCCTTTGCTCCTTGAGGGCTTTTAGCTCTTTCCACAGGTCCTCAGAACTAAGGTCGCCTCTGAAATAGCGAGAGAGGATACCTTCGAGTTCCCCCGACCGGATCACCTTCTCGCTTTCTTCTGACGACAGGGCTCCTATCCGCGCCAGCCGTTCTCTGGCCAGTGGAGAAAGTTCCATAGCGTCACCTCCACGCAGGTAATTGATTTCATTCCTTCTTTCTGAAGGGTTGTCCTGGTACTTGCAAGTTGTAGCCGGTCCTGGAAGCAAAGTTGGAGATTAACTTTTCTCCCTGCATTCCACAATCAGGGCAGGAGGCGGGTTTGTCGAAATCGGCTAAAGGTCTTTTAACTTCGAACGCTTTCTTGCAGCTTGGACACCAGAACTCATATGTGGGCATCTCATCACCTCCCCGTCTGTTTTTGTGGAGCCATTTTGGCCAGTTCTCTCTTATATCTCCCTTTTATTATACCCCTTTCGGTGATAATTGCACTTATGTAACGATGGGGCGTGACGTCGAAGGCAGGATTAGCTGCCTTTACTCCTCCTGGAGCTGAAGCTATCCCCTGGAAGTGAGTTACTTCTAGGGGACTTCGCTCCTCGATGGGAATCTCGCCGCCTGATGGCAGCGAGAAGTCGATGGTGCTGGTGGGTGCGGCGACGTAGAAGGGGAGAGCATTTTCTCTGGCAAGCACCGCCAGCGTATAGGTGCCGATCTTGTTGGCAACGTCGCCGTTGGCAGCAATTCTGTCTGCGCCCACTATGACGCAGTTTACTTTACTACGATTTATGAAGTATCCCGCCATGGAATCGGTGATCAGCGTCACGGGGATGTCCTTTTGCTTGAGCTCCCAGACGGTGAGCCTGGCTCCTTGAAGCAAGGGGCGGGTTTCCGTGGCAAGTACTTCTATTCTCTTGCCCTGCTCTCTGGCCGCCATGATTATCCCCAGAGCGGTGCCATAGCCGGCAGTGGCTAGGGGGCCGGCGTTGCAATGGGTAAGGATGGTGAAGCCCTCGTGAATAAGTTCAGCCCCCAGGTGGCTGAGCTGCCGGGTTGCCTCTATTTCTTCGCGGTGGATTTGCCTGGCTTTATCTATGAGAGCCTGCTTCACGGCAGGAACGTCGCTGCCGGTGCTTGCCCTTTCCATTCCATTGATGGCCTGGAACAAGTTGACCGCGGTGGGTCTGGTGGCAGCGAATTCCTCCATGATTTGGTTCAGCCTGTTCGTGAATTCGCTCTTGCTCGAGGATTTTATGCTTTGTGCGCCCAGCGCTATGCCATAGGCAGCGGCGATTCCTATAGCAGGCGCTCCACGCACCTGCATCTCCTTGATCGCCAGGGCTACGTCGTGGTAGTCAGCAAGTTCGATAAAGCATTGCTCATGGGGGAGCTTGCTCTGGTCCAGTATCCGCAACCTGTCGTCGAGCCACTCTATGGGCTGTATGGTTTTTCCCCTGTCTGCGCGCGCTGTCATGTCTGTCATTCTCCTGTTCGGCGAGATAGTTTCTTCAGCCCTACCTCTGTGGCAACAAGGATGTTGTCGTAGAAGGGTGAATAGGGAGGGGAGTAGCTCAGGTCCAGCTCATTTACCGCGGCCACGGTCATTCCGTTGTAGAGCGCGGTGGCAAAAACGTCTATCCGCTTGGCCACCCCCATATTTTTATGGCTGCCTATCATTTGAGCCCCCAGCAGCTTTCCCGTTTTCCGCTCCATTACCAGTTTGGTGGTGATGTCCTCCGGTTCGGGGTCGGGATAGGTGAAGGCGTGGTCGGGATGGGAGATGGTGGAAGTGACGAAGTCGTAGCTTTCCGCCTCTGCCTCCCGGGAGCTCAGACCGGTGCGGGCAATCGTCAGGCTGAACACCTTGGAGACCAGCGTTGCTGCGATAGCGGGGGAAGCAGCCTTCCCGCCGGAGGCATTTTCTCCAGCGACACGGCCCTGTTTGTTGGCCGTCGTTCCCCGGGGGAAATAGACTTCTTTTCCCGTCATCAGGTGTTTCTGCCCGACGCAGTCGCCGGCAGCGAATACATCGGGGGTGCAGGTCTGCATCCTCTCGTTAACAGCGATCGTGCCGTTGGCGTTGACCTTGAGCCCTGCTTCCTGTGCTAGCCTTGAATTGGGATTTGCTCCTGTAGCCAGGAGAACGAAGTCAACCTCATAGCTGGCGTCGGCAAGGACAACGGCTCTTACGTTTCCTTTATTGTCTCCTGCAAAGCCCTGGATAAGGGCGTTTTTAACCAGGTTGACGCCTTTTCTTTCCAGTTCCTCTTCTGCCATTGCCACCATGTCGTCATCGAACATCTTCAAAATGCTGCCCGGTCTCTTTACCATGGTGACCTCGATTCCTCTCGCGCAGAGGGCCTCCGCCATCTCCAGTCCTACCGGGCCAGCGCCAATTATAGCTGCTTTTCCGGGGGCTTCTTTGTCCAGGAAGTTTCTCAGGGCGATGCCGTCCTCTGCGCTTCTGATGGCGAAGATATTCTTGAGTTCATTGCCCGGCAGCTCGGGCCTTGTGGGAGAGGCGCCGGTGCAGATGGCCAGTTTATCGTAGCTTAGTTTTATCTCCTTGTTTCCCCTGAGATCGCGAGCCAGGACGACTTTGGCAGAAGGGTCTATTTTGATAGCCGCATGCCATTTCAGGACGTTAATATTTCTTTTCTGCTGGAAGAAAGCGGCGTCGTAGACTACCAGTCCCTGCACGTTCTTGACCAGCCCCGAGACGAAATAGGGCAGTCCGCAGGAACCGTAAGAGACATATTCTCTGTTTTGTATTACGGTGACATCTGCTTCAGGTTTGTTTCTTCTGAACCTGCTGGCAGCGCTCATCCCTGCTGCCACTCCGCCTATTACCAGAAAAATTTCCTTCATTATCAGCTCCTTCTTTCTTTAACGATACTGGTCTTATTTTAGAACATGCCTGGCTGTATTGCATCCCCTTGATTTGACAGATTCCCTCAAGGGCGCTAAAATTATTATTGACATATGTTCATAATTCGTATTGAAGGAGAGTTATTTTACCGTGGCCAGGCCAGTTAAGTTGCGTTGCGTTGCCCGGTGGCCAAGCGTTAGTTTTTTTAAGCCCGTTGGCGTTCCGCTAAATATTTTACAGAGGGTGCAGTTATCGGTAGAGGAAATGGAAGCCATTCGTCTTAAAGACCTGGAGGGGTTGGGGCAGGAAGAGTGCGCCGAAAGGATGCGCATCTCTAGGGCAACCTTCCATCGCGTATTGGAGTCGGGGAGAGGGAAGGTAGCCGACGCTTTAATTAACGGCAGGGCCATTCAAATAGAAGGGGGAAATTTCGGCTTGCCCCAGCAGCGTTTCAGGTGCAATGAGGATGGACACGAGTGGGAGGTGCCTTTCGAAGTCATGGCGAGAGGGGGGCCTCTGGCGTGTCCCATGTGTTTCAGTGGCAATGTACAGCCTGCACCCTTGCCTCCCTCTGGTTTTGGAGGGAGGGGGAGGGGCAGGAAATTTCATGGAGGAAGATGGTAATTGGGAAATAAAAAAGAGAAGGAGGTGAAATATGCCAGGATTTGATGGAACGGGCCCGCGTGGCATGGGGCCGATGACAGGAGGAGCAAGGGGTTTCTGCAATCCTTATGGGTATGGTAGAGGCTTGGGAGGAGGAGTTGGGTTTGGCAGAGGTTATGGCAGTGGGTATGGCCTGGGCAGGGGCTTTGGTTGGGGACGAGGTTTTGGAAGGGGGGTCCCTTATCCTGGGGTGGGGGCTGGATACAGCGTGCCCTGGGGCCCTGCCGCCTATGGAGTCCCGGCTTATGCTGGGGCAATGCCCTACGGAGGAGCACCACCTGAGGCAATGCCTTACCCCGGAGTAAGTCCTTATGCTCCGCAAAGGTGGTAAT
>JAGGYM010000062.1 GCA_021162545.1 Dehalococcoidia bacterium | reverse complement strand
GGCAGGAGGGTGTCTCAAATCTTTGGCTCTCTCGGCGGAAGTTACAACATATGCCCGACCTCCATCACTGATAAGACAGCAATCGCGAGTGCGGAATGGTTCCGCCACCCAGGGAGAGCTGTAGTAGTCTTTGAAGGTCATCGTGTGGTTATATGTTGCGGCTCTTGGGTTCAGATTGGCCCACTTGCGTTGTCCTACAGCTATTTCCTTCCACGTTTCAGGGCCTGTATGGAAAAGATGCATGGCTCTTTGAGATGCCATGGCATAAGGGCCTGCTGCTCCAAACTGGCCGAAAACGGGATTATCGTGTATGGTGCCAAAGATACGCCCACCTGAAAGGGCATTATCTCCGTAAGAGACAACTACATAGTTGCAAAGTCCTGCCTCAAGAGCATAAATAGCGTGACAAAGCTGAGTTCTGGCACAGTCGGCTTCCTGGCTCAGTAAGTTGGGAGACAGGCCCAGGTGCTGAGCTATAAGAAAAGATGTTACCTCATTTTCTCCTTGTAACGGCTCGAAGTGCCGGTAGACAATCAGTCCATCGATATCCTCTCTTCTCAGGCCGGCATCTTTAATGGCATTAGCACAGGCCTCTACATGAAAACTAAGGGCCGTTCTTCCAAGAATATATCCCTGTGGCGTATAACCTACTCCGACTATGGCATACTTATCCTTTAGATTTACCACGGTTTCTACTTCCCGGCAGATTACTTCTTAATCTCTTTGCTTTTGTTATACTCAAAATTCTCAGTTTAAGCAAATTAGCGGACGCTTTTGCCGCAGCAGCACAAAAACTTGAAGCTTCGTTTCTTACTGGAGACCCCGAATTCCACCCGCTGGAAGGGAAGATAGAAATCGAGTGGATCGCCCGGTAAGGTCAAACATACCCCCTGCCTGGCAGCAATTGACAGGCAGCACCAGTTTGCGATATCATTAACCGATATCGGTTAATGATAATGAAGCCGGACAGTATGCTCAAGGATTTCTTTCTGGGGTTCATCAAGATCCATATCCTGTATCATGCTTCCAAAGAGCCAATCTACGGCGCCGAGATACAGAAAGAACTCAGGCGGCATGGATACCAGATTAGCCCGGGGACCATTTATCCCACGCTACACCGGCTGAAAAAGGATGGCTATCTGGAGCAGCAATCCAGGGTCGTCTCGGGAAAGGTGCGAAACTACTATACTATCACCGAAAGGGGAAGAGATGCCCTCGACAAATCCCGGAACAAGATTCAAGAGCTGGTTACCGAGGTGCTTGAAGATGGCCGGTAATAACAGGGCCCTGTGTTCCGGCAATATTACTGACTGCTCGAGAGGGTACAGTTAAAGACGTTGATAACAACACTGTTTTTCGTAGTAGCCTTTATCGCAGCAGCAGTAGCCAGCGTTGCCGGTTTCGGCACGGCGACGATAACCATCCCTTTCCTTGCCTTGATAATCGGCTTCAAGCAGGCGATAATTCTAATCGCCTTTTTCCACGGTTTCAGCAACCTCTTCAAACTGATAACGCTGAGACAGTCGGTTAACGTGCGCTTAATGCTTCTCTACGGGATACCGAGCGTTTTAACCGCCATCGCGGGTGCTTACCTCCTGGATATTATCGCCCCCGAGGGCATCGGCCTCGGCATCGGTATCTTCCTAATACTCTTTGCTGTATATTCACTTGTCAACCCATCGCGGACATTGCCGGAGAGAAACTACATACTGGTAGCCGGCGGCTTGCTCTCAGGATTCACAGCCGGCCTCATCGGCATGGGCGGAGCAATCCGCGGCGCGTTCCTCATATCCACAAAAATCAGGAAGGAAATGTATATAGCCACCTCGGCGGCTATAGCACTTTGCACAGACATCGCACGCATCACGACATATGTCTCCAGGGGTAATCTTGAGCCACAGTATTACTGGTATATCCCGGTGCTCTTCGTCATCGGCTTTGCCGGCACCCGGTTAGGAGTGAAGCTGCTCAGGAGGCTTCCCGAACCAACAGTCAAACGGGTAGTGATGGTAATGCTGTTGCTGGCAAGCATCTCTTTTATATTGAACTACCTTGGCATCATCAACATGGGCCAGGGTTAAGCACTGCAGCAAGGAAGATAAGGCACCACCGATGAACAACTCTTCCCAGAAAAAGAACGCCGTGTGCAACACCTGCACGCGGCGGCTGGTTGACATCGCTTACGAACGCTCGCCGTGGTTCCGCCTGGTGCGCGAGCCACTCAAGCTGACAATGCGAATCTGGGTGCGCCTTCGTGGCATAGACCCCGGCCAGTACCAGGTGCGTTCGCCCGGTTGCTACAACTGCATGCGCTTTTACAAAACTGCCCTCAAAGAAGAGTCGGGCCTTTTCCGCCTGCTCAACTCCCTTGTCAATCCTGTCTTCGACGCAATTTTGGAGCGTATCACCTCAAAGGAAGAGATTAACAGGGCGAAAGCGCACGCCCGCGCCGCCATGTCGGGTGAAGCGCTGCCATACGATGGCGATAAGTACACCGGAGACTCCCGGTGGAACAGCATTTGAACTTTGGTTGAAAGAGGAATCCCTGCTGTGCCGACGATTGGCAAGCCATTTCCCACGTTTTAACCCGCTCTCGATGGCCCCCGGGTGTTCTCCCTGCTCGTGGCCTTCACCTTTCATGGACGCCATTTTCGCAGGGTTGCCGAGAAAATAAACACAGCACCGATCATGGATACCTGTAAGTTACAGCACACCAGAGCCCGACTGTAACGCGAGGAGCAGAGAGACACAACCTGCTCTCCGGGCACACTTCGTCAGCAAACATCGCGCTGAAAGAAGTCTCCAAGCAGTTCCGCAATCTCTGTTTTGAAATGAACTCCTTCTCTCTTCATTTTCCTATCGTTGTCCTGTCCTGGTCACTTAGCTTGAAGAGGTGCTTGCGTTCCCAGAGAATAATGCCCCTGTCTCTGGCGAAAGAACGAGCGTCTGGTGAAAAGCCACTCGGGCAAATCACAATACCGTGACATCCAGGCTTTTTTTCCGGCAGTACTCCTTTTAGCTGACGTACGACCTCCACACCAATGGGACTTCCATGGTTTTTGCATTGAATATATAACGTTGCCTCGCCTTCTGTAACCACCATTTGGGAGGCTACCAGGTCAATTCCTCCATCACGGGTTGGAGGAGTTGTTTCTACGGACCAACCCTTCTTCTCTAATAACTCTTTCACATAGTGTTCGAACTCTATGCCACTCATACTCGAGAAATCGGGAAGGGCTCCCGCGCTTTTGGCTACAGGCTTGATGGTAATTGGAGGAGTGAGACCGAACAAGCCAAACAGTTCATCAGCAGTCAGGCGTGTTTTCAGATCAATGGAAACATCGTCCACGATTTCTTCAAAGAGCAATTGTTTGTCCTGCAGAATCTGGTCAATTCTCTCTTCTATAGTGCCATCGCAGATATATTTGTACACGTGTACAGGGTGCTCTTGCCCTATGCGATGACTTCGGTCCTCTGCCTGGTGTTCCACGGCAGGATTCCACCAGCGGTCAAAATGAAAAACGTATGATGCTTCCTGGAGGTTCAGTCCCTGCCCTCCTGCCTTCAAAGAAAGGACCAGGGCTTTGTGGGACGGCGTCTCCTTGAAGCGATTTATAGTGACGTTCCGTACCGCGGATGAGAGTCCGCCCGTGTATAAGAGGGGGCGGAACTCGCCTAAACTGGAGGCGATGGCTCTGGCTCCGAACTGATTGTCGGTAAATTGGGTAAATATCAGCGCACGATGGTCTTCACTCACGAGCGTGTTCAGGCGTTCTTTCAGGTCGTCGATTTTGGCGGATTGAGATGTTCTGGGGCAAAAATTGCATATCTGCTTCAGCCTTAGAATCAACTCCAGCACGTTCTCGATGCGAACCTCTTCCCCCTTCTCGCGGAGCTGGAGAATTCCTTCCTCCTCTGCTCTTTTGTAACTTTCCATTTGAATGGCAGAAAGAGTCAGAATTATCCGCTTAGTTGTCTTGGGTGGTAACTGCGTCAGCACTTCCGCTTTCTTTCGGCGTAGCTGAACCTCTCTATGTCTGCCCAGCATCTTGCTGTCGGGCGAAAAGTGCTCGGGAGTTTGCCCCTTTTCCAGAGGGGATAGAAATTCCATAATTGAAGCCAGGTCATCCAGGCGGTTTTCCAGAGGAGTGCCCGTTAGCGCCCATGCCCTTTTGCGCGGGAGCAGTTTGCACTTCCTGCTTGCTTCGATTTCCCTGTTCTTTATTCTTTGCGCTTCATCAAGTATAACTATGTCCCAGGTTTTCTTGCGCGGTGGAGACATGGGGTTTTCGGTGAAGTCCGAGCGCACTGTTTCGTAGGTGGTCAGGTATATGTGTGCCGGCGCCTGCCATTGCCAGGCGCGCTCTGAGGCTGGACCGTGAACGGTGGATACGCGTAGCTCTGGCGCCCATGTTCGTATTTCTTTTCTCCACTGTGACAGAAGGCTCATGGGAACTATCAATAGGGCTTGCTCCAGGCGGCGCTGAATAGCCATGATTCGCAGGGCTGCTATCACCTGGATGGTTTTGCCCAAGCCCATGTCGTCTGCCAGGAGAAGAACATTGTGAGACATAAGAACTTTGACCCCTTCTAACTGATAGCGGAACAGTGTTCCATTCCATTCGAGAGGGCCCGCAGGCGATGTGAGTATGTCTGTTGGCGGCTGAAGAAGATAAGCTAACCGCTTTGCCAGTGAGAGAGGTTCATCTGCTGCAGGGTTGTCTAGTCCACGATGATGGATTTCCCTGTCCTCTGAGGGAAGAGCAGTTCCAGAATCAAAAGAACGTGAAGGAGGTTCCCTTTCAAATAGTATGCCAACGAGACCTACACTTCCCCCTTCTTCTCTGCCTGAAATCATTTGTACTCCCATGTGCTGTGGGTCGTCCAATTTCGTTTCTAACGACAGGCAATCTGTGCAGGCCAGGGCCATATCGCAAGCGATGTGTTCAGGATGATGAGCTCTCTCCTCTGGGATTGATAGCAAACCTGGATTGGAGGCCTTCAGTGATAGCGGCCGCCGAAATATTCCCAGCCAGCGCGCGTTGGGCTCCTGGAAATCCTCAGTCTGTGTCCACCAGCGCTCTTGAACTCTCACGCTGCTAGCCTTCTTCGGTGCCGCTGTCCGCATGGTCTTCAGGGGAAGGATATACTTCTCTTAATCCTGCCAGCGCCCTCTCGAATGGTTCCAGCAGCATCCCGGCGGAGATGAGACGGTTCAAAAGGTGATGCTCCAGCGACTCATTCCCTGGTTGCTCAGGAAACCAGAAAAGGTGCAGGGGCTCTGGCTCTTCCAACGTTGTTTTGATTTCCATGCTGGAGTGCGAAATGCTCTCCAGAGAAGAGCCCGCGCGGCATACGGGCATCGCCACGTGTATCTCGTTGCAGAAGAGATCATGGCCAATCTCGTTTGCCAGGCAGATAAGGAATTTGGGAGTTTTCTGGCACGTGTCGAAGAGAGAGGTGACCAGCCTCCTGGTGGCGTGTCTTCGGATGTCGTCCTGTCGCCAGAGAAAAGAGGAGGGGGTTTCAATCTTATTGTAGGTAAATTCCAGCGGCTCACCCCTGGCGTTGACCAGGAACAGCGCTCCGCGAAATATTCGTCCTTCAGCAGGAGTATCTATCTTCAGATAACCAGCGGTTCCCAGTTCCTCTATTTCGTCGGCGTCTCTGAAGGGAATTGGCATGACTGATTGTCCTTACCTCGAGTCACCATGAATTTGAAACGTTCTTGTCGGATTCTTCTTCGGATTCTTCTTCGAGCTCGGGAACCTCAGACAGGTTTTCTTTCAATCCTGCCACTTCTATTTCGGGCTCATAATCCGGGTAGAGACGCCTCAAATCCCAGTCGTTTATCCAGCGCTTGATGTGCTGACGAATAGTCCAGGTATAATCCTCCTGGTAGACATATGGCGGAACCCATTCGTATGCCTGCGCATAGATATCCCTGACCTTATTGTACACTTCTTCAACATCGGTGATAGTGGCCAGTATGGAGGCATTTTTCTTGATTTCACGGATTTTGTGCATCCCTTTTTCCGCCTGGCTGGCAAGCAGAAAATCTTCATCTCGCCCTGAGGCTCTTAGCTTACCCAGTATTTTTCCTTCATCATCACGGTCATCGAGGACTTCCAATTCGTAGGCGGTGGTGATAGCCAGCACGCATGCAAGACCAGGAATCCTGAATTCTTCGAGGCCGCCCAGCAGCCTCGCCAGTTGTGCATATGATTTGGCTCTTTGTCGCAGCGAGTAGCGGGCAATGAGTTCTACCTCATCAACCAGGATTATCCACCCTGCGTAGCCCGCGGCGACCATCAGTCGGGGAGTAAACTGGTAACGCTGCATGGCAAGTTCCCTGGCCGATGCCTTGTCTATCTTGTATGTGGCGGCTTCTCCCATCTCCCTGAGATAGCTTCGCAGCTCGGCCACTCCTATGTTGTCTCCTGCCCAGAATCGGGTGATTCTGCTTGCAATTTCGGGAGAGTCCTTGACCTTACCATATTCCAGGATATAGACGGTCGCGGGAAACCGTGTGCTCAAACCATTATCTGGGGAATTGACCCATTTGTAGAATTCTGCGTAGCCCGGCTTATCGTAGTTCAGCTTTTGTATCACCGATTCCATGGCTGCTCCGGTATATCCGGGGGCTCTTGCCGACTGGATGGCAGCCCGGTACACCTTTGCTGCATCGTATAGCGGTGTCTCTTTGCTTATAACTACTCTGCTGCAAATGAAGTTGTTTGCCAGCGCCATGTGCTGGAGGTATTCCAGCAGGTGTGACTTACCCGCTCCAAAGCCGCCGGCAAAGAAGATGCCTCCGTTGGCAGGTTCCTTCGTGGGATTCTCACTCATTGTGTTTAGCAACTGAGAGAAGCGCGCTTCAATTGACGGCTGGGAGCAGCCCAGCTCCCGAACCACATCTCTGCTTGGCACGCCTGAGCGGAGTGCCTCGATGGCGCGCCAGCAGGCGATCTGCCTGTCGCTATTCATGACAGCTCCTCCTGCGCCGCGAGATAGTCGGGATGAACCTTCACTTCTCCATGGCGAACAAGTGCAGATAGAGGATTTACCCGCTTCAAGTCGTGCACTTCATCCGAAATTCTGAGGCGCAGGGCTTCGTATCTGAGAACTCCACGGTAGTCATCAGTGAGAAAAGTCTGTGGAGCCAGTACCACAACAAGGCAGAATTCAAGCTCGTCGGTGCTATCGATAAACTGACGGAGCACTTCGTAGCCATCCAGAACTGCCGTGGGCCCATAGTAAAGCGAACCGTCCGTCTCTTTTTGTCTCCTGGGCTTGAGATATCGCGAAATATCTATGGTGACGACCAGCCCTGCCTTGCCCGTCAGGTGCAGCCAGTGGCAGAGCGAGTATATCATGTCTCTGGCATTATGCCTGCCGATTTTCTGGAAAATGAAAGCCTTCTTCAAGGCCGAGATCAGGCGTAGTTCTCCACGGAGCCACTGTTTAACCGCCTCTGATTCACCCGGAGATGTGCTTTCTGTATCAAGCAATGACTGGCAAAGCCTTACCATAGCAATGCGAAACTCCAGGGTCATCCTGTGGTCTCGGGCCAGGATGTTTTGCAACCTGTTGTTGACATTTCTACGCATTTCTCTTATCTCGAGGCTATTGGCTGAGGCAAGTGCTTCAATGGACAGGGACTGGTCTTCAGGCAGGAAATATTCTTTGCTCAGTGTTGACCTGAGAAACGACATGGTAAGCTCGTCCCACGGTATCTGCTGCGCGATGGCGAAGAACATCTTGTCCACCATATGCGCTTTGGTGGCAGCCACATCAACCGGGGCGAAGTAGTAGTTCTCCTCTTCAGCAATCCCTCTCAGACTGGGAATCAGTTTCTGGCATTGCGATTCTTCTGGCAGAACCGCAAATTTGACCGCTGCCCCTCCGCGCCTGACAAAGCGCTGCAGGTACTCTTGCTGAATAACCGATAACCACTTCTCGGATGGAATCGTATTTGCCATATCTGGTTACTATTCCTTCTTTGCCGGGGTGAAGTAGATGGCGTAGTAGGGTTTTCGCTCACCCGCTTCATCAATCGCCGTCAGGACTTTGCTCGCTTTTCCCCTGCCCGTGAAGAGAGAAAAACCTATCTCAGCGCCGCTTCGCGTACAGGTCTTGCCGCTTCGATGCAGGAGGTAGATATCATGGATGAATTCCTGTTTGGAGTATTCCCTGGCCTGTCCTGGCAGCATGGTCAGCAGATCATATATATCCACCAGGAGAATGGAAGGGCCGATTGCCTCTTCTTGAAGCGCTTTCATGTTATGGCTAATCGCAATAGCTTTTAAGTACGCCTTGAAGAGGCTTTCCAGGAAGGCATCCGCCTTGAAGGATGGAGGCTTTTGTTGCAGCTTCTTGAGCCGCGCTGCTAGCAGGGAGGGACGGATATGCCTTTCCCTTTTCTTGTCGATTAGCACTGCTCTATCACTTGGGGAGACGCGGATAAGTGCGGGGTAGCAATATAGCTGCCCATCGCGCTCGAATATCCTGAGGCCTGCTTCCTTTCCCGCCGCGATGAGTTCTGCCGCGTATAGATTGTTCGCGAAGTAAGATTCCTCATCGAAGTCCCACCCTTCCTTCGCGTTGCTGAATTGCTGCCGCAGCGCAGCTAGCGCCTTTTCAGTAGTTTCAAGGGAGGTGCCCATATCATGCAGGTTGCCTTCCCTGGCAGCTTTGCTGAGATTCTGCAATGCTCTTTTCACAGAACTGGCAACTTGCAGCGTTACTTTTGCATCCATCTCGGTTTTGGCGAGAGCTTCCTCAAGATTTTGCTTTTCGTGGTCTTCCATGTATCTCCCTTCTTTCTGAATGGTTGTTGCCCAAAGTTAGTTGCTATTCGTAGCGTAGTTATTCTACCTAACATAAAGTCCAAAAATCAATAGAAAAAGGGCTTACATCAAGAAATTTCACCATGTTGTGTAAAAGCGCCAGTCCCAGCGCCGGCAAGGCAATAGGCAGAATCACACTATAGTGGAATTAAAAACTGAGGTGCAGGTCATTAAGGTAAAGCTCGGGATATTAACATATGGTGTCACATATAACACCATAATGAACTAATTGGTATAGTGGACAGCCTATAACGAGAGGCAAGCCTCAAAGGAAGGAGGAGAAGGTGAAGACAAAGAAAAATCTGGATTATTATGAAAGGTTGCCTTACAGCATCATACTGGAACAATGGGATGATGGAGAGGGGCCATATTGGGTTGCCAGAGTTGCAGAGCTGCCGCATTGTTTGATACACGGTGATACTCCCGAGGAAGCCATCAGGGAAATCGAGGACGTAAAGAAGGAATGGATAAAATCCAACCTTGAAAGAGGGCTGGAGATACCCGAACCTGTATCCCACAACTACAGCGGACAGATCAGGTTGAGGATTCCTCCATCCCTCCACAGGGCGCTATCCGACAGAGCAGCCATCGAAGAGACGAGCCTCAATCAGTTTATGACCGCAGCGCTGGCAGGGGCAGTTAGCTTTCCACTTGAAGATAAAAAAGCAAAGCAGAGAAGAGAGAGAGCACCAAGCTAGAGTATCCCCCCCACGCACGTGGGGGTGAACCTTTAGCCCCATGCTCTTCTGCCCACGTCACAGCCATCCCCCCCACGCACGTGGGGGTGAACCGTTGGCAAACTGCCCTAAGGGGACTCCACTAACGTATTCCCCACGCATGTGGGGGTGAACCGGTTTACTCCAGCCCCAGGGCGAAGCGCACGGCTGTTTCAACTTCTCTCAGCTTCTGAGGGCTCAGGGCAACCAGCCGGCTGCGCAGGCAATCTCTGGGGATGG
>JAGGYM010000016.1 GCA_021162545.1 Dehalococcoidia bacterium | reverse complement strand
CTCTGCGAGCTGGCATGTGCCATCGAGCACTTCGGAGTGAACAATCCCAAGAAGGCGGCTATAAGGGTGATGCATACCTATCCCCACCCCGTGGTGAGGATGCCCATCGTGTGCAGCCAGTGCCGCGTGCCTTCCTGTGCCCAGGTATGTCCCACCGATGCCCTCAAGTGGGTGGAAGGCGTGGTCAGGCTGGATGAAAAGGAGTGCATCTCCTGCTTCAAGTGCGTGGAAGCCTGCCCATTCGGGGCAATGTACGCTCACAGC
The DNA here is from genome assembly GCA_021162545.1 of Dehalococcoidia bacterium. Classification (GTDB taxonomy): domain Bacteria; phylum Chloroflexota; class Dehalococcoidia; order GIF9; family AB-539-J10; genus M55B177. The sequence continues at coordinate 7,304 of JAGGYM010000016.1, read as the reverse complement.
GATTGCGAGCTGCCCATCAAATGCGACATGTGTGGAGGCGATCCCAAATGCGTCCAGAAATGTCCCACGGGGGCGCTCAGGCTGATACCCGAGGGTGCACTGGGGGAGACCAGACGGCTGAACAACGTCCTCAGCTATACCCAGATGAAGGAAATCGAGTTCTACGAGAAGGGCGAGAAAAAGACTATTCAATACGCCGATATAGGAAAGGAAGAACTATGAGTATCAAGAGTGGATATTTCAAGAAAGTACTCAAGGTAGACCTCAACAGCGGTATGGCCGAGAGGCATGACCTGGCGGATGGCTTCCTGGACAGGTACATCGGCGGGCGCGGCTTTGGAGCCAGGTTCGTCTGGGATAACCTCAAGGAGCACGGTTTCAAGGTGGATCCGCTGGGTCCGGAGAACCTGCTGGTGGTGGCCCCCGGCCCCATGACAGGGGCTTATCTGCCCTCGTCGGGAAAAAACTCCTTCATTTCTCTCTCTCCGGCGACCGGACTCTATGGGGATTCTTCCGTCGGCGGTAGCTTCGGTGTCGAGCTGCGGCAGGCGGGTATAGATGCGCTTACCATTTCAGGCAGGGCCCCCGAGCTCTCCGTCCTCTTTCTGGATAACAGTGAAACGAAGGTGCTGCCCATGCCTGAACTGAAAGGGAAGAGTTGCCTCGAAGCCGAGGGCCTCATCAAGGAGAAGCTGGGCACCCACGATATCCGCGTGGTCGTTATCGGCGTGGCCGGTGAGAACCTGGTAAATTTCGCCTGTGCCAACTCCGACTGGGGCCGCAACGTGGGACGCACCGGGATGGGCGCCATCATGGGCTCGAAGAACCTCAAGGCCATCGTGGTGCGGGGACAGCAGGACCTGCCTGTGTATGACGTGAGCGGGCTGATGGAGGAGGCCGACAGGGCTTACAAATACCTGCGCGAGCACAAGTATTTCAAGATGTGGCAGCAGGAAGGATTAATGAACGTCATCGAGTACGCCAACGCAAAGGGAATACTGCCGGCGTACAACTTCAAGGACAGCGTTTTCGCTCACCACGACCGGATAAACGGCGCCACCATGCTTGAAAGCTACAAGATAGGCGATAGCGCCTGTTTTTCCTGCTCCATGTGCTGCGGCAATATCTGCCTGGTGAAGGACGGGAAATATGCGGGTGCGGTGGTCGAGGGGCCGGAATACGAAACGTGCGCCATGCTGGGCTCCAACCTCGGAGTGGATAACTTCGCCGCGGTGGTGGCCGGTAACCGACTGTGCGACGAACTGGGGATAGATACCATTTCCACCGGTAATATCGTGGGAGCGGTGATAGAGGGATATGAAAAGGGGATTCTGTCGCTGGCCGACCTGGACGGCAGGGAAATCACCTGGGGCGACGAGGACGCCATACTGGAACTGATGCGCAAGATTGCTCACAGGGAGGGCGTCGGGGACGTTCTCGCCGGAGGCTCTCGCCGAATTATACAGGAGTGGCCCGAAATGGATGAACTGATTCTCCAGGTCAAGGGACTGGAGCAATCGGCTTACGACTGCCGCGCCGGCAGTTCCATGGCGCTGGCCTATGCCACCTCGGATATAGGCGCCCATCACACCCGGGCCTGGACCATTGCCAGGGAGATGGAAGAGGGCCAGAACTGGACCGACGAGGAAAAGGTTGACGTCCTGATTCACAACCAGACGCTGCGGCCGCTGTTCGACATGCTCGGCGTTTGCCGCCTGCCCTGGGTGGAGCTTGGTCTCAACGAGAAGCACTACCAGAACTTCTACCGCTGCGTTATCGGCAATGACCTTACACTGGACGAGCTTCTGACGCGCTCCCTCGGCGTCTTCGACCTGACGCGCCTGATAAACGCCAGACTGGGCGCCAGCCGCAAGGACGATAGCCTGCCCTACAAGGTCCGGGCCAGGCCTGCCCTCACCGGCCCCAATGCCGGCCGCGTGGTGGGCCAGCAGCACTTCGAGAATATTCTTTCCCTCTACTATCAGAAGCGCGGCTGGGACGAAAATGGCCTGCCTCCGGCGGACGTGGAAGCCAGGCTGGATGGGTAGTGAAAGTTGCCTGACCAGCCCGCTGCACCGGAAATGACACAAAGCGCATGGGCGCGGTGCCGCAGCGCGCTGCTGGATTTTTTCTTCTACCTTATCTGTGGTGGGGAAAAGCGCTTTCGGGCCAGGTGTGCCGGTTTCATTCGTCTTTCAAATGGTGACAGGGTTCTGGATTTGTGCTGTGGCGCGGGAGCGCTGACCGCTCTCCTGGCGCGGCGCGTGGTGTCGGTGGGTGGGTGCTTGGTGTGGATATTTGCCAGGCCAAGCTCGAATCCGCCAGGATGACCGCGCGAGGCGTTCCCGCTGATTTCACCATGGCCGGAGCGGAGTGCTTGCCCCTCACCTCATCCACCTTCGGGAAATGCTGTATTTCTCTGGGAATGCATCACCTGGCCGAACCGTTGCGCAGGGATGCACTGCGAGAGGTGTTGCGGGTACTGATGCCCGGTGGCAGCCTCTTCGTGATTGACTACAACCTGCCCATAGAGATGCCGGCAAGGCTTGCTGCTATGGCATTGATAAAGATGGACTCCAGCGCTGAGGCTCGTGCGATGCTGTGTCAGCACAGTCTGGTGGACGAAGTACAGAAGGCAGGTTTTCAAATTAGCAGGCGGGAATTTTTCTGCTGCGGAACGATGCAGCTGATAGAAGCGTCCAAGTTGACATAACAATGCAGAGGGTTTGCGGCGATATTTCAGCCACGGCCCTGTTGGTCATACTGCAGCGAATTCCTCGTGGTGTTATCATTACGCCATGGAAAAGAGTGCAGAATCCGGGTTTGAAGTACTGAGCGCGGAGGGGTTGTACATGGAGGGTGCTGAAGATGTGGCTGTGGGCATAGGCGTCCAGATACTGCCCTGTTCGGGCGATGAAGATTGCTACGGCCCTGATGGATGCTCGGTCATGCTTGCCTTGGACGAGCTCCCTGAGGGCGTCAGTGTGGATGATGTCGTCTCCCACCCGGGAGATTTCGAGGTCATCATAGTACAGAGCTGCCTGTGCACGAGATACGCCCTGCAGAGAAAGAGGTAACGCTTTCGCGTTCGTGGGTGTTGCAGGTGAAGTTCAACAGGAGAACCTATACCAGTCCGGGTGAGTTTCTGTCCGACATTCGCTTCGTCATGCGCAGGGGGAAGCTGCTGAAGAGGGCGTGGGAGAAGGAACTGGTGACACCGGCTTTCCGGGAGAGGCTGATGCTGGCGGTTACCGCGGTGCATGGCTGCCGCTACTGCTCTTGGGCTCACGCCAAACAGGCTCTTAAAAGTGGTGTTGACTGTGATGAGCTCGCTGGCCTCCTCCGCGGCAGCGTCGAGGGATGCCCTGAAGAGGAAGCGATTGCTGTCCTCTTCGCTCAGCACTGGGCGGAGACCAATGCCAGTCCTGACCCCGAAGCCGTGCAGAAATTGAGAGAGACCTATGGCGAAGAGAAGGCGAGAGCGATAGACGCGGTGCTGCGCATGATTCGCCTGGGAAATCTGTCGGGCAACTCCTTCGATTACCTGCTCTACAGGCTGTCCTCCGGCAGGTGGGGTGGATGAGGGGAAGATGGTTTTATAACAACAGGGGAAAGAGCGGTTGCAATGAGAGGCAGAATGAGATTGCGGTGACATCGAAATTCGTGAGTTGTAGTCATCTCATGTGAGAGGTCGCCAGAGGATATTTCTAAAGAGTCTTGACAAAATGAGTGCAGGCTATTGTAATAGAGGGGGAGAGGGCATATACTGGTACTTAAGTCCTGATGGAGGGATTGTGCTTGGCGCTGGACCATGGTTCTGAGTCAAAAAAGTGAATATGCGAAAGAGTGCTATTCTGAGCTTGGTCGCGCTGCTGGCCCTGGTGGTCAGCGGGATAATGCCTTCGCCCATCGTAGCTGACCAGCCTGGTATCTGGGTCAAGAGCAACAGGGTAAATGAAATTACTCCTTCCCTGACAAAGGGCACCACCTCTCTATTAGACGATAGCGGCAGCGATTTCGTTCACCAGGTACAGTGGGATAACGTCAGAGGGGTCACTGAACTCTCTTTTGCCACCGCCGAGGAGGCGCTGGAGTGGGTCCACTCCAACATAGCCTATAGCAGCGATGAGGAAAACTACGGCGTCGCCGAAGCCTGGGCTAACCCCGAGAAAACGCTGAACAGGGGCAGAGGGGACTGCGAAGACCAGGCCTTTTTGCTAGCCTCCCTGCTAAAGTGGCATACGGGTGAAGTGGATGTTGTAGACGGGGATATGGTGTACGTTAACTGTGGCTTCTTACTCCTGCCCGATGATGAATTCTACGCCAGGGACTGCTGGTTTGATTCTTCTGAGGGAACGTGGTGGCAGCTTGATGCCATCAGCGGAGACATGGTGCCGTTCGGCATCGAGACAGTGAGCACTTTGTGGTTCAACGACGAGCACGTTTTTGGATTCCTCCCTGATTACTATCCCGGGACCCCTTCCCCACTGGAGGGATTTGAGCGCGACGACTTCGAATGTCTGGCGCAGGATGGCTTTGGTGACGAAATGAACAACTATGCCTGGTCTATGGCAGAGTTCAACGGCGATATCTATGCAGGGACGAGCCGAAACCAGGGCTGGTCCATGATATCTATGCTCTATCATGACATCGTTCCCGTGGACATGTTTACCCAGCCCCGCGATGCCGACCTCTTCCCGTGGGAGAAGACCGAGGATTTCCTGGAGGACATGCGCGGCGAGATATGGAGATGTCACGATGGGGAGTGGCAAGTGGTGCACCGGGCTGAACCGAACGAGGGCATAGGCTACAGGTCGATGGTGGCTTTCAATGGCTACCTCTATGCCGCGGTGGGCTCGTGGATGGGACCGGGGACGGGCACGATGTTGTGGAGGTCGAGAAGTGGTGACCCTGGCACGTGGGAGGTGGTGGGGGGCGAGATGAGCGCGCTGGGCGCTTTTGATAGCCGGGCAATGACGGTCCACAATGGGATGCTGTACCTGGGAACTTCCGTAGGGCAGGCGGCGGTGGCATCAATATTTGCCACCAGTGATGGAGAACACTGGGAACAGGTAGCCAGCTTCGAGGGCACAGGAAACAATTATATAGCTTCCTTGAAGAGCTTCAACGGATATCTCTATGCAGGCACAGGGAACTTCCAGAACGGTTTTGAGGTGTGGCGAAGCACGGTCTCCGACCCGGCTTCGCAGGACGACTGGATGCAAATTGTCTCAGGAGGAGCCGGGGACGCGAGAAATTGGTGGGCTGCCACCATGGAGGTCTTTGGCGACCAACTTTACGTGGGAAGCCTGTCCCTGCCCCTGTTCAGCGAGGAAAATCCCGAGCTTCTATTGCAGATGCTGAAAGGCTTCGAGCTAATCCGCATTGACAGCGATGACCAGTGGGAGCTGGTAATTGGCAGCTATCCCTGGTCAGTGGGCATTCCCAACGAGGAGACCTCTGAGAGGGACTTGTCCCTGAGTGGCTGGCCCGCGGGCTTCGGCAACCCGCTCAACTTTTATTGCTGGTCCATGGAGGAGCACGAAGGCGTGCTCTATCTGGGAACTTTCGATGCCAGCTCGCTTCTCCAGTTGCTGCCTATCGAGGAGCTTATTGATGAGCTGGAGCTGGACCCTGAAGACCAGGAGGAGATGGTAATCCTGCTTAAGGAGTACCTCGAAATGCTTGAAGGCGCCGGGGTGAGCGAAGAATTTCTTGAGCCACTGCGCGAGGTAATAGAGGCCCTTGAGCAGCAACCGGTGGATTGGGAGGAAGTGTATGAGATATTGATAGCCGGCTTTGCCGGTGCCGACCTGTGGAAAACGGAGGACGGCATTTGCTGGGAGCCGGTGACTTTGAATGGGTTCGACGACCCCAATAACTATGGCATGAGAACAATGCTCAATGGCTCTCTTCTTGTGGGAACAGCAAACCCCTTCCTCGGAGGGGGATGCCAGGTGTGGAAGGCATCTTCTTGCCCCCGGGCCGGATTCAGCGCTGGGGCAGAGAGACCTCCAGACTCGCTGACCGTTCATTTCAACGACCAATCCAGTGGCGAGATCGCATCCTGGTACTGGAATTTCGGCGATGGCACCAGCTCGGAAGAGCAGAACCCCGTCCATACTTATGCCCAGGCGGGCAGATACAGGGTAAGCCTGACCGTAACCGGTCCCGGTGGAGAGGACACGGCGAGCGAGTTCGTTACGATGAAGGGGAGTCCAGGAGAGATGACGGCGCAGATGGCAGAGACATCTCAACCGGCTGACTTTGCTGCCTCGTACCTCTACGTAGCGCCGCAGCAGGTGCTCCCTGGCCAGGAGGTGGAAGTTGCCATCAATGTGTGCAATCATGGTGGGCAGAGGGGGACGCACACCGCCAGCCTCTACATCAACGGCATCTTGGAGAGCAGCCGGACGGTGGGCGTCTCGGCAGGCTCCTGCCAGAGCGTTGTCTTTCGCTTCTACATGATGAAGCCCGGCACATACCATGTTCTCCTTGAGGGACAGGAAGGATATTTCACTGTGCTGGCACCCCGAGAGACAAACCGCTCTGCTGGAGGGGGGTTGGGCACTGGTGGCATTGCCACTGTGGCAGTGGTCGTTGCTGCGCTGGTGGCGGCGATAGTTCTTGTCTTCAGGCGTATCAGGGAACAGTAGTAGCGCTAATCATCCTGGCCTCCTGGCTCACACCGAACAGGCTCTAAAAGCGGGCAACTCCTTCGATTACCTGCTCTACAGGCTGTCCTCCGGCAGGTGGGGTGGATGAGGGGAAGATGGTTTTATAACAACAGGGGAAAGAGCGGTTGCAATGAGAGGCAGAATGAGATTGCCACGGCACTTCGTGCCTCGCAATGACGAAGGAAAGTAACAGGCAAGCCTCTTGAAGCCGTGCACGCGGGTTGAGAACGAGTGAAGTATGATTCACTCCAGGCGGAGCAGGAAACAACATCATGGCTGACAAAACAACGAAGGGTTTTTATGGCTGGACCGCGCTGTCAGGAGCGATGCTGGTGTACTTTACCACCAGCGGCACCTTCTTTTATTCTTACGGGGTTTTCCTGCCCATCATGTGCAACCAGTATGACTGGAGCCGTGTCATGGTGGGAGCGGGCATCTCCATCGCTTTGCTGGCATTCGGATTGCCCGGCCCATTGATAGGAGCATCCATTGCCAGGTTCGGGCCAAGGGTAAACATAATCTTTGGCAACTTACTCGTCGCTATCGGTTTAGCCTGCATGTCGATTGCTACGGAAATATGGCAGCTTTATCTCTTTTACGGTGTCTTTATAGGACTGGGGGCAGGCT
>JAGGYM010000057.1 GCA_021162545.1 Dehalococcoidia bacterium | reverse complement strand
CAAAGCTATTTCTAATCCCTGGGTTTTTATGGGGACTACATCGACCCCTCAGCTTCAACTTTTATCTCATTCAAAGCTGAGATCTCCAAAATTTGCCCCCTCGCTGCCCGGTTTGTGGTAAATTTGTCCTAACTCTCCTGAGAACCTCCCAAATGTAGTGCAATTGAGATTGCAGTAGCAATTCTTGAAAATTGCTCTTCAGGGAAGATAAAATTCCACTATATCTTTGTCCTGAAGCACATGCTTCTTGCCCACCCTTTGCCCCTCGCGCTTGTCTGAATTCCAGATGATGGCGTGGTCCAACCTGGGGCAGAAACTGCCCTCGTAAATATTTTGAAAGGCTTCTTTCGCCGTGACGTCTTTCTTTAGCACTACAGGGCCGGCCTGAGCAACATTGCCCTCGGGAGTTCTGGGATAGATGCGGATTATGTCCAGGAGTTCGTATATCATCTTTTTGAGCTCTGCTATCCCGCTGCCTTTCCTGGCTGAAATGGCAATCATGGGAAACCGGAGGGCATATTGTGAATGCAATATATACCAGTTGTTATTTGCTCCTTCCACATCGTTTTTATTTCCCACGATGAGCATTTTCTGCGAGCACTTGCCCGGGATTATTTCGCCAAAGGCTTTTGCCCGTGGTTCCGTTACCCTTTCTGCAAATCCCTGGAGGGAGCTTTCCACCTGGCTTGATGGCTCCCGAGAGAGATCTACTATGACGGCGATAAGGCTAGCTCCCGGCAGGGCATCGGGCAATAAGATTCTCTTCTCTCTGCCTTCTGCCAGCGGCGCCTCCACAACTTGAATCCGGATGTCCTCGAACTTCATTATGCCGGACCGGGGAATTCCGGGAGAGGCAGCACCGACCACTGCCCCCGGGGTGGCTTCAGTCAATGCAGCCAGCACGTGTGCTTTGCCTGCTCTGGGTGAGCCAGTAAGCATTACCAGACCGGCTGCTCCTCCTGCTTGCACAGGCTTATTTTAACACTATCCCCTGGATAGTTTGTTTCATCAGACAAAAAACTTCTCCCGCACCAAGTTAGCGCGGGAGAAGAAAGTGCACCAGCACATTTTAACTGCCAGTGAAACAGTTTCAGCTTTTCTTGAGCGAACCCCGCAACTTCCCGGTAGCCTCGATATCCAGCTTCAAGGTTTTAGCATCGATAACGACCCCATAGTCCTCTCTGGCTTTTTCGACGCTTACGTACTGGTTGGCAACGTCGTGCTCCACCAGCTCGGGGTCGCGTTCCAGCGGATCTCCGTAACCACCCCCACCAGGAACATCAATGGTCACTACATCTCCCGGACCAAATTGAGTCAGTTTGTAGGGGTTGCCATCTTTACCATTTACCAGGAAATAAGCTTTCCTGCCTGGCTTGCCACCAAAGAGACCTGCGGGGGGATAGCGATATCTTCCTGCCTGTATTCCCAGGTTAACCGGTGGCAGGGGGGCATATTCATCATCGGGAGTCCTGAACACGACTCGCCGGCCCAGACCTCCCTTCATCTTGCCCGCCCCCCCCGAATCGGGGATAATCTCTCTTCTTTCTACGAGCAGAGGCGTGTCGCTTTCGAAGACTTCTACCGGCGTGTTGGCTCCGTTAGCGGGGAAGATAACATCGTAGTAGCCGTCATATTGGCTGCTGGCGCCCATACCGCCACCCCTGATTATAACGCAATGCCAGGGACTGCCGTTATTGCGCCTGCCATAGAAGACATTCATCGTTGCTGGCGTGCCACCGCTAGCAGCAATAACCTTATCGGGAACTGCGGGTGCCAGCGCCCGGTAAACCGTCTCGGTCATGAAGTGCCCTATCTGCATCCGGGCGGCAACGGCCGCGGGGAATTTGCAGTTAACCACGGTCCCCTCAGGAGCATCAAGCGCTATTGGTTTCGCTGCCCCGGCGTTGTTGGGGAGGTCTGGATCGAACATACTTTTTAGGGCCATGAAGACATAGGCATAGGTGAAGTTATAAACCACGTTGCCCCCCCAATCCACCTGGGGGCTGGATCCAGCGAGGTCAACCGTTATGTCGCTTCCCTTGACCTCTATAGACATTTTGATAACCACATCTTCCCCCTCACCGACCTGCTCGATTATCGCTTCGCTGGCATAGACGCCGTCGGGGACCTTATCAATGGAACTCCGCATGCTTTTCTCGGTGCGCTCTATTATTTCATCGGCCAGGTCATCCAGCGTACCCATCCCGGTATCGTGCAGCATTTCTTCTATCTTTTCCGCACACACATGGTTGGCTGCAACCTGTGAACGGATGTCCCCGATTACCTCATCCGGAGTGCGCACGTTCCAGCGGATCATCTGGAAAACTGGTTCGTTGGGAACGCCGTCATCGTAGAGCTTCACCGGCGGGATATACAAGCCATCCTCGAAGACATCATGGTTATCAGAGGAAACTCGCCCTCCTATATCGGAATGGTGGAAGACGCAGGCTGTAAATGCTTCCAGCCTTTCCTGATAGAATATCGGGCTCATCACGCAGACGTCATTGAGGTGACCGGCGAGAAGCCAGGGGTCGTTGCAGATGACAATGTCGCCGGGCTTATAGCCCTCTATGGGGAACTTGCCGATCAGGTTTTTGACTCCTAGCGCCATTGCTCCTGCCTGGCCTGGAGTTGCCAGCGTTCCCTGAGCCAACTCTCGCCCCTTCCTGTCGGTAAACATGCATGTATAGTCATGGGCATCGCGCGTCAGACTGGAAAACGCCGTGCGCGCCACAGAAGCATCGGATTCATCCACGATGGAAATTAACCTGCGCCACAGGATCTCTAAAGTTATAGGATCAAATTTCTGTGCCATATTTATTCCTCCTTCTTCATATCAATCCATACGAATCCGTATTCATCTACAGCAATAGATGTGTCTTCCCCGACAACTATCGTCGATTCCCTTTCCTCGATGATAGCAGGGCCCTCGAATGCTGCCCCGGGAAAGAGCTTGTAGCGGTCGTAAACGGTGTATGGAATGTAATCTTGTGCGATTGGCGAGTACGCCGAACGCTGTCCCTTGATAGTATCCTGAAGAGAAATCCCTTCTTTTTTTTCGATTTTGTGCAATTGCAGGATGCGCTCCGGCAGGCTGGCCCTTACCCTGAAGTTAATGAACTCTATTTCTGATTCGGGATACGTTCTACCGTAGAGGTTCTTGTAGACTTCATCAAATTTGCTGCGTATATCCTCTCTTTTAATCCTGGCAAAATCTCCTTCGGGGATGGCAATGTTGGTTTCCGATCCCTGTCCCACGAAGCGCATGTCCAGTGATCTCTCGAAGATGCTCTCTTCCGCTTTTCCTGCCTTTTGGATGGTTCTGTCACCCTCTGCTTCCAGTTCCTGGAAGATCTTCTCGATTTCGGCGAAATCAGCCTCTGCCAGGCTAGCCTTGTGGCTCCTGACCAGGTCAAAGGCCCTGGGGGCGGTGAAGAACCCTAAGGCAGACCCCACGCCGGCTATAGGTGGAATGAGCAGTTTGGGGGCTCCCAGTTTCCTGGTCAGGCCGTAGGCATGAACCGGTCCAGCGCCTCCAAAAGCGGCCACGGTGACTATCTTGGGGTTGCCTCCCTTTTCAGCGATGTGAGTCTTGGCCGCAGCGGCCATCGTTTCGTTAATCAGGTCATGAATGCCCCAGGCAGCCTGCGTCAGCGATACGCCCAGAGGTTTGGCAATTTGCTCCTCTATTCCCCGTATGGCGGCCTCTTTGTCAAGTTTCATCTCACCACCAAGGAAGAAGTTTTCATCCAGGTAACCCAGCACCAAATCGCTATCGGTCACACCTGGTCCCGTTCCTCCTCTAGCATAGCAAATGGGCCCAGGGGCAGCTCCCGAGCTCTCGGGGCCTACCTGAAGGGTTCCCATTCTGCTTACCTTGGCGATGCTGCCCCCCCCGGCTCCGATTTCCATTAGATCAACAACCGGCACCTGAATGGTGAGGCCACTCCCTTTCATAAATCTCTGTACGCGGCCTACTTCAAAGGTGGGCACCACTCCTGCCACTCCCTTCTGTATAAGACAAGACTTGGCTGTAGTGCCTCCCATATCGAAGCAGAAAATATCTTTAATGTTGAACATCTTGCCGTAGTACTGGCCAGCGATAACTGCTGCTGTTGGCCCTGACTCGATGACCCTCACCGGAAATTGAGCAGCGGTCTCAGCGGAAGTGATACCTCCGCTGGCAAGCATGATGAACAGTTTCCCTGTGGACCCCAGAGTTTCCAGACGCTGAGTCAACTTGGCCAGATAGGTGCCCGTCAGGGGTTTAACATAGGCGTTGGTCGCCGTTGTGCTCGTTCGCTCATATTCTTTTATCTGGGGCAGGACTTCATAGGAAATGGAAAGGGACATATCGGGTGCTTCTTTCAAGATGATATCCTTTAGCATAAACTCGTGGACTGGATTTTCATAGGAATTCAGCAGGCAGACTGCTATCGAGGTTACTCCCTGATCCATCAGCTCGTGAACAACCTTTTTTGCCTCCTCAGTGTCCAGCGACTTCAATACGGTGCCGTCGCTACGAATTCTCTCATCTACTTCCAGGCGCAGGGGTCTTGGAATGAGAGGCACGGGATATTCGGAGAAAATGTCGTAAGGAGCATACCTGATTTCCCTGCCAAGCTCTAGAGTATCTCTAAATCCCTTGGTGGTGATGAGCCCCGTCCTGGCTCCTTTCCTCTCGATGATGGCGTTGATAACCAGAGTGGTGCCGTGTATTACCTCATCCAGCTTCTTGACGAAACCCTGCTCTTTCCCCGATAGCGCCACGACCCCTTCTTCTACAGCGTCGGAGGGGTCCTGGGGAGTGGTCAAACATTTGTGAATCTTGATTTCCCCTGTCTCGTCGTTCAGCAGGACGAAGTCGGTAAAAGTGCCCCCAATATCACATCCCAGCCGGTAGACTTTGTCTGACATCTATACCTCCTGTTTCTATTGGTTTTTCCGCAAAGTTGTTAAGTTTACGGTTTCTATCAAACTTCTGTCAATTATTTCCTTTCCTAATCATAGATAGTATTGCATTCGAGAAGTTTTACCGGTATTCCTGTCTCTCTTTCTATATCAAGATATACTCTCCCCGTTAGATCCCGCCCCCATCTTCCTCGGGAGAAGGGAGACGATGGTATCACCACCAGATCAGGGGCAAGCTGCCGTTTCAGGTAATCCTTGATATGGTCAATGAAGTCCTGTACCACCAGAAGGTCACCCATGAATATGTTCCCTCCGAAGTAGTTATTTCGGGGAACCTCAACAGTTAATTTGAAGCCACCCGAACTAAAGAGGTGAGATTCTCTGAGGCACTGCTCGAAAGTCGGTTTCACCAGACTGGACGAGAGGAAGAGAACATCCCTGGCTCTGCTTTCATCTATTATTTCCCTTAGCCTTTCAATATAGCTTAACCTTAAACCCGTGCCCATAAAGATCACCCCGAGGTGTCTGTCAAATTCTCTGGAATAAGGGTAATCGAAGTCCTCCAGATTTACCGCCAGGTCAAGTTTTTGCTTCCCTCTCTGGATGGTGAATTTAGTCATCCTCTGGTTGCTGCCCTGCAGCATATAAAGCATGTCTCTGGCCTGAGGCCTGCTTTTTATGTGGACGTTGTTTATCCCCACGATTACGTCTCCCATCCTGAGACCACTGCGAGCGGCAGGGGAATTTCTGACCATTCCCATTATCCTCGGCAGGTTCTTGCGCTCCTCATAGAGGTTTTCCTCGTACATGCAGGGCATAGCTACGATAGGGCACCCTGTCTCTTCCCTCAGTTTCCTTATGGTGGAAATGCAAGCCTGCCAGACTTCGTCCAGGTCGAATAGCTTTTCCCGCGAGAACTCACTGGAGTATCCCGGGAGATTTACTTCAATGAGGTGGGCCCCACAGCCATCGACATAGGTTACCGTCTGGCAAATGTCCTGGCACATTTCATCTATCGAGTTCACAGGCCAGGGAACAATGACGGCGGCATAAGGGATGCCCTTTTCCCTTAGCAGCCCGGGGGCAGAGATTGCAATCTGGGGTTCGCTGTCCCGCATCAGATTCTTGCGGCGCTCGGGGGATGAGGTATTTAGAGAGAAGTACAGGTAGATGGAGCCAAGGGCCGCCAGTTCAGCGATTGTCTCAGGCGTCAGGTTTCTGCCGTTGGTGCTTATCCTCAACGGCTGTGGAGTCTTTTCTCTCAAAGAGCGGAGAATTTCCCTGAAATATGGATGTGCCAGAAAATCGTAGCTGAGGGGAGGGCATGGGAATAGGCCAATGCCCGCATCAGGGGAAAGGTAGCTCAGCCTTGTTTTTATCTCGTTTAGTTCTTCTCTGGCGGTCTTCTTCGCGCTTCTCAGAGCAAGGGAGGAGGGAGCCCCTTTGTTATAGCAAAAGACACAATCACAGTTGCAACGCGTTGCTGCATATTCCAGAATCTCGCTGCTATCGAAGGCATCGAAGGTAAGCCAATCAGGGAGATTCTTTAGCTTGAAGCCATCAACGGGGATAACCTGCCCCCTGCTTTCCAGTTCTATGACGGATAGCAGGCTCTCAAGTTGCTTCCTGGCAAAATCTATCCTGGGTTCGTATATGCTGGTGCTGTCAGGGCTTGCTGATATGCCATCTGCTCCAGGACTCCTTATCTCATACGTGGATGTCCTGTCGAGAAGCAACTTGAATCCATCGGGGTCTATCTCTCGCCCATCCTTCATCAGAACAGCGATGTCCAGAATATTTCGCAGCTGCCCCCTTACCATTCCCAGGAGAGCATCCCGAGACGGATACTCTCTATTCACCTGTAGTCCATAATGGAAGGCATGTTCTTCCATCGAACTAACGGGTTTTACAAGTAGCTTTTACTAGGATGATAGCAACTCTCTGCATTTCTCGATGAAAGCGGGCATGACCTGCTTGTAATCGCCCACTATCCCAAAATTGGATTCCTTGAAAAGGTTGGCATCAGGGTCTTTGTTTATGGTTACAATGCATTTCGAACCAGAGCACCCTGCCATGTGCTGCGGGGCTCCCGAGATACCCACTGCAATGTAGAGATCAGGCCCTACGATGCGGCCCGTCTGTCCGATTTCCATCGTCAGGGGCAACCAACCCTCATCACAGGGCACCCTCGTTACTCCTACCGTGCCGCCGAGGAGAGAGGCCAGTTCCCTCAGTTTCTCAAATCCTTCAGGGCCACCGATGCCCCCTCCACCAGCAACAATAACTTTGGCATCTTCGAGCTTTATGCCTTCGACTTCTGTTTTTACCGTCTCCACCAGTTTGCCTTTAATTGCAGAGTCTTCTACCACTATGGGAAGAGGTTCTATCTCTCCCGTTCTTGAAGTGTCGGATTCGGCGGCCATCACTGATCTTGGCCTTAGCGTAGCTATTTGAGGTTGAGACTCTGTAACCCATACTGCCGTAGCGTTCCCGCCATAGACAGGTCGTGTTTGCAGAAGTGCCCTGGTTTCAGGGTCTATCTCGAGGCCAACGCAATCCAGGACAGCCGTAGTTTTTAACTTTGCTGCCAGTCTGGGGGCAACATCGCGTCCCATGTCGGTTTGCCCCAGTATCACCACGGACGGCTGCAATTTCTCACAGGCAGCCGCTATCAATGCTACATAGAGGTCGGGGAGTGAATCAAGAAAGGCCGGGCCATCGATAGTGTATGCTCTATCAGCGCCAAGACCGATGGTCTCTTGGGCCACTTCTTCGATATCCTTCCCGATAAGCAGGGCGCCCAATGGTTGCTCCAGTTCAGCACTTAGTTTCTTGCCCGCACCCAGCAGCTCTGCGGTAATTGCGGCAAGTTTGCCATCCACTACCTCTCCACATATCAAGATGCCCTTATTTTCAGCCATTAGCTCATCTCCTTATCGTTACCTATATTGCTCCAGCTTCTCTCAGGCGCTCTGCCAGCTTGGTTGCTGCCTCAGCCGGCGTTTCGCCCTCAATGATTTCACACTTGCGCTCTCTCGCCGGGACGGAAAGTGCAAACAGCTTTCTGCGTGCGGCTGCGCTTCCAACCAGAGAAGGGTCAATACCTGTATCCGCGGCTTTCCAAACAGGGATCTGTCTCCGGGCGGCGGATATTATGCCCAGACCCGACGGCAATCTGGCCTGACCGACTTCGTTGCTGACCGTGACTACTGCTGGCGTGGGAACGATAAATGCCTGATAACCATCGAGCGTTACCCGTTTCACTTTCAAGCCCTCATCAACGACCTCTGCATCTTCAGCCAGAGTGACCAGAGATGTACCCAGACTTTCAGCAATGATCGATCCCACCAACCCTTCATCCCAGTCTGCTGCCTGGCGCCCACATAATACGAGGTCATACTCTCCGATCTTCTCTACCGCTTTGCTCAGGATGTAGGCCATCGAGAAACTATCGGACCCTTCAAATACCTCGTCAGAAAGAACAAAACCATCGTCAGCTCCCATCGAGATGGCATACTTGACGGCTTTATCGGCACCATCGCTGCCCACCGTCAAGACAGTTATCTTACCACCCTGCTTCTCCTTTAACCTCAGTGCCAGCTCAACCGCCTGGGCATCGTATGGATTTATTACAGGAGGTATGCCCTCAGGAGGGACCACTTGCTTGCTGGCGGAATCTACTTTGAACTTCGCCGGCGGAATATCCGGGTCCAGTACTTGCTTAACACAAACTATGATATTCATCTGTACTCCTTTCTAGCCATACTGATAGCATATGCCAAAACCGGGCCTTGGCAGAGTCCAGTCAATGGCTCCTTTGTCACAGGCAACGTTACAACTTCCGCATTCCAGACACCCTTCATAGGAGAAGGTAATGCGCCCATCGCTCAGTTTGTAGCAGTTGGCAGGACATACATAGATGCAGGCGTGATGGTTGCACGTCTGGCATATGTCCTCGTCGATCCTGATGTGGACGTCCTTGTCTATATCAAACTTATTGACTGCCAGCTTATCTTCAATGCTGATGGTATTCATATGGCTCCCTTTCCCCACCACAGGTCGGGAAGTATTTGTAGCAACGATGCTTTGCCTTTGAGAGAACCTCTAAGGGTATTCCACGTCGTTTTCCTGGGCTGGCCGTCACCGATGAAAATTCGCCGTGCCAGATCGCAGGCCAGCTCGGGGTAGAGATTATAGATGTGTGGATTTTCCAGGAAATGCGGTGCTTTCTTGAAGGTCTTCAAGTCCTTGAGCACGTAGCTCTCCTCGAGCAACTTCTGGTACGTGGAGAGAGACTCCCTGGAGAAATCTCCTTTTTCCTTCGCTTTTATTACGGTCTCGGCCGCAGCTATCCCGGAGGCAACGGCGAAGTTGGCTCCTTCCAGTATCAGTCCTGTTCCCAGTACCAGTGCGGCGGCATCGCCGGCGACGAGGAAACCATCCCTGTATAGCTCCGGCATCATGTTGATCCCGGAAACGGGAATAAGGTGTCCGGAATACTCTACCAGCTTGCCGCCTTCGATCAATCTGGCTACTTCTGGATGGCTCTTAAATCCTTCGAGCAAGTCGTTAGCCTGGATTTTCCTTTTAACTAAAGCGTTTAGCTGTGCTACTATTCCTATCGAGATGCTGTCCTGATTGGTATAGATGAACCCCCCACCGGGCAGGCCCTGGGTGCACGAGCCAGCGAACTCCCATGCCATGCCTTCTCTGCCGGACAAATTAAACCGCTGTTCGATCACCTCCCGGGGCAGCTCGATAACTTCTTTCACTCCCTGCTTCATGTCTTCTGGTGAAAGCTCTGTCTGGAGCCCTGCTTTCTGAGCCATGACGGAGTTTGCGCCGTCACAGGCAATAACTGCGCTGGCGGGCAGTTCATCGTTGCCAGCTTTTATTCCCGTCACGCGGTGTCCATCCCATAAAAGGTCGTCAGCCCCCAGCCCTGGAGCTACTATGGCCCCTGCTTCCTGGGCTTTGTCAGCAAACCAGCGGTCGAACTTGGACCGAAGTATGACAAAGCCGTGGGGTGCCGGCTGGCTGAATTTGGGACTAGCGAAGTCTATAGAGAGACAATCTTCCACGGTGAGGAAGGAAATCTTCTGTCGCGTTACGTATCTTTCAAAGGGCGCTTCTTCAAGGAAGTCGGGCAGTAATTCCAGCAACTCTGCTCCATAAAACGCACCACCCCACATGTTCTTGGCGCCAGCAAATTTTCCCCGGTCTATTACCAGCGCTTGCAAGCCAGCCTTGGCCAGCTTGTAAGCACAGGCACAACCTGCCGGCCCCGCCCCCACTACTATGGCATCGAATCCCTGTTCCATGGCAGTATATCTTACCCGGTGAAGGCTGGCATCTCGAGAAGCTGCTGCCCGATGGTTAGCTGATGGATATTGCTCGTACCTCCAAGAATGGTGAGCGTAATGGCATCCTGATAGTGATGACCTACGGGATACTCATCGAAGGTGCCAAAGGAACCATGCAGCTTGACCGCCTCTGCTGTTATCCAGAGCGCTGCCTCAGTGGCGAAGTATTTGGCATAGGACATCTCTTTAATGTGGCGGATTCCTCTGGTCTTGAGGTCGGCAACGCGGTAGGTCAGCAACCTGGCTGCCTCGATCTTGGTTGCCATTTCCGCTATCGTGCCCTGCACCAGCTGGTGACCTCCAAGTGGTTTGCCAAACTGTACGCGTTCTTTGCCATACTTTATGCAGGCATCGAGACAGCACTGGCACATGCCAACGGCGCCGATGGACAGCAGAAGGCGCGCAGTATCAATTCCGCGCAGGGCATCCCGTAGCCCCCTCCCCGCCTCAGAAACCTGATTCTCCAAGGGAATGACGCAGTCGTTGAACCTGAGAGCTCCCTCACTGCCTCCTCTCCAGCTTATCCTTCCCAGCTGCATGGTAGCAGAGTACCCGGGAGTATCCTTCTCCACGAGAAAGGAAGCAAGCCCCTTGGCTCCCTTGCTCTTGTCCGTCTGCGCTACGACCAGGATAAGGTCGGCCTCGTAGCCATTGGAGATGAAGATCTTGTTGCCGTTGAGAACCCAGTTGTTCCCATCGCGCACCGCCATGGTCTCAATCCGGGTAGAGTCACTGCCAGCGTTGGGCTCAACCACAGCTCCTGAAAAAATGGTATCGCCGGAGCACACTCCGGGCAACCACTTCTTCTTTTGCTCTTCACTGCCGGCATCAAGAAGGTTGGTCCCCGGCTGGATGGGCCCGCTGGTTGCTGCCTGCGTTACCGCTATGCTGGCATAACACAACTGCTCCCAGATGACAGCTGCGGTGATGTAATCAAGCCCCAGGCCTCCATATTCCTGGGGAAGGTGAGGCGCCAGCAATCCAGCCTTGCCCATCTTCTTTATCAGCCTCGTATCGAACTTTTCTTCTCTTTCGTTCTGTATGAGAGTCGGTAATATCTCCTGCTCGGCGAACTTCCTCGCCATATCGCGGAACATCACCTGTTCTTCAGTTAATTCAAAATCCATTCTTTATACCTCCTCGATTTTTTATTTCACGCTAAACTCTCTTTTCCCTAGAGTTCTAACTTCACCTTCTCGAGAAACCCAAGAGGTAAGTTTACAAATTCTGCCCGTTTGTTGTCAAAAGCCATCGCTCTCTCCGTCTGATAGATATGAGGCAACTAAAGGGGAATGTTCCCGTGTTTCCTCTGCGGAAGAGGACCCAAATCCTTGTTTTTTAGAAGCCCGAGCGTATTAACCAGGTATCGCCTGGTATCCCGCGGCTCAATACATTCAGAAATCCATGTGCAATCCGATGTACGGTTTATCGCGTTAACATACAGGTCGCGATATTCCTTGGTCTTCTGTGCCTCGAATTCCTCTGGGTTTTCAGCACTGGCGATTTCCTTACGGTAGATCAACTTAACCGCCTGTGCAGCTCCCATAGGGCCAATCTCAGCAGTGGGCCACGCATAAACAAAATCAGTGCCGAACCCTGGCATTATCCCCATACCTATCGTGGCTCCGCCGTAGATTTTGCGCATCAGGATAGCTACCCGGGGCACAGTCGCTTCAGCTAGAGCATAAAGCACCTTGGCACCATGGCGAATTATGCCACCATACTCTTCATCCTTCCCGGGGAGATAACCTGGTGAGTCTACTAACAAGACCAGCGGGATATTAAAGGCATCACAAAACCTGATAAAGCGGGCCTGCTTGTCAGAGCTATTTATACTCATGCTGCCAGCGAGAACTGCAGGGTTGTTTCCAACAAATCCAACAACATTTCCGTCGAGCCGGCCAAAACCAACAACTATTTCCCTGGCAAATCCCGCTTTCACTTCAAGGAACTCACCGTTATCCACGATCTCTTTAATGACGCGGTGCATATCATACGGCCTGGTGGTCTTGGTAGGCACTATTCCCTCCAGGGCATCAACATACCTTCCCGGGTCATCGCCCGTATTTACGTAGGGTGGCTTCTCTTTCCAGTTCGAAGGCAGGTACCTCAGCAGCGCTTTTATTTCCTGCATGCACTCTTGCTCGGTCTTCATTCTAAAGTCAGCACATCCACTAACCGTAGCGTGAACCCTGCTCCCTGCCAGATCTTCCAGACTAATGTCCTCACTCAATATCGACTTGATAACTCTGGGCCCGGTAATACACATGTGACTGATTCCATCTACCATGAAGATGAAGTCGGTTAACGCAGGGGAATACACTGAGCCTCCAGTGCAGCTCCCCATGACTCCCGATATCTGGGGTATTACCCCTGAGCACCTGGTATTGATGTTAAACACCACCCCGGCGTGTTTCTCATCATCCACACGATATGGATCATCCATGCCAGCTATCTCGGGCCTTATCACCCTGGCTCCGGGAGAATCATGCAAACAGATGATGGGGACCCCCATGGTCAAAGCGAGTTCATGAATCTTGTAGAGTTTCCTCCCATGCTTGTATCCTTGAGAACCACCAAACACGGTGGTGTCATGAGCAAAAATGCAGACCTTTCGTCCCTCAATGGTTCCCCACCCAATTATTATCCCGTCTCCAGGAGCACCAACGACGTGGCCTACCAGCATACCCCATTCGCGGAAACTACCAGGGTCAAGAAGCAGATCTATGCGTTCCCTTGCAGTAAGTTTACCTTTTGCATGCTCCTTATCTATCTTGTCCTGCCCACCCCCCAAGAGTGCCTTTTCCTTGACTTCATGAAGCTCTTTAATGAAGTCCTCCATGGTCTTTTCCGTTTCTTCCATCTTTAGCCTCCCTCCTGTTTTACATTTTTATATTAAGAATTAAGATAAGCTGTACCCCTCTTTCCCAGAGTACTTGCTTATTCCCTCGCACGTTCAAGCT
>JAGGYM010000035.1 GCA_021162545.1 Dehalococcoidia bacterium | reverse complement strand
GGCAATGAAGGTAAAGCCAGTGATATAGATGTGCTGGTAGTTGGAGCTATCTCCTTTGGAGACACAGTTTCCCTTCTTACTCCAGCGGAGGAAAAACTGGGGCGGGAGATAAACTCGGTTGTCTATCCGATTGCCGAGTTTAAGCAGAAAGTGAGGGATGACCATCACTTCGTAAAGACCGTGCTCAATAGCGAAAAAATATTTCTGATAGGAGATGAAGGTGAGCTTGCAAGACTGGTTAAATGAAGGTCAATTAAAGACTCATAAAACCAGCCGGAAAGAGATTGACCAGCTTTTTGCTGTATTTGAGCGTGATATGGCGGATGCCCAGCCAGAAGCCCTGAGCACCGACAGGAGATTTGCCATCGCATACAATGCCGCACTCATGGTGGCCAGAGCCGCTTTAGCTGCCAGCGGTTACCGAACGTCCGGTGAAGGTAACCACTACCGGACTATTCAATCCCTGGCTTTTACTCTGCAGCCGGATATCAAGACGATCAGGAAATTCAATAAATTCCGCCAGAAACGCAATATCACTGATTATGAGATGATTGGCATGATTTCAGAGCAGGAAGTGGCGGAAATGATTGCCCTGGCACAAGAGCTTCATGACATGGTAACTGAATGGCTGCAAAAGAATCATCCTGAGCTGATAGGGAAGTAAGATAATGCCGGCACACGACATCATAGATAACCGTAATGAGAAACTGGTTGACCACATAAACCGTATTCTCTCCTCTACAGAGCGAGCCAGATTTGCCGTGGGCTACTTCTTTCTGTCTGGCTTCGAGCCGCTACAAAATCATTTACAGGACCTCACAGAGATAAAGCTACTCATCGGCAACACCACGAACCGCGAGACGCTGGAGCAAATCAGTGAAGGCTATAAGCGCCTTGACCTGGCCAGCGAAGCGCTGGATGACATCAGATTAAGCAAGAGAGCAGACCAGCAGCAAAGGGCTAAAGATACATCCGAGAATCTCAAAGAAGCCGCTGCTCTGATGGACCAGACAGATGAAGGAGAAACGCTGGTCAAAACCCTGGTGCAGTTGATAGAGGAAAAGCGGTTAAAGGTAAAGATATATACAAAGGGGCGCCTTCATGCCAAGGCATATATCTTCGATTATAAGCAGCTTTATGACGAAAGGGGGAATATCGTCTCTCTCCCCAACAAGGGAACCGCCATCGTTGGTTCCTCCAACCTGACCCTGTCCGGAATCCTGAACAACACTGAACTCAACGTGAGAGTCGAAGGCGACAGCAACCATGCCGAGTTGACCAAATGGTTCGATGAGCTTTGGGACGAAGCTCAGAACTTCGATGAACTCCTGATGAATGAACTGAAGCAATCATGGGCAGCTTATCCTGCCTCTCCCTATGATGTCTATATGAAAACGCTCTATGCTCTGGTGAAAGACCGACTTGATGAGGGAGAGGGAAAAGAAGTCCTCTGGGATGATGAGATAACCCGGGACCTGGCTGATTTCCAGAAGATCGCCGTCAAACAGGCAGCGCAAAAAATAAGGGACTACGGAGGGTGCTTCATCTCCGATGTGGTTGGACTGGGCAAGAGCTATATCGGGGCAGCTATCATCAAGCATTTTGAGAGAACGGAGCATGCTCGCCCACTTATCATTTGTCCCAAGACGCTGGAGGACATGTGGGAAGGATATAATGAGAGATACCATCTTAATGCCCGTGTCTTACCCATGAGCCTGCTTAAAGAAACAGGCGAGAGTGGCGTAAATGGCCTTCTTCAGGATGTAAAGTACCGGGACAGGAATATGGTGCTGGTAGATGAGAGCCATAACTTTCGCCACCATACAACCCAGCGTTATGAAGTGCTCCACACATTTCTCTCCACGGGAAGGAAATGCTGTTTCCTGACAGCCACACCGCGCAACAAGACAGCTCTGGACATATACAACCAGCTAAAGCTCTTCCACCAGGACGACAAGACCGATCTTCCCATAGACCCCCCGGATTTGAAGCGGTATTTCAAACTGATCGAATCGCGAGAAAGAAAACTGCAGGACCTGCTGGGCCATGTACTGATACGCAGAACACGCAGGCATGTCCTTCGCTGGTACGGGTACGCTGAAGACACCCAGCGTCCTTTGAAAGAGCTATCCGATTTGGAGTGCGAACAATATCTCAATGGCACGAAGAGGGCATATATCATCGTGGGCGGCAAACATCACTTCTTCCCCAGAAGAGAGCTGGAGCCGCTGAGATACAGCATAGAGAATACATATAGCGGTTTGTATCAGCAAATCCGCAGGTACCTCGGAAGGCCTGGAGGAACGCGCTACAAGCCAAAACCCGACGAGGAGATTACCTACGCTCGTTATGGTCTTTACAACTACGTTCTGCCTGAAAAGAGGAAACAGAAACCATACAGTGAACTCCATCGTGCAGGACTTAACTTGCGAGGGCTTGTCAGGGTGCTGCTTTTCAAGCGCTTCGAGTCCAGTGTTTATGCCTTCAGAGAAACGATAAGAAAGCTTGTTTTCATACACCAGAAGTTCCTTAAATCTCTCGACGCTGGTATCGTTCCTGCGGGTGACAAAGCGCAGCAGCTCTTGCACGAATCAGACCTCCTGGGGGAAACTGACCTCATCGATCGCCTGCGCGACATGTCAGGGCGCTACGACATTAAAGACTTCAAATCGGCAGAACTGAGAGCACACATAGAAGCAGACAAAAATCTGCTTGAGCATATTCTGGAGATGGTAGAGCCCATCACTTCTGAGAAAGATGCCAAGCTGCAGGAGCTCTTTTCCAGGATGAACGAGCCTCCGTTGAACAATGGCAAATGCCTCATTTTCACCCAGTACGCCGACACGGCAAAATACCTTTATGAAAATCTCAATCCCGGAGGTAAGAAATCCGATATCGATGTCATCTACGGCACAGACAAGAGCAAGTCCAGGATGGCCGGGCGTTTCTCACCTAAATCCAACCCCGAGTTTAAGTTCCTGCAGGGCGATAGAGAGGTCCGCATCCTTATCTCCACCGATGTTCTCTCCGAGGGCCTTAACCTCCAGGATTGCGATAAAATCATCAACTATGACCTTCACTGGAATCCGGTCAAGTTGATACAGCGCATCGGGCGCATTGACAGAATAGGCTCTGAGAATGACGTTGTCTGGGCATTTAACTTTTTGCCTGAGACCGAGCTTGACAAAGCCCTGGGAATCAAAGACATTTTACAGATACGCATTCAGGAAATCCACGATACCATTGGAGAAGATGCTGCCATACTTGATGAGAGCGAACAACTTAATGAGGAAGCCATGTATGCCATCTATGAAGGCAAAGCAGGACAGTTATCATTATTTGAAGAGGAGACAAAGGATTTCATAGACCTCAATGAAGCAGAGGAGATGCTCCGACAGATGAGAAGCGAAAAACCAGAGGAGTTCCAGAGGATAGAGGAGCTGAGGGATGGCATCAGGGCTGCCCTTGAAACCAGCTTCAAGGGGCACTACGTATTCTGCCAGGCAGGGCGTTTCCAGCAACTATTCCTGGCCGACAGTGAAGGGAACATCATTTCTCGCGATATGGCCCAAGCTATCAATTCTATAAAGTGCTCGGCTCTTGAACCAGTACGTAAGCTTCCTTCAGGATATAACAGCAAAACAATGGAAATTAAGCGGCGCTTTGCAGAAGACGTCAAGCATATGAGAACAGAACGCTCTCAAACTCTGTCCCTGACACAAGCACAGAAATACACTCTGCGTGAGCTTGGCATATTCTTCAAGCGCGCTGATGATAACACCAAAGGACAGATAAATATTCTGGAGCAAGCGTTTCGCCTGAATCAATCACCCGCCGTTAACAAGAAGCTGAATTACCTGCGGCGCAATGGCGTGGTCGGCGAAGACTTGCTGAAGAACCTCATCGCTATCTACTACGAACACAGCTTGAGCGAGCGCACCAACCAGAGAACGGGTGCCGCCGACTCCGAAGAAACGCCTCGTATCATCTGCAGTGAGGCATTAGTTTAGTTCCTGCATATTCAGGGCAATTTCCCATTGGATACATTGACGACCAGCAGATTGACCTATAAAAGGATATGTGGTCGAAACGGAAGATGTTAGCAAGCCAGCCCAGATTTGCAGCTGAGCTTTTGTTAACAGAGAGGGTTTTTGTTGAACTCGAAGGAAATGTCGGGGTGAGAGGATTTGAACCTCCGACCACCTGAACCCCATTCAGGTGCGCTACCAGGCTGCGCTACACCCCGTCGCCCAAGACTTAACCAATATGTTATCATAGCAGCGACGCGGGAGCAACGATGTTAAACGGGAATCCTTCACGACTCCTTCCTGGTGAATGGGGGCGGGTGGAACCGAAAACAAATAAGCGGCAAAGGTCAGTTACCATTGAGCAAGAATAAAGAAAAACAAACCACAACCAGGCGAGCCCCCTCCAAACACCAGCTTTCCAGGTGGCAGCGCCAGCAGAAGGTAAGCCGTATCATCATGATTTCCATCGCCGTTTTTCTCGCGGGCATCATCGGATATTCCGGATACGGCTACTATAACGACAACATCAGGCCCTTAAAGCAAGTAGTCATCGAGGTGAACGACACTGCTTTCGACATGGGCTACTACGTCGATATGCTCGACGCTCATACCAGGAATGCAGACCCAAGCCAGTTCTACGCCCAGTACGCCGCCAATCAGATAGAACAGATTGAGCTGATAAAACAGGGCTCGAGCGACATGGGCATTGAAGCAGACGGGGAAGAGGTAAAAGCAAAAATCAAAGAGTTCGACCTGCCCGATAGCAGAGTCTATCAGGACCTGGTAACTGCTGACCTGTTGCAAAAAGAGCTTCTCTCCTATTTCACCTCTCAGTTGCCACCAGAAATGGAGCAAGCAGATATAGAGACGATGCTGGTAGAAAGTCAGGAAGTAGCCAACGAGGTGAAAGCAAGCCTCGAAGCAGGCCAGGATTTCAGCGCGGCGCTTGAGGAATTTTCCTGTACCCCCGACGCTGGTGGCGAGCTGGGCTGGCTGCCGGCAGAGCAGATGCCCTCCGCCATTGGAGAAATTTTCTCCAGCCTCGAAGCGGGGGAAATAACGACCGTCTATGATAAGGAAATAACCAAAGAGATCGGTTACTGGCTGATAGAAGTGACCGACAAAGACGATGAAAAGGGCATATTTGTGCGCACCATGCTTCTGCCCAGCGAAGCCCGGGCTATAGAGGTCAGGGAAAAACTGGAAGCCGGCGGCGATTTCGCTGAACTGGCAGGAGAATACTCCCAGGATGCAAGCAAAGACAACGGCGGCGAACTGGGCTGGATAACAGAGGGGGCCTCCGGCAGTGATATTTTCGATGAGGCAGCCTTCAACCTGGAGCTCAATGTAATAAGCGCGCCGGTTAAAGACGATTCAATCGGCAGCAGCGGCGGTTGCTGGATAGTTGACGTTCTGGACAAAGGACAACACGAGCTGAACGACAGCGTCAAGGAGTCCCTGTCAGGTGAAGATTTCAACCTGTGGTTGTCACAACTGAGGGAAAGCAGTACCATAAATAACTACCTTGACGAAACAATGATGTCATGGGCAGTAACGGAAGTATTGAAACGGAGATGAGGTCATCTTTCCTGTAAGAGAGAGCAAGGTCAACTTATAATTCATTCAAACAGATACACCAGGACTTAGAATGAAAGCGAAGCGCGTAGCAGTAGCAGGTTTCGGGAATGTCGGCAAGGGCGTCATAGAAATCTTGCTGCAGAAACAGATACCAGAGCTCAAGCTGGCGAAGATAGTAGTAAAGCACCCCGATAAGTCCCGCCCCTTCAACGTTGATCCCGAACTCGTCACCACCGACTTTGCCAGGGTCGTCCATGACCCCGAGATAGACATCGTCGTCGAGGTCATGGGAGGCGTCGAAGACGCCAGATCACTGATTCTGGATGCCCTGCAAAACGGCAAGGACATCGTTACCGCCAACAAGGCCATCATAGCCAGGGGGAATGAGGTCTTCAGCCTGGCTGCAAAGCTAGGGCGAACCATAGGCTTCCGGGGAACGTTCGTCGGATGCAACACCCTGATTCATGACCTGAGCCTGTCGGCCGGGAGAATTCGCAGGATGTGCGCCATCTTAAACGGCACCTGCAACTACATCCTTTCTCATATGTCCCGCAGAGGAATTCCTTTCGAACAGGCGCTAAAGGAAGCGCAGGAACAGGGCTACGCCGAAGCCGATGCTTCAGACGACATAGACGGCATCGACACGGCGCGCAAAATCCAAATCCTGTCGGGGGTAATAAACAATACCTTCAACATGCCTCCCGATGTTCCCTGCGAAGGGATAAGAGAAATAACGATGCAGGATATCCAGTACGGCAGGGAGCTGGGCTACGCCATAAAGCTCGTAGGAATCGTGGAGAAGGGAAAGGACTCCGCCACTATATTTGTCCGCCCCGTCCTTGTCCCGCACGGCAGCCTTCTGGCGTCCGTGGAAGACGCCAACAACGCCATCGAACTGGAAGACGACCTGGGCGTGGTCTCCGCGCTGGTAGCTCCGGGAGCAGGGACATATCCAACTGCCGTGGCCATCATCAACGACCTGCTCGATATCGCTCACGGTGATACCTTCATGATGCCCACCTCCAACACTCCCATTGTCCTGAACGACACGGGAGACATCGAAACCAGGTATTATCTCAGGCTAACGGTTATTGACCAGCCAGGAGTGCTGGCGCAAATCACCAGAATCCTGGGTGACCACAACATCAGCCTGGCCTCCATCATTCAGAAGGAAGCGGTATCGGCCAAATCGGTATCTGTCATCGTGACCACCTACCTGGTGAGAGAGAAGGAACTGCGCGCCGCATTGCAGCAAATAGACCTGCTGGAAGTGGTAAAGGCGAAAACGAGAATTATCCAGATACTGGCATGATGGGAGAGGACTTTATTGTCCCTTCCGGACATAATTTCAGCTATATCAGACTGGAGGAAAAATGAAACAGGGCGTTCTATACAATTACCGCAATCTTCTGCCGATTACCCCGGCTACCCCCATGATAACGCTGGGAGAAGGCGACACCCCACTGCTAAGATCGCGAGGACTGGAAAAAGAGCTGGGCTGTGGCGAGCTCTATTTCAAGCTCGAGGGTTGCAATCCCACCGGCTCCTTCAAGGACAGAGGCATGGTAATGGCCGTAGCCAACGCGGTGGAAAATGGCAGCTCCAGCATCATCTGCGCCTCCACGGGCAACACCAGCGCCTCAGCCGCAGCATTCGGAGCCCGGTTCGGACTCAAAACCGTTGTCATCATTCCCAAGGGGAAGATAGCCGCAGGAAAACTAGCTCAAGCCATCATACACAATGCACAGATCATAAGCATAAGGGGCAACTTTGACCAGGCCCTTCAGATCGTCCGCGCTCTCACCGAGAAATATCCCATCACCCTGGTTAATTCACTGAACCCGTACCGCATAGAGGGGCAAAAAACGGCAGCCTTTGAGATCGTGGATGAACTGGGCGATGCCCCCGATTATCTCTTCATACCCGTGGGCAATGCCGGCAACATCACCGCCTACTGGAAGGGCTTTTCAGAATATCGCCGCATGGGCAAGACAAATCATTCTCCCAGAATGATGGGGTTCCAGGCCGCAGGCGCCGCACCGATAGTGCTGGGCAAACCGGTAAAATCACCCCGGACCATCGCCACGGCAATCCGCATCGGCAACCCCGCCAGCTGGCAGAAAGCGGTAGCCGCCCGCGACGAGTCGGGAGGCATCATCGACTCGGTCACCGACGAGGAAATCTTGAACGCCTACAAACTAGCTGCCAGCAAAGACGGGATATTTGGCGAACCAGCTTCGGCCGCTTCCATAGCGGGACTTATCAAGTGGACCAGGAAAGAGGACCTCTCCCACAAGCGGGTGGTTTGCGTCATCACCGGCAACGGACTGAAAGACCCCGGCACGCCGGTAAAATACGCTCAAGCACCAATTGAGCTCCCCGCTGACCTGGCCCGGGTGGAAGAGACCCTGGGGCTGGGATAAACGCGAAACAACATCGGGAAAAGGAGAGACATATATGGCAAAGGTAATCAGTGAAAGCATGACGAACTTTAACCAGCATTATCCCAAGATAGCACTCATAGTTACCGCCAGCGCCGGGGGAAAGGAAAGCGCCATGCCCGCCGCCTGGCACACTTCCATTTGCATCGATCCTCCCCTCTACGGCGTCTCGCTGGCATCCAGCAGGTTCACCTACCAGCTCATCGCGGAGAGCAAAGAATTCGGCCTCAACTTCATCCCCTGGGAAAAGGCAAACCTGGCAGGATGCCTCGGCGGCGTCTCTGGACGGGAAATAAACAAGTTCGAAAAGTTCAACATAGAAAAGGAAAAACCGCTGAAGACAGGTGTTCCCATACTGAAAGACGCCTACGCCGCTTACGAATGTCAGTTAGTGGACGACAGGCTCTATGGCGACCACAACTGGGTCGTGGGCAAAATTGTCGCCGTGCACTTCCTTGAAGAAGCCTTTGATGAAAAACATCTCCTGGACGCCAGTAAGATGAAACCACTTCTTTATCTCGGAGCCGACTTCTATGCCACCCAGGATGGGGACAGCACGCATTATGTAAAGAGAGGGCTATAAATGCTCGACCAGAGGAAAATTAAGCTGGCCATGGCCTCCATGATAGAAGCACTGGGGGAAGGTGTTTCGCCCGAGAGCATAGAAAACACCCCGCAGCGGGTGGCCGAAATGTACGCCGAGCTCTTTGCCGGAATGGATGCCGACCCCAGGGCAGAGCTATCCGTGGGCTTCGAAGAAGGACACTACGAAATGGTGATCCTGAGGGATATCCCCTTCTATTCCATGTGCGAACATCACTTCCTGCCCTTTTACGGGGTGGTGCACGTGGGTTACGTTCCCAGGGTTGGCGGCAAGATAGTGGGCGTAAGCAAGCTAGCCCGCGTGGTAGAGATATTCGCCAGGCGGCCCCAGCTCCAGGAAAGGATGACCAGGCAAATCGCCGATGCCATTTTCGAAACGCTGAACCCGGAGGGCGCGGGGGTCATCGTCCAGGCGGAGCATCTCTGCATGACCATGAGGGGAATCAAGAAGCCTGGAACGAACGTGATAACCTCGGCGGTGAGAGGAACCTTCCGCAGCAAGTCCGTTACCCGCTCGGAGTTTCTTTCTTTAATCCAGGGCAGGTAACCGCTCACTCGTGGTGCAACGCCGTGATGGGGTCAAGGCGCGCCGCGCGAGCCGCGGGATATATTCCGGAGGCAAGACCGATGAAAACCGACACGCCCACGGCCAGGGCAATTATGTCCCCGGGAATCACGGCAGAGAAGGGAAATCCCATCCCTTCCATCACAGCAACCGCCACCCGGACGATCAGCCACCCCAGTGCCACCCCAATAATTCCACCGCAGAAACTGAGCACGGCAGCCTCGGTGAGAAACTGCGTCAAAATATCCCGCCGCTTGGCCCCTACGGCCTTGCGCAGGCCGATCTCCCTGGTGCGCTCGGTTACCGAAACCAGCATGATGTTCATTATGCCGATACCTCCAACGAGCAGGGATATGCCCGCTACGGCCGCAAGCACCACCTGGAGAATCCCTATAATCTGGCCCGCCATTTGAGATACCGCCTGCATGCTGATGACGCTGAAATCGTTGTCCTCGCCTTCCTTTATCCTGTGCCGTTGCCTCAGAACGGACTCGATCTCGCTCTCCGCCAGAGCGATCTCGTCCGCGTTCCTGGCCTGCACGGTGATAGCCTGGACGCTGCGCCCTGAGCTGCTCACCTCGCCCGCCATTATGGTAGACTGGACAGTGCTCAGCGGAGCATAAGCCATCAGGTCTTCGGTGCCAAACCCCATTCCCTTGCTTTCCATCATCCCCACCACACTGAACTTGCGGCCATCAAGTCTCACGCTCTGACCCACGGGGTCCATTTCTCCAAACATAATTTCGGCCAGCTTATTTCCCAGCATGACCACCCGCGCCCTGGACTTGTAGTCATATTCATCAATAAACCTGCCCTGTGCCATCTCAATGTTGTTGACCCAGTAATACTCCGGCGTCACCCCTGCGATCATTGCCGTAGCGTTTTCCCTCCCCGCCACGAAGAGACAGGTAGTCTGCACCACTGGAGCCACCATCCCCACGGAGGGAGCATCTTTGGCGATAGCATCAGCATCCTCCATGGTCAGCGTGGCTGAGCTTCCCAGTGAGCCCGACATCCCCCCCTGTCCGACATCGGCGCCAGGCACCACATAGATAAGATTGGACCCCAGAGAGGCAAAAGCCTTCTGTGTCTCAGCCTCCTGCGCCCTTCCCAGCGACATCACCGAAATAACCGCGGCGATGCCAATGAGTATGCCCAGCATCGTCAGGGCAGACCTGAGCTTGTTGCTCAACAGGGCTCGCAGCGCCGTAGCAAAACAATCTTTGAACTTCATGCTTCTATACGTCCATCCCGAATTCTGATGGTGCGCTGGGTATAAGC
>JAGGYM010000061.1 GCA_021162545.1 Dehalococcoidia bacterium | reverse complement strand
TTTCAGATATTTTCTTCGTTCGTTTATGCTCATCCTTTCGTTGCTCGGCATGATCCTCCCCCAGTAACATTTTTATCTGAGTGAATCATACCCCTCTCGGTAACATTTTAGATGAGTGAATACGATCCATTGTGTTGTTTTCCCCATTTGTGCTATTATTATTATTGGAGTCTTTAAATCAGTCCAGTGAGGCTGAGAAGCTGGAGCATGCGGAAGCGTAGCGGTTCAAAGAGTTTTTCTACCTTCGGCAAGTCAGTTGTTATCCTCTTGTCAGTTTTCTGGCAGGAGGTTTTTTAATGCCGGAAAAGGTTCTCCTGGGTTCCAACGACATAAGACGGGCTTTGTCTCGCATTACCCACGAAATCATAGAGAGAAACAAGGGCGCTGAGAACATAGTGCTCGTTGGAATATGGACAAGGGGAGTATATTTAGCCAGACGCGTGGCCGGCATGATCGGAGACTTCGAAGAGATCTCAATTCCTGTTGGTACTCTGGATATCCATCGCTACCGCGACGACACCCCCCCCATAAAACTGCAGGCAGTTTCACGGAGCACCAGCATTCCGATAGATATCACCGACAGGCAAGTAGTCCTGGTCGATGATGTCCTTTACACCGGGCGGAGTATTCGCGCCGCCATGGATGCACTTATGGACCTGGGACGCCCAATGTCCATACACCTGGCAGTTCTCATCGACAGGGGACATCGAGAGCTCCCTATTCGAGCCGATTACGTAGGCAAGAATATCCCAAGTTCGCGAGGTGAAGACATCCATGTGCACCTGAAAGAAGTCGACGGGTTAGATGAAGTAACAATTGAAGGCCAGGTCAGAGACCTGGCCTTCATGGAGAAGCAGCGATGACTAATATCAATTTGCACAGCAGGAGCCTGGTCACAATTGATGACCTGTCCAACGGAGAAATCGAAGCGCTCTTCTCTCTGACAGACGAAATGTCAGAATCTTTGAATGAGCAATCCGAGGTATGCCGTGGAAAGATCATGGCAAGCTTATTTTTTGAACCGAGCACCAGAACGCGACTATCCTTTGAAACTGCAATGCTGAGATTGGGTGGCCACGTTATAAGCGCTATCGACATAGGATCAAGCTCCCTCTCCAAAGGAGAAAGCATCGCTGACATGGCAAGGGTAGCTGGCAGTTATGCCGACATAATCGTCATCAGACACCCATGGGAAGGAGCCGCCAGGGTAGTCGCAGACTACGCCGGCATCCCTGTAATAAATGCCGGTGACGGGAGTCACGCACATCCCACTCAAACCCTGTGCGACCTCTACACGCTCAAAAAAGAAAAACAGACTCTCAAAGGCTTAAAAATTGCCTTCTGGGGGGACCTGAAGCATGGACGAACCACTCATTCCTTAAGTTACGCGCTGGCCAGATTCGGCGCTACTATCCTCTTCCACCCCAGCCCGGGACTGGAAATGCCGGAGCATGTCTTGAGAAAGCTGACCGCAGAGTGTGGAGGCAAGTTGGAAAGAGACACTGCAGCCCTGGGATATGCCTCCGGAGAAAAATTTTTCCCCGTGGAGGCTGCCTACATAACGCCCAACCACCCCCACCAGCTGGCAATGATGCCTGATATCTGCATGCAGGTTGAGTTCAAAACGGGTGTCGATGCTCTCTACGTCACCAGGTTGCAGAAGGAAAGATTCGTTGCTTCACCAACCAAAGAAGGCGAACTGCAAAACGCCTACCCCGTAGTAGATAAAAAACTGCTGGAAAGAAAGGAATTCAAGAAAACGCTGGTCATGCACCCGCTGCCACGCGTTGATGAACTGGCCTATGAAATAGATGCCGACCCGAGGAGCATGTATTTCAAACAAGCTGCCCGCGGGGTTCCCGTGAGAATGGCGCTCATCTCCCTCATGCTGGGAGACAGAAACATTACAGTCCCTGAGGAAATCAAGCCCTTTGGCCCCAAGACATATCACCCCACTTACAAACATGGCACTGAGATCAGGTGCCCCAATCCAATCTGCATATCAAACCAGGAAACGGAGATAAAATACATCCGCCCCGAATTCAGAATTGTAAATCTTGAGCCACCGATATTGGAGTGCACCTATTGCGAACATGAGCTTCGCCCCAAATTCATCGCCAGCTCGGATTGGCACGAGGGCACGCTGGAGTACAAGAACTATCATAAAGCTGACAGCCACTGGATTCGAAAGATCAAACCAGATAACCTGATCGTCTTCACCACGGAAGAGGAAGCCCTGGCTCAGGGATTCAAACCCGACAAGCATATCGCACAAAATGATGAAAACAGTGAATAGCTCTCCCCTTCCCTTACTTATCCGTGGTGGTCATATAATTGACCCTGGCCAGGATATAGACTGGATTGGCGACATACTTATTCTTGAAGGCAGAATCAAGCAGGTAAAAAAGGGGCAAATTCCTGTTCTGCCCGGACAGGTGGTGGTTGATGCCTCAGGGCTGATTGTATCTCCTGGTTTTGTTGACCTCCATTGCCACCTTCGAGACCCAGGCTTCGAAGGCAACGAAACCATCGCGACGGGAACAAAGGCCGCTGCCAGAGGAGGGTTTACTACCGTTTGCTGCATGGCAAATACTAACCCTCCGCTGGACAACCGGGCTACCATAGATTACGTAAGGCAAAAGGCCCGCAAAGAGGGTTGCGTCAACGTCCTTCCCATTGGGTGCGTTACCAGAGGAAGGGCAGGCAGAGAGATTTGTGACATGGCCGAACTGGCAGATGCCGGTGTAGTCGCCTTCAGCGATGATGGTGACTCCGTATCCAACTCCCTGCTCATGCGCCAGGCCCTGGACCGTGGCCGCGGGCTTGGTTTGCCAATCATTGACCACTGTGAGGACAAAGCACTGGCCAGCAACGGGGTCATCAACGAAGGCAGCATCTCCAGGATGCTGGGCTTAAAGGGGATTCCTGCCGCTGCCGAGGAAATCATCGTAGCTCGCGATATCGCGCTGGCAAGACTGACCGGAGCCAGAGTTCACCTAGCTCATGTTAGCACGCGCGAATCCGTCGAGCTTATACGCCATGCTAAAGAAGAGAACCTCGCAGTGACAGCTGAAGCTACACCCCACCACCTGACACTGACTGAAGAGAGAGTCGTTCACGGCGAATGGAGCAGAAACAGTGATGCAGCTGCC
The DNA here is from genome assembly GCA_021162545.1 of Dehalococcoidia bacterium. Lineage (GTDB taxonomy): Bacteria > Chloroflexota > Dehalococcoidia > GIF9 > AB-539-J10 > M55B177. The sequence goes on along the minus strand of JAGGYM010000061.1, from coordinate 9,154 downwards.
ACAAAAGAGAAGCAACTTCGATATGACACCAGCGCCAAGGTGAATCCGCCCTTGCGAACGCAACAGGATGTAGAGCATTTAATCGGAGGCCTCAAAGATGGCCTGATTGATGCCATCGCCACCGACCACGCCCCACATTCACTGGCAGACAAGGAATGCAACATGGACATGGCTGCTTTTGGCATCAGCGGATTTGAGACAGCCCTTGGCTGTCTCATGAGACTGGTTCATGGAGGAAAAATAAGCCTGCCCACACTGCTCTCCAGATTAACCTGTGCACCAGCAAAAATAATCGGCAAGAGCAGTGAACTGGGTACCCTGAAAGAAGGAGTCCCTGCCAGCATTGCCATATTTGACCCCAACAGGGAATGGAGAGTAGCTGCCCATGATTTTGTCTCCAGGGGCAAAAATACTCCTTTTGACGGCTGTAGTTTTAAAGGCAAGGTAGTAGCAACTATGGTAAACGGGAGGCTGGTTTACCTGGATAACTCTCTAACTACAGCAAGGAACGCCTATTTGAGGAATCTTTCGCATGGTGAATGAGCCAGAGGTAGATACGATTGGTTGAGAAACGAGTAATCATGTTCGGGGGCAAAGGAGGAGTGGGAAAGACAACGTGTGCTGCAGCTACAGCGACCAGCTTTGCCCGGCGCGGGCAAAAAACACTGGTCGTATCCACTGACCCCACACCATCTCTCTCAGACATCTTCGAAACCAGGGCATCCAAAGGACCAACCGAAGTCAGCGACAACCTCCACATCGTTGAATTCAGCATAGATGACATAAAGGAAATGTGGAATAGAAAATTCGGTCACGAAGTATATGAGGTTTTCTCCAGCTTCATCTCCATCGACTATGCCAGTTTCGTTGACTTCATTACTTCAATTCTCCCCACCCTGGGAGAGGAATTTACGGTAGATTACATCAGGGAACTGAGCCTTTCAAATGCCTATGACCAGATCATCTGGGATACTGCCCCCTTAGGGCAAACCATGAAGCTCCTCGCTACACCAACCATGCTCCAGGAGCATCTTAAAACCGCACCACGAATCTATTCCAGACTAAAGTTAGGGAGGGAGAGCAATCGCCCTATCCTTGACATCATCAAAGAGTGGACAAAACTTTCTGGAGAGGATATGAATTTCTTGCGGACCGAAGTAAATTTCACCATGGTCACTATCCCCGAAGCCCTTGCCGTCCAGCAACTGGATAGCGTGTTCTTTGAACTTGAGCGGTACGGGCTCAGATTCAGCCAGCTGATCATCAACAACGTAATCCCCACATCCACATCGGATTTCTTGTGTCAGAAGGCACACCAGCAGCAAAAATACATCGAACTAATTCACAGCAAATACAACGATCTGAAGACAATTGAACTACCGCTATACCCGCTTGAGATAAAGGGATTAGCCAGAATAGAACAGGCAGAAAAGGTCCTGTTTCCATTGAACTAGAATGACAACCAGGAAACTGAGCAGGGATGCCGCCGATACCATCCAGCAGGATTATATCCATGGAGTGGTTAACGCCGTTACGGGAGAGCGTACTTCTCTAAAGAACGCGATTGACACCCGTCATGCCGTTGCAGAAAAAGGAATTCCCTGCCTTACCGCACTGAATACCATCAGGGCAACATCAGGGACATCAACAAAAAGTAGTCGGACCTTTAGCCTTCAACCATCCGAGAAATATCTGGTGAGGCGAAGTCTAAGTTGAGACAAATCTCCGCCCCCATAATATCCAGTGAGGAGGTCACCTCCAACACTCACCTTGTCTGGATCGACGCTGCAGAAATAGCGTCTTCCGGACAGCCAGGCCAGTTTGTCACGATATACTGCGAAAATCTGCTGCTGCGCCGCCCTTTCAGCATACATCAGGTCAACTCAACTCAATTCGCTATTTTATTTAAAGTAGTAGGAGAAGGCACAACGTGGTTATCACGCCAGCGAGAAGGTGACAGAATAGATGTCCTGGGACCTTTAGGTGCAGGATTCAACATCACGCCCTCAGCCAGGAATTTACTGATGGTGGCTGGAGGCATAGGCCTTGCCCCCCTTATCTTTTTAGCTCAGCGCGCTTTACCCCGGCATGCCATAACTCTAATCCACGGAGCGAGCACCTCTGCAGACCTTTATCCACCTTCACTATTAAGGCCCGGATCTCCAGGCATCCCCTCCCATCTATTCGAAGAAATCAGGTTTATCCCCGTTACCGAGGATGGCTCTGCCGGAGAAAAAGGTATGTCAACCAGCATCCTCCCCCGCTTCCTCAATTGGGCTGATCAAATATTTGCCTGCGGGCCGGCTGCCATGTATCAAGCAATGGCAAGGATACCTCTGCCAACGCAGGAGAACAAACTCAAAATGGAGACATGCCAGGTTTCCCTGGAAACGATAATGGGATGTGGCATAGGAGCTTGCTATGGTTGTACCATTAACACAAGGAAAGGGACAAAGCGAGTATGCCGCGACGGCCCGGTATTCCGGATGGATGATATTCTATGGCAGGAGGTGAAAATATGACAATAGAAAATAGAGAGCTTACTTTTCAGACGAAGGGAGATTGCGACATCATTGATATAACTTCTCCCGTAGCAAAAAACATAGAGGCGTCCAGAGTAAATAATGGCACGATAACCCTCTTTGTCACTGGCTCAACAGCAGGCCTGACGACGATAGAATATGAATCTGGCCTCCTTGGCGATTTCAGAGACATGTGGAACAGGGTGGTACCCCAGGATATTCCCTATGAGCACAACAAGGCATGGGGAGACGGTAATGGGTATTCTCACATGCGCGCTTCCCTGCTCGGCCCCTCCTTAACCATACCTTTTACCAGCAAAAGGCTGGCCCTGGGCACATGGCAACAGATAGTATTCGTTGATTTTGATAATCGCCCCAGATCAAGAAAAATTATACTCCAGATCATGGGAGAATAGCCGAGCCGTTGACCGCAGAACCATAGAGTCAACGCGCACCTCCTCATCAAAATCAAACGGCGCTACTGTCTCCCATGGTTATTCAGTACCACGGAGAAATCCATTGCCGTACACAGTAACCAGGCAGGGCTAATAGACCAGCCTGTCACCCTGTCTCACCATCCCCCCGCAAACGACACGAGCGAATACTCCCTCCAGGGGCAGAAGATAGAAACCTGGACGGTGGAATGCCTTGCCTATTTCAGTAATCTCAAGGATAGCCTCTCCCCCCACGCGTATCCGCGCACCAATCCCCAGCGAGAGCAAATCCACCCCCTCAGTGACCAGGTTTTCAGCAGAATCTCCCGGTTTTATCTCCACTCCCTGGCTGTGCATTCTCTCCGGATTGATGCTCTCCAACGCCTTGAACAACTTGTTAATGCTTTCTACTGCAAGCAGGCTCACCTGGCGAACGCTGCCCGCATGACCATCACCAACCAAGCCATAGTCTTCTCTAAGCATCGCCTGTCTCACAGGCTTTTTCGTACTTCCCCTTTCTTCACTCATACAAACCGCAACAAGTTCAGCCATTCTTTCCTCTACTCACGTTCTTCAGCAAGGTAAACTCCGCTTTTGCCACCACTTTTGCCCGCCAGATGGATTTCTTCAATCACCATTCCTCTATCCACGCCTTTGCACATATCGTAAATGTTTAAAGCGCTGGCAGCCACTGCCACCAGGGCCTCCATCTCGAAACCAGTCTTCCCAACCCCTTTAGCTGTTGCTGTAATTCCAATGTAATTGCTACCCTCAGGAACGTCAAAATCCACGGTAACGTTGGTAAGCAACACCGGATGGCATAGAGGAATGAGATGCGGCGTTTCTTTCGCCGCCATAATCCCGGCAACTTGCGACAGGGCCAGAACATCTCCTTTTATAACCTCACCGCGAAGGATAAGCCCCCTTGTCTCAGCTTTCATGCTTATTTTGCCTTTCGCTGTGGCAATGCGCTCCGTCTCTTCTTTTGGAGTGACATCTATCATGCGAATTTGTTTTCCCGACATAGCTAACCTCCTATACGAGACATGTTCGACTTCAGGGAGTTACTTTCAAGCGCGGGGTGACCTTCCGGCTTGAAGGCCACTGCCTGCAATATCAACCGCTTCACTTCCTGTGCAGAAGCACCACTTCGTAACGGGCCTCTCAGATCAATTCCTTCATCAGAAAGAAGACAGGAACGGATTTGTCCATCCGAAGTGAGCCGCATGCGGTTACAAAAAAGGCAGACCGGCTTGCTCACCGATGCGATGAAGCCAATGGTGCCCGTAGCTCCGGGCAAACGATAATACTCCGCCGGTCCATTGCCGTCCAGTGAGCACGCCTCCAGCGACCCCAGCGATCCAATCCGTTGCCGCAACTCTTCAGCCGGCACGTATTCCGCCGCCCTGGTAAAGGGCATCAGCTCAATGAAGCGAACGTGCCATCCCTGATATGTTCGTCTGGCAAAATCCACCGCCTCGTCGTCATTTATCCCTCTCATAACCACCATATTTATCTTGGTAGAAAGTCCGACGTCCTGAGCTGCTTTAATGCCATCAAGGACATCTGACAAATTTCCCTGGCGGGTTATATCTCGATACCTCTCAGCTCTGAGCGTGTCCAGGCTGATGTTCACCCTTTCCAGCCCAACCTGCTTGAGTTCAAGGGCATACTTTTTAAGAAGAGTTCCATTGGTGGTCAAAGAAATCTCTTCAATCCCCTGTATTTGTAAGAGCATTTTAACAAAACCGGGCAAATCTGCTCTGACCAGCGGTTCCCCCCCCGTAAGCCTTACTTTGCTGAATCCCAACTCCGCCACTATCCCGACGATTCTGGCCATCTCCTCATAGGAGAGCACTTCACTATGGGGTATCCACGGGACCCCCTCTGCCGGCATGCAGTATATGCAACGCAGGTTACAGCGGTCAGTAACTGAAATCCTGAGGTAATATATGTGACGACCAAAAGAATCAACGAGCTTCACCTTGCCCTCCCGAGGCACAACTCATCCACCATCATTGTTTCCATCCGCGACAACATACTCTACAACCCGCTGTGACGTCTTCCTTCTATTGACATCGCTAGCAGGGGAAATAGAAATAGCACCTCCGGACAAAGGTGCTGTAAATTAGAGACTATTTTTATTTTCTGCTCCTTTCCAACCACGAGAGGCACAAGCATTTCTACTTATACCCTTGAGGCCTTCGGCCTGCCGGCTGTTCGCCATGGATATTCCTTTAGGCAATGCAGCTCGAAGAGCTCCTGTTTACTTCCGAAACATGATAACACAGAACTCAAGGCAAAGCTAAAAATCTATCTTTCAGGAGCAGCGCACTCACCTCCCTCTCCCCTCAGGGTTTCCACCGCATGGGGTAAAACATCCAGTACCGGCTCAAGACATTCACGTACCGCCCTGGGACTGCCCGGCAAATTTATGATCAGGCACTTCCCCCGCGTACCAGCAACAGCGCGACTCAACACCGCCATGGGAGTCTTCGTAAGGCTGAAAGCTCTCATGGCTTCAGCAAACCCAGGAACAACTCTGTCAATTACCTCAAGCGTGGCCTCAGGAGTAACATCCCTGGGACTAAGACCGGTGCCTCCGGTAGTGAAGATAACATCTATATTCCCTTTATCCACCCATCGCACCAGCCTGTCAGCGATGACCTCCCTTTCATCGGGAACGATATCATAATTTATGATGGCAGCGCCGGCACTGGAAAGAATTTCGCGAATAACATCACCACTTCTGTCCTGACGCTCTCCACGCCAGCCTTTATCGCTAACCGTTAACACGCCCGCATTGAACGCACTGTTTTTCATTTTTACCCGTGCCTGTTCCTTATTGAAATATCGAGGTCTCTCACCTCTTCCACATCCTTCAACGTGGTGACCATGGCCACCAGGGCTTCCGCAATGATATCTCTAACGAAAGCTTTTATAAATACCTGCTTCCCATTAACAAAAAGCGATGCACTATATTCAACTTGAGGAGCCATCTCTTTCTCTATAAAGTCAGCCACTCTGTCTATATCACTCAGTGGAAACTGCGGCACTCCTACATTCAGAGGCTCATCACTGAGCACGGCAGAAAGTACCTCCTCTGGACAGACCAGCTCTTCGCCCTGTTCCTTCCGGTGTACCTCAATCTTGGGAGCCTTGCCTTTTTTAAATCCCTCCAGCAAGACAATATCAAATCCTCCACCGACCACGCGCATAATTTCATCAACGCTATGGTCATGATCCGTATTCTCTACGAAGGCAAGCTTCTCAGATGAACTGGCAAGCACAACCTCGCTACCCGCCTGAGCAAATTTCCAGCTATCCTTTCCTTGAAGATCGACATCTATCTCTTCCGGGGCATGCTTCACCGCGGCGACTTTGTAACCCCGTTTCCGGAATTCCTGAATCAACTGCACCATAATCGTTGTTTTGCCTGCCCCCGATTTGCCTACAATGCAAACTGCCAAACTCATCTTTACTCCTCCATTATTGAATCTTCGCTCCAATTCAGCATCTGAACCCGTACCCTGTCTCCCGCCTTAACTCCTGGAGTATTTTCAGGAATTATCGCCAGACCATTAGCCTTCACCATGGAACTCAGTATACCGGAACCCTGCGGCCCTGTCAGGCAAGCATGGTATTTTCCTTTCCTTCTGACAACTGCCACCCTGGTATAGATGCGACGGCCATCGGTATTTTTAACGGCATCGTCAATAATTGCTTCAACCGAGGGCTTGGCAAAAGCTTTTTTGCCCATCATTTTCAAGATAGCAGGGCGTGCGAACTGTTCAAAAGCAATCATGGTACTCACCGGATTTCCCGGCAAGCCCAGATGTGGCAGCCTTCTTCCATCCGAGTCGATCATCCCAAAGGCCGACGGTTTTCCCGGCTTCATGCATATCGTCCACAAAGCAATCTCACCGCGCTTCATCAGGACATCTTTTACCACATCGTAATTCCCCAGGGACACTCCACCCGAAGTGATAAGCATATCCGAAACCAAACTCTGATCGATCTTCTCATCCAATGACTCAACGGAATCACCACCTACACCGAGAATCATGGGAATCCCCCCATAGCGGATAACTTCCGCGGCAACGGTGTAGGTATTGCTGTTGTGAATTTTTCCCGCCGTTAATGCCTGATCGACTTCCACGAGCTCATCTCCCGTGGCCAGGATAGAAACGACAGGACGCCGGATAACCGGAGCCGAGACATATCCCAGAGACGCCAGCACTCCTATCTCCGCCGGCCGTAACTCAATTCCCTTCTCAAGGGCTCTGGCACCTTCTTTGATATCCTCTCCTCGAAACCTGACGTTTGCTCCAGGTCGTACTTCACGCAATACGCCTATTCTCGAGAGCTCCCCCAACGGCAAGCGATGTTCCATTTCATCGGTATCCTCAAACGGCACCACCGCATCAGCTCCTTCGGGCAGCGGCGCTCCCGTCATAATGCGAATAGATGTCCCGGAATCAAGCCTCTTGCGCGCTACATAGCCAGCAGCGACCTCATCCACGACGGGCAGCACCACAGGAGATGCCTTCCCCACACCACGCGTATCTTCAGCTCTGACGGCATATCCATCCATAGCAGAATTATCTGCCGGCGGAATGTTGATGCGAGAATAGATGTCTTCAGCCAGGACCTGCCCCAGGCAATTCAGAATTGGCTTTTCTTCTGGCTCCAGAGTTTCAATGAAGCTCAAAATTTTCTCTACAGCTTCTTCAACGGAAATCATTACCTTACGCAATTTCACAGTATCAGTTTCCCCCCAACCAGCGCCACTCCATGGATATTATAAGCCAACTTCGTCTGTCACGCTAACCTGCCTTTCTGCTTCCAGGACACCGGCCTTAATGAGATCTTCAGCAGAGTTTACGTTGAAGAGACTCAAAAGCTGTGGGTCAAAAATGCGGCATTCATCTTGATCCACATATCTAACGTTTACCGTGCCGAGAAAACGAGTAACACCCAACCAGCCCCTCTCCAACCTCTCCTTCATATTGCCGAGGCAGCTTTTGGAATACACTGCCTGAAGCGGTTGCGCCCTATCCATTCGAGGAACTACAGCATCAAAGCCGGGCGAAAGTCCAACCATGTGACGCAGAAATTCAACATCCAGAAAAGGAAAATCGCAGGCAACCACGAGGCTGTAAAGGGAATCAGCAACCACCAGACCGGTATAGATTCCGCCCAAAGGGCCTCTCCCCGGATACAGGTCATCCACATATTGTATCTCTGCATCCACTGCGCAGCCGATCCTGCGCGAAGATCCCACTATCAGGATTTGCCCGCCCAGTAATGCCAGGCGTTCGACTACTCTCTCAAGTAAGGTTTTCCCCGCAAGAAGCTGTGATGCTTTATCGCCTCCCATGCGGAGACCCTTTCCCCCCACAAGGACAATTGAAGCTACCATTCAGTTACAAAATCTCCCCGTCCCTCAATCGCTTAACCATCAGCCCATCCTTACTCCACAGACACTGGCAGTTTATCACTGTAATTGCAGCGCTAGCAAACGCTCTCCGACGTTCTGAATTCAAGCGCCCCACTCCCTCCCAGAAATTGCCTGACCTGTTTGACTGTTTCTAAATTTCTACCGTTCATCATCAGTCGCATGCCCCGATCATAAACGAGTTGCCTCTTCTCCCAGGCTCATCTTGTATTGGAAGAGACTGATCCTTGACGGCGTGTTCGAAATAAAGGTATACTTCTGTTCCTGTAAAGCTCACAAGATAAGTTGTAAGGAGGTCAGACTAAGAAATGGCATTCAAATCCCCAAAAGAAACGGTCGGAGCGATTGATGCCGTTGGATGCGCCAAGGCTGATCTGTCATGGGGCCAGCTGATAACCCTGGGCTTCTTGGCGGGGGCGTTCATCGCCTTCGGTGGTTTCCTGGCAATCATGGTCGGCGGGGGCATGCCCGGTCTCAAGGCAAGCGATCCCGGGCTGGTAAAGTTCGTTTTCGGAGCTGTCTTTCCCGTAGGGCTGATACTCGTCGTAATCGCCGGAGCAGAGCTGTTCACGGGCAACACAGCGTGTGCCATTCCGGCAGTGCTATCAGGGAAAATAAAATGGACGTCTGTGGGTAGGAACTGGGGGGTTTCTTACATAGGGAACTTTATAGGTTCCCTTTTTGTTGCCTTCTTCCTGGCCTATCTCACCCACATGCTGGCCAATGACCCCTGGCTGAGC
>JAGGYM010000049.1 GCA_021162545.1 Dehalococcoidia bacterium | reverse complement strand
GTCCTGAGCGGAGAGTTCGCCCGCTTCCCTGAGCGGTGCGATGTCCAAAGAGGACATCGCACCGCTCAGGGAAGCGGGCGAACTCTCCGCTCAGGACACGGACTTCGAGTCCATGGTCAGCATCTACGGCACCTTCCTGGGCAGAACCAACGGGGAAGGCAAGCTCTCCGCTACTATCGATGAGGCCGGCGGATACCTGCTGGTCGCCGTCAAGAGGGGCTTCATCCCAGGATACTCCCTCATCCGCATCGCGGCACCGGAACAATCCATCAGCTCCACGAACTTTTATGAACCCGGCAGGTAACAGCGCCGGAAATTCAAGGGGGCTGGTGGCATGGGCGGGCTCAAGGGCCCGCCCATCTCCTGCTCCTCCACCAGGGCAGCGAGGTATGCAGGGCAAGGCCTTTCGGGTATAATCGAAGAGGTGAATTCTTGCGTGGACCAGGTGAAATTCCATGGCAAAGATACTGATAGTTGATGACGAACCGAATATCATAGAACTGGCAAAGCTCTATCTCGAGCGCGAGAGATACCAGGTAGAGGGCGTTGCCTGCGGGCGCGATGCCGTCGCCAGGCAGGCCGAGGACAGATTCGACCTCATCGTGCTTGACCTGATGCTGCCCGACATCGACGGTTTCGAAGTCTGCCGTCAGATAAGGACCAGAAGCAATGTCCCCATCTTGATGCTCACCGCGCGCAGGGAAGACGTGGACAAGATAGTCGGCCTGGAGTTGGGAGCCGACGATTACCTCACCAAACCATTCAACCCACGGGAGCTGGTAGCCAGGGTTAAGGCCATCCTGCGTCGCTACCAGTCAGGACCGAAACAGAGCGACACCGTAGAAGCGGGCAGTCTGCGCATCGATCTTTCCCGTCACGAGGTAACCATCGGGGGAGAACCGCTGAAGCTGAGAACCAGGGAACTTGCCTTGCTGGTAGCCCTGGCGCAAAACCAGGGGATAGTGCTCAGCCGGGACAAGCTGCTGGAGATGGTGTGGGGATATGACTTCTATGGAGAAACCCGCACGGTTGACGTTCACGTCAGTCACCTGCGGGACAAGATAGCCGGCTCGGGCGCGCAGATAGAGACGGTGCGCGGCACGGGATACAAAATGACCGCCACAGGGGAGCACTAGATGAACCTGCGCACGCGCCTTACTCTCTCCCACTCTCTCATCGCGGTTCTCTGCCTGGCCATGGTGGCCATCATCGCATCAACCATGCTCCAGAGCTACCGCGACCGGTTTATCACGGCGCGCCTGAACGACATAACCATCCCGATATATATCCAGGCGAGGTCGCTGATACAAAACCATGCATCCCAGGAAGAAGTATGGGCTAGACTGGAAGAGCAGGCGGAAAACAGCGGCGTAATCGCCCTGCTGGCAGACAACCAGGGCAACGTGCTGAGACAGGCAGCGCCCGAAGGATACCTGGAAATAAAGAACATCGGATCGCTGCAGGAAAAGGTTGAGGAAAGCGCCAGCAGGGTGAAGCATGGCACCTTCGAGACGCCCTGGGGGCAGGACTTCGTCTTCGCCGCCTATCCCCTCGGCCAGCTGGTTGCCTCCGGCAAACCATCCTCCACTGCCTGCCTGGTACTGGCCTTGCCGCGCAGTGGCGCACTGGCAATCTGGGCCGGCCTGATCCGGCCCCTCATGTGGACCGGGCTGATTGCCCTGGGCATTTCGATACTGGTGGCCTTCCTCATATCTCGCTCCGTTTATCGCCCCATCCAGCGCATAACCAGGGCAGCCGGAGAAATAGCCCGGGGCAGGTACGACCAGGAAATAGCAATGGCCGGCCCCACCGAGGTCAGGGAGCTTGCCTTTGCCTTCAACAGCATGTCCAGGGAGGTGAAGCTGTCGCAGCAGAGGCTGCGCGACTTCGTCGCCGACGTCTCCCATCAGCTGAAAAGTCCGCTCACCTCCATCAGGGGATTCGCCCAAGCGATGCTCGATGGGACCGCCAGCGATAGCGACACCAGGACGAGAGCAGCACAGGTCATCGAGGACGAATCCAAGCGGATGATACGGCAGGTTGATGAGCTGCTGGAACTTTCCCGCATCCAATCGGGGCAGATACAGATGGCCCGCGAACTCGTAGAGCTAAAAGAGCTTATGGAGCACTGCCAGGAAATATTCTCCCTGCGAGCAGAAGAGAGAAATTTGTCCGTTAGAACGCATATCGAGTCCCTGCCTCCCGTAATGGGCGACATCGACCGGCTGGAACAAGTCTTCAGCAACCTGGTGGACAATGCCCTGAAACACAGCCCGCCCGGAGGCGAAGTAATCATCAGCGGCAGGAAAACCGACGCAGGCTCCGCGGAAATTGCCATAGCCGATAGTGGCCCCGGAATCCCACCGGAGGAAGCGGCTTACGTCTTTGAACGTTTCTATCAGGCAGGTGAGGTCAGGACAGGCGTCGGCCTGGGGCTGGCCATCGCCCGGGAGATAGTGCTGGCACATTCAGGGGAGATCGCGGTCAGCAACACCCCCGGCAAGGGAGCGGTTTTCACCGTTACTCTGCCCCCCGCCCCCTCCTCAGCGTGAGACGGTCAAATCAGTCCCTTCCGTTCCAGCACCCAGAGTATGCCCGGAACCCTGATATCCAGTTCCACGTCTTCTGGAAGGTTCAGCAAGAAATCATCTATCTCTCTGCGGGGGATTTTGAGAACCTCAATTTCCTCCGAAATGTCCATCTTCTGGTGGCCCGTGAACCTGACGTCGGGAGCGAAGAAATGGTTGGCCCTGGTAGGAGTCAGGGCAGGGCAAAGCGGCACCGGCATAACCGGGATGAGCTTTCCCGCCTCGTACCCGGTTTCCTCCATGAGTTCCCTCCGGGCGGCATCCTCTTCGCTCTCTCCCTCCTTATCGGTAAGGCCGGCGGGAAACTGGATAACAGCGGACTCCACCGGTGGCCTCCAGTTTTTCTCCAGGATGAATTCTCCCTCTGCAGTCAGAGGAACGATTATCACTGCGCCCCTGTTATAAACATCTTTCCTCTCGATCGTTTCCCAGACGCCTTCTCTGTTGCGCGCCTGGAAATGCTTCCTGACAAATCTCAGGTGCTCTCCTTCAAAAATGGTCTCTCTCCCGGTAATTTTCACTCAAGCCGCTCCTTTCTTATCCCGATAAGATTTTATCTCCATCAGCTCATTACTTCAGTTCCCCCCTGAGCTCACCGTTAGGCAGCATGTAGTCGGGATGCGGCTCTCCCCTTTCTTCCATCCAGTACCGGGTGCATTTCTGCCACTCACCCAGGCAGTATTCATCGAGCCACTTCCTGTCAAGCCTTCCCTGCTCACAGTAGAACTTGATAGGGCAAACCTGATACCACTTACAGGCTCCCCGTCTCATTGGCTACATTTTACATCATGGAGTAGGCAGAACGATAACGGGAAGAGAGGAGAAAACATCAAAGACAATATGAAGAATAACACCTGCCACCACCAGGTAAAAATCACGTCTGGAAATCGGTCATAAGAGAGCAAGAATGTCGTGTCTCAGTGCAGTCCGGACACTTAGCGTTAGCTAAAAATGAGACACTTCTACCTGAAATCAAGCAGGAGGAATAGCAATATGAGTGAGTCAACTACTATAACAAAAAAAGTTGCATTTTACCTTGAATTACCTGCGCTCGAGGGAGTATTATGAAGCAGTGTAACCCTTATGCGTTAGGAAGACTCATGGAATATAGCAGTCAGGGAAGATAGTAACAGTGGAGTTAGGCACTCTGCTGGAGCAATACAGGTAAAATAAAAGGAAGGAGGCCGCCAGGGAAGTAAAGAAATGTATTTTACTCTCAATCCTGCTGTTCCTGCCAGGAATCATAATAGAAGGAGGTTAACATGTTCAGAACCTTGAAGCCATTTGGATACTTTGAACCCAAAACCATTGAGGAGGCAATAGGGGCCTTATCTGTCCATGGTGCAAAAGCAAAGGTATTGGCTGGTGGTGTAGATTTAGTGCCCAGGTTACGGAAACGCCAGGCCCACCCAGAATACATGATAAACATCCAGCAGATTGAAGAGCTGGATGGAATTATTAAAGAGACTGCCGAAGGCTTGAGAATCGGTGCTCTAGCTAGCCTCCGTTCCATAGAGCTTTCACCGTTAGTCAAGAAAAACTACTTCGTGCTGCATGAGGCCATTCACAGCATAGCTTCAATTCAGGTGAAGACGCAGGGCACCGCTGTAGGTAACCTCTGCGTGGCCACGCCGGCATCCGATGTAGCACCGGCCTTACTCGTTTTAGATGCCAAGTTCAGGATAGTTGGCCCCTCCGGTGAAAAAACAGTACCTGCAGAGAACTTTTATCTCGGAGTGGGGCAAACTGTTCTGCAACCAAACGAAATAATCACAGAAATACTGTTGCCAAAACCTCAAGCTAAAACAGGTGGAGCATTTTTAAAACTGGTGAGAACAGCAGCGGATATTGCCAAGGTTAATGCAGCAGCAACATTAACTATGGCAGATGGCGCCTGCAAGGAGGCCCGAATAGCTGTTGGTTCAGTAGCCACCACGGTATTGAGGGTAAAGAAGGCCGAGGGAGTATTAAAAGAACAAAAACTCGATCTGAAGGTAATCGAGACTGCCGCTAGAGCAGCCGCGGAAGAGGTAAAGCCCATAAGCGACCTCCGCTCAACAGCCGAATACAGAAAAGAAACAACCAGAGTGCTGGTAAAGCGCGCATTGGAGAAAGCGCTGGAAAGAGCGAAGGCATAGATAAGGAGATAGTGCTATGAAAAAAGAAATCATAAATCTCACAGTAAATGGTACGCTACATGAGATATCAGTGGAGCCGCAGGTGACACTGAATGAAGTTCTGCGCGAGCAACTGGACCTCACCGGGACGAAGCTCAGCTGCGGAGCCGGTGAATGTGGGGCCTGCACTGTCTTAATCGACGGCAAGCCCGAGCTCTCCTGTTGTACCCTTGCCATGACTGCTAATGGCAAGGACATTCTTACCATAGAGGGCCTGGCCAGAGATGGCGAGCTGCACCCCCTGCAAAAAGCCTTTGTAGAGTGTGGTGCCATACAGTGTGGTTTCTGCACACCAGGAATGCTCCTCACCTCCAAGGCCCTTCTAGACGAAAACCCGGACCCAACCAGGGAAGAGGTCAAGTCATACCTGTCTGGCAATCTGTGTCGCTGTACCGGATATGTGAAGATAGTCGACGCCGTGTTGGCTGCAGCCACAGAAATGAACAAAGGAGGTAAATAAGATGAGTCAGAAACTCACTTGTGTAGGGAAACGGATTACCCAAAAAGATGTGCTGCTTAAAGCTACGGGAGAGGCTAGATATGTCCCCGATGTAAGGTTGCCGGGCATGCTCTGGGGAAAAGTGCTTCATAGCCCTTATCCTCACGCCAAAATCAAAAAAATAGATAAATCCAAAGCTGAAAAACTTCCGGGGGTTGCTGCTGTGATTACAGTAGAGGACGCACCTAAAATACTCTGGGCTCGCTCTTTCCGCGATATGCCCATGGCCCCCAGCGGAGCTTTACAGCGTGCCGATGAATATATCCTCGCCGATAAGGCACGCTATGTAGGGGACCCTGTTGCTGCGATAGCGGCTGTAGATGAGAAAACCGCAGAGGAAGCCCTGGAGTTAATAGAAGTAGACTATGAGCAGTTGCCTTTCGTGCTTGACCCTTTCGAAGCAATCAAGCCAGGTGCTCCTCTGGTACATGATTACGCCAAGAATAACATGGCAGTGCACCTTACTCCTCCTCCTTTTCTGGTTAAAGGGGACGTGGAGAAAGGATTTGCCGAATCTGATGTCGTGGTAGAGGAGAAATTCTTTGTCTCGAAGCAGGTGGCCTGCCAGATGGAAACGCAGTCATGTGTTGCCAGCGTTGACTCCAGCGGGAAGATAACCTGTTATAGCCCCTGCCAGTTAGCTCACCCTTTCAGGCGAGAGCTGGGGAAGATGTTCAACGTGCCCGTGGGCAAGATAAATGTGATTAATCCCTTCGTTGGCGGTAGCTTTGGCTGCCGTCTGAGCTGTCACAATGAGCCCATTTGCGTATTGCTATCCATGAAGACTCACAAGCCGGTAAAGCTGGTATACTCCAAGGAGGAGGACTTCATTTCCATTGATACCAGGACGCCGCACTACTACACCGTCAAGATGGGGTTCAAGAAAGATGGCACACTCAATGCCATGAATTTAGACGTTACAACCTGGGCT
The DNA here is from genome assembly GCA_021162545.1 of Dehalococcoidia bacterium. GTDB lineage: Bacteria > Chloroflexota > Dehalococcoidia > GIF9 > AB-539-J10 > M55B177. The sequence continues at coordinate 5,236 of JAGGYM010000049.1, read as the reverse complement.
GGAGGTTACCTGAGCCGTGCTCAACTGGCAGGCGGTATTACCCTTATCTGGGGATTAGGGCACTACCGGTGTCCCAACATGAATGGGTCATGCGATGTTATCTACACCAATACTACGGTGGCAGGCGCCGGGCGAGGTTTCGGAAATCCAGCGATAATGTGGGGAGTGGAAGAGGTAGTAGATATGGCTGCAGAAAAACTGGGAATGAACCCGGTAGAGCTCAGGCTAAAAAATACCAAACAGACCGGTGAAATGGCCAACATGGGGCTTCCTATCGAGAGCAGCTATATAGATGACTGCATCAGAGAGGGCGCCAGGGCCATAGGCTGGGACGAGAAGCGGGGCAAGAACAAGGGCGGGAATGGAACACTAAAACGAGGTGTTGGCATGGCCACCATGACGCACTGTAGTGGTGCCTGGCCATTGCTGATAGAACATTCCAACGCTTTTATAAAGTTTAACGAGGACGGCACAGCCGATCTTACGGTAAATCCAGGTTCGCCTGGCACCCACATCTGGGGCACGCTCTCACAAATTGCTGCCGAGGGACTTGGAATCCCCGTTGAAGACATTTACATAGTTACCGGCGAAACAGACAAGACCATGTTTGACCTGGGCTCCCATGCCAGTCGGTCAACCTATGTTACCGGGAACGCGGTTCTGGAGGCAGCACGACTGGCTAAAAAACAGCTTCTGGAACGAGCCGGCAAGATCCTGTCGGAATCACCAGACGATCTGGACGTCAGGGACAGGCAAATTTACGTGAAATCGAACCCGGAGAAGAAGACTTCCGTCGCCAACGTATGTTCCCAGGCCATCTATAATCTGAAGGGAGATTCCATGAATATATCGGGAAAGTCCTCCTGGTGCTCACACTACAATTCGATACCAACAGCAGCCTACTTTGCTGAGGTAGAAGTGGACACCGAGACCGGTGAAGTGAAGATATTGAACTTTGTAACGGCTGTGGATTGTGGCAAAGCGATAAATCCGATGACCGTGGAAGGGCAATGTGAAGGCGGCGTACAACAGGGAGTAGGCTATGGCCTGACCGAGGACTATGTCATCAACAAGAATACCGGCGCTGTGGAAAGCAACAACTTCACCAGCTATAAGATGCCAGGAACCATGGATATGCCGGAGACCACCAAAACAATAATTATCGACAAGCCCGACCCTAAAGGCCCATTTGGAGCCAAAGGCGTTGGTGAACCAGGTTTGGTTGGTGTTGCCCCGGCTATAGGTAACGCCATTCACGATGCCGTTGGAGTGTGGATGAAGGACCTGCCGGCGACGCCGGAGAAAATTCTTAAAGCCCTGATGGAAAAATCACCCCAGCAAGATTGAGGAGGCACTATAACAGAAAAGATTACGAGTAACGCTTTACTTTAGTTCCCTAATTTATAGCTGCTTTTACGGAGGGCTAGAATGCACTTGTCTCAATCCTCAATTTCTGGCCCTCCGCGTGGTTATACTTCCAAATATACTTCCCCTCGTACGAGCTATCCAATAGCCGATGTGTCTCAGTGCTGTTATACACTCATCTCCCGAAATAATCGGGGGCTCCGCCATCAGACACCAACCTCAACATGGTTAAGAGTGTATTCCTTGGGCAATGTCCAACCCTCTTCGTCCATGCCCTCCAAACAGAGTTCAGCGGCTTCCTTAACGTTCACCAGAGCCTCCTCTTCAGTCTGCCCCTGCGAAATACACCCAGGTACCACTGGTATTTCAGCTACAAAACAGCCATCTTCGCCCATGGTGATAACAACAGGTAACTTCATTACTCCCACCTTAGCAAGTATAATTCATAGTAAAGAACGAGGCAAGCAACCTCGAAAGATGGAAAAGCCCGCGCCATCAACAGGTTTGCCAGCGCTTTCTTCCTCAACGCCACAAGAGACTACTGCATGCGCCTCTGCGCCACTGCAGAATAACCTCGCTCTGCTTGAAGCTACTCGCCAGCCAGCAGGCGATGCTCTGTTCTACTTGACGACCACGGTCAAGCTGAAGGTTTGCGCTGCCTTCTCACCACCTTCCCATGGCTGGCTGTATTCCATGGAAATAGTGCTGGAGCCCTTCTCAAGTGCCTCGAAGGTCCACACCTCTTTGCCCGGGGCGCCGACCATGTCCGTGTTCTCAGGTGCCACGAATGCGAAGAGAATTCCATGCTAAAATAACAGAAAAACGGGCCACGGATCCTGCAAAGCACTGGGAAGGCTCTGAATAAGGTGTTATCATACTGTCGATGCAATCTGCCAGGACAGAAGAACTATTTCGCGCAGGGGAAAGCACCGGCCCTGCGCTTCCATTGAAAGAGAAGCGCATCGCGGTCGATGGTCTGCAAATCAGCTACAGGAGTGCGGGGGAGGGTACCCCCCTGCTGATACTGCACGGCTGGGGAGGTTCTTTCCTCTCCTGGGAGAAGGTGCAGAGAAGGCTCGCCGCCAGCGGATATTATGTCATCTGCCCCGACCTGCCCGGCTTCGGCAAGAGCGCTGACCCCCCCACTCCCTGGGACGTCGGTGATTATTCCGGTTTCCTGGCGGATTTCGTCGGGAAAATCGGGCTCGACGGATTTTCTCTGCTGGGACATTCCCTGGGCGGTGGGCTGGCAACCAGATTCGTGGCGGAGCATCCCGGGAGAGTAAGAGCCCTGGTACTGTGCGACGCGGCCGTGGTCACCAACAGGAATAATCTGGACCTGCGGCAAAAAATCGCCTTCGCGCTTACCGAAGGGGGGTACGATTTCTTCTCCGTGCCAATCTTCACCAGGACGCTTTATCGCCCCGCGAAAGAGATTCTGGGCAGAATCACGGGGATTCACGACTATTACCTGGCGAGGGGAACGATGAAGGGCTCCTTCAAAAAGATAATGAGGGAGGATTTGAGCGGTTTTGCTTCACAGATTAAAGTCCCCACGCTGCTTGTCTGGGGAAAGAAAGACAGAACCCTTCCGCTGAAGGATGGCTTCCTGATCGAGCGCCTCATCCCTGCCTCAAAGCTCAAGGTCATCGAGGAAGCGGACCACAACCCTCACAGGAAGACGCCAGAGACGCTGTGTCAGTTCATCCTGGATTTTCTCGAGGAAGCCACAACGAACCGGCAAATGATAAAATAAGAGGGCAAGGGAGGCCGTGATTTCCATGAAGATAGTGTTCCACGAGGACTACAGGCAAGTTTACAGTCTGGACCCCGCTTCCAGGAAAGGGCGGCTGGACGGCATCGTCGAAGAATTGAAAGGCTACGATTTTATCCAGCCCAAGCCCGCCAGGGAGGAAGACCTCCTTCTGGTTCACAGCCGGACCCTGGTGGATTCGGTCAAGAAGGAGGAGAACATCTTCCCTGTGGCATCTCTGGCTGCCGGCGGAGCCATAAGGGCCGCCAGGATAGCTATGACCGAACCGGCCTTCGGTCTGATAAGGCCCCCCGGGCACCACGCGGGCAGGGACTTCAACGGTGGCTTCTGCTACTTCAACAACATGGCCATTGCCGTTGCGGGGTTGCTGGAGGATGGCTTGATAGAGAAGGCTCTCATCGTAGACATAGACCTGCACTACGGCAACGGCACTTCCGATGTCCTGGGCAATGATGGGAGAGTTATCTTCCTCAACATGGTATGCGACCAGGATAGAGAAAGTTACCTTGTCAGGCTAAAGAAGATGCTGGCAAGTGCTTCTGGTTATGACATCATCGGGGTCAGCGCTGGATTCGACACCTACGAGAAGGACTGGGGCAGATGCCTCAAGACCACGGATTATAAGGCAATAGGCAGAATGATAAAGGAAGCCGCCGCCGGCTGTGGGGGCAGGAGATTTGCCCTGCTCGAAGGCGGGTATTATTTCCCCGACCTGGGCGAGAACGTCAGGACTTTCCTCAGGGGGCTGGAGTAGGATAGCGAGGCTGCCTTCAAATTGTGCCAGGAAATCCTGATCCAGTGAGCATTATAATTCTGGCGCCAGGTGCGATGACAGCATACATGAGCAGCCGCAATGGCCCTGTCAGGCACAAAGGCCACAGGAGGATTTAGATGAACTTTTTCGGGCTGATATTGGGCGCTTTCATGCTGTTGATGATTGGGGCCGGGCACGTCATGATTATCAAAGGCGAATACCGCTTCGGCACCAAACTGTGGCCGGTGTTCCTGATCATCGCCCTTTGCACGCTTGTTGCCTCCCTTTTTGTAGGAAGCAAACTCATCTCGGGCATTCTCGCCATTGCGGGCTTTACCTTTCTCTGGAGTATTCACGAGATTTTCAAGCAGAAGGAGCGCGTTGAAAAGGGATGGTTTCCCAAAAATCCCGGGCGCAAGGCATAACGCGCCTGACGTATTGTCTGGCCCTGCTTTCTATCTGCCTTATCACCCGGTTGGTCCTTGTCTTCTGTGAGGCGCTCAGGTCATCCAGCCTCAGTTCCAGCACGTCCTCTTTTTCCCTTGTGCTTCTTTCTGCAGAATAACTGACAGAAGTTTCGCATTCAAGGTGGTCCTGTTTTTTGGGAAGCAGGTCAGCCCTTTCGTCATTGCCTGAGATTGCCACGGCAGCAGAGCTGCCTCGCAAAGACGAAAGGTGGTCGTTGCGAGGAGTCGCAGGCGACGTAGCAATCTATGGATGGCCTTTGCATTATGAGATTGCCGCGCTTCGCTTGCAAGGACACCCCCCCTCATCGTTGCCAGGAGCCGCAGGCGGCGTGGCAATCTCTCCCATCCTCCTGCACCTATAGTGGCGCTTACTGCGGATAGAGCCAGGCATTGACCACCGCCAGCACGGTGCTCATAGTAAGCCCGCAGTCTCCCACGGGATAGAGCCAGTGGTTGACGCAGGTCAGCACGTAGGACATGTTGCAGGCGCTGGGTATCAGTCCCATCTCGCCAACGAAGTCCAGGGTGACCGGGTCTGTGCCCACCGTCACCTGCTGTGTTTTGTCGCGGAAGCCCGCCTTGCTGGCTTTGACGGTGTAGTTTCCTCTTCCGGGCGCGGTGAGTGTGTAGTCTCCACTGACGCCATCACTGATGGTGTCGTCCAGAAGAGTTTCGCCATCGAAGAGCTCAAGCGTTACAGCCCCCCAAGACATCGCAGTTGACCTCGCCCGTTGTGCCGCTGATGTTAGCCCAAATTTACCACAAACCAAGCAATGCGGGGGCGATTTTTGGGGATCTCAGCTTTGAATGCGATAAAAGCTAAAGCTGAGAGGTCAATGTAGTCCCCATAAAAACCCAGAGGTTGGAAATAGCTTT
>JAGGYM010000048.1 GCA_021162545.1 Dehalococcoidia bacterium | reverse complement strand
AGTTTCAGATATTTTCTTCGTTCGTTTATGCTCATCCTTTCGTTGCTCGGCATGATCCTCCCCCAGTAACATTTTTATCTGAGTGAATCATACCCCTCTCGGTAACATTTTAGATGAGTGAATACGAAGGATTGACGATTTCTCTGGCATGTGATATCCTAGCCATGCTTTCCAAGCGAAAATTCGGAGAAGTAGAAGAGATACGTAATTCCTGCGAATGAGAAGAGGTCAAGGAGGTGTTATTGCACTTGGGGTCGAGCCCTGGTGTCTTCTTTTTGCGGGAATTTGTTTTGTCCCATTGAGTTTGGTTTCGCTCTGGTAAGACCCGGTCAAATTTAAAAAAAGTAGAGGAGGTGTAGATATGCTACCAGGAGAGAAAAAATACCCCCACATTTTCAGTCCGATACAGATCGGAAAGGTATGGTGCAAAAACAGAATCAAGTATGCCTCAACGGAGACCAACTATAACTACAGTGATGGCTTTGTTGCTGATCAGGAAATCGGCTACATAGAAGCGCATGCTCGTGGCGGCAATGGCATCGTCACTGCTCAGGGTGCTTACACGGACCCCCGCGGTGAGGGCCAGGGTTACGTTGGTATGATGGGCGCCTGGGATGACAAATTCATTCCCGGCTTGAAGAAGATGGCCAGTGCTATCAACAATGCCGGAGCAGTTTCTTGCTTTCAGCTGATGGCCTGTGGCCGCGTTGGAGGAGTTAACCTCCCCTACACTGTCGGACCATCTGCAGTTCCGCAGAGGTTAAAGCGTTTCCGCCCACAACAGGAGATGACCGTCGAGCAGATAGAAGAGTGCATTCAGGGTCACGTTGACGGTGCTCGCAGAGCTGTTGAAGCGGGCTTCCAGATGATAGAGGTATCCGGTATCGTCGGTTACCTTATTTCCAACTTTATCTCTTCATACACCAACAAGAGAACTGATGAGTACGGTGGAGATATTGCCGGCCGCAGCACCTTTATGAGGAAGATACTGGAAGGCGTTCGCAAGGAAATCGGACCCGATATTCCCATGGGCATTCGCCTCTGTGCCTGGGAAATGCTCGATGACCGTGGCGGTAATACCGAAGATGAGAGCCTTGAGTCAATCAAGATCGCCATGAACGCCGGCTGCGATTACCTCAGCGTAACTGTGGGATGGCAGGAGTCAGGCGGGTCGGTCATCTCCAGAGATATACCGATGGGATACTGGCTCTACATAGCCGAGCGCATGAAGAAGAATATCAAACAGCCTGTCAGCATGGCGTATCGTCTTTTCACACCTGATGTTCCCGAGAAAGCTATTGCCGATGGCAAACTGGATATTTGGGAACAGTGCCGGCCGCAGATTGCCGATCCTGGTCTGCCCAACAAGGTGCTCTGGGGGCACGAAGAGGATATCATTCCTTGTATGGCCTGCCAGGTTTGCCTGGCGAGGCTTTTCCGTGATGCCAGGGTGACTTGCATGGTAAGACCTTCCTCGGGGCATGAAGCCGAGCCCGAGTGGGGATACTACGGATTCCCCAAAGCAACGAAACCTCGGAAAGTGCTCGTTGCTGGTGCTGGCATCGCCGGTCTTCAGGCCGCAGCCATTGCGGCTGAGAAAGGCCATGACGTAACTGTCTATGAGAAGACAGCCAATATCGGCGGACAGTTCTACTATGCTTCCAGGAATCCCTGGGGCGAGGGCTCCGACAAGTACTGGGATGACCAGGAATTTATGAGGTTCGTCAACTATCTTAAGGCGCAGTGCGATAAGTATGGCGCGAAGATAGTTGTTAACACTCCGGTGACCAAGGAACTGGTTCAGAAGGAAGGTCCTGATTCTGTGGTAATTGCTACAGGTGCTGTTGCTGAGGTTCCCAAGGTTCCGGGAGCAGATAAGGCTCATGTGGTGAGCATGGCCGATGTCTTCACCGGTAAAGCAAAGCTGGGAAAGAACATCGTTATCAGAGGTGGCTCAGGTGCAGCTATCGCTCTTGCACTGTTTGTCCTTGATAAGCTGGAGAAAGATGGCGTGAAGGATTCCAGTGTGACCATGATCGATCCTGCTCCCAGGTTTGGCTCGGATGTCAATCCTTCCTACATCTGGAGATACCGGCTGAGACTGAATAAATCTAACGTCAAGCAGTTGACCTTTGGTCAGATTAAAGAAATAACTGATAACAGCGTTATAGCTGACTGGACCATTGTGGACCGGAAGACCAAAGAGAAACAGGAGTTCAAGGGCCAGGCTATTCCTGCTGACACCGTTATTCTTGCCAGGCTTGTTCCCAACAAAGAGCTGGGATATGGCGTTGCTAAGGCGGATGTATCTATCATTGGCGACTGTTTCAAGGTAAGGCGCGGCATCGATGCAATTCAGGATGGCTATCGCCTGGGAATGAGATTCTAGAAGCAGGCCCAGACAAATAATAAAAGGAAGGGAGAGAAAGAATGATACTTAATTCAATTCCAAGTGCGCGACCCCATGTGCCAGGCACAGAAATGAGCGTGTTTCCCAACTCCAGTTCCTCAATGCTCACGTCCCTGTATCCCTGGGTGGATGCTTACCGGTGCAACGGATGTGGATCTTGCGTCAGGGCTTGCCCTCCAGGGATTATTGGCATAGTGCAGGGAAAGGCAGCAATAGTTTATGATTTCTGTCAGCAGTGTGGCGAGTGTTTTGAGGCATGTCCGGTAGAAGGCGCCCTTATCTTCAAGCTGCGCCCGGGCGATCCTCAGTGCGGCAATACACTGTACTATACCAGGATGTAAGAGGAGTTTGGGAGAATAGAGAAATATGGCTAGGAGGAGATAGAGAAAATGGCTGAAAAGATAAAAGCGAATTATGTAGACCATATTTGCATTGCCGTTAAAGACGTCAAACAGGCAGAAGAAGATTACATAAACATGTTTGGCTGGGATGTAGCTTATCGTTATGTGGATGAGCCCGAAAAGATCAAGGTTACCGGTTTTATGGCGGGGCCAACGGCCATAGAGGTTATGGAAGATACCGATGGTACGGGCAACACTGCCAAGTTTATCGCCGGCCGCGGCGAGGGCGTTATGATTGTGAGCTACAACGTTGACAATTGCGCCGAGGCGCTGGATAAGTTGAAGAAAAACGGCGTAAAGTTAATCGATGAGAAGCCCAGATACTTTGAAGCATATAACAGGTACTTCGCTTTCATTCACCCCAAGGCCGCTCATGGTATTCTGACTGAGGTCATCGACGGTAAATACTAGGACAGGAAAACACATGTCCCTGATGGGGAAAAAGGTTGTCTGAAAAATAATGCCCTGGCGATAAGTCGGGGCATTATTTTTATCGGGCAGGTTTACAAAGCTAGAGTAAAGGAGGAAACAGGCATGGTTGGAATAACTTCATATGGAGCTTATGTGCCACTATTCAGGTTAGATAAAAAAGTGATAGGTGGAAGAGGGGAGAAAGCTGTTGCGCATTATGATGAAGACAACATAACCATGGCAGTAGCAGCTGTTAATGATTGTTTGAAGGGACTGGACCGCAGTGCCGTTGATGGCCTCTATTTTGCCACGACCACAGCACCTTACAGGGAACACATGGGGGCTGTTACGGCAGCTATGGCGAGCGACCTCAAGCAGGATATCTATACCGCAGAGTTTGGCAATTCCCTCAGGTCAGGTACGGCTGCCTTGAAAGCAGCTATTGATGGGGTTAAATCCGGTTCTGCCAGGAGCATGGTAGTAGCTGCTGCTGATTGCCGTCCGGCAGTTCCCGGCTCGGCCCTGGAAAAGAACTTTGGCGATGGCGCTGCAGCCCTCCTCATTGGCGAGGAGAACGTTGCTGTCACGCTGGAGGACAGCTATTCGGTTTACAACGAAATCTACGATATATGGCGGAATGAAAGAGATGCCTTTGTACGCACCTGGGAAGACAGATTCTCCGTGGAACGGGGTTATCTACCGTCCATGCATGAAGCGGTATCGGGCTTGATGAAAAAGGGCAACTACAAACCTGCGGACTTTGCCAAAGTTGTCTTTTATAGCCCTGATGCCAGGAGAGGCGCACAGGTAGCGAAAAACCTGGGCTTTGAAGCAGGTCAGGTTCAGGATCCCCTCGTTAATAACATGGGAAATACCGGTGCGGCGTCTGCTTTGATGCTGCTGGTGGCGGCACTGGAGGAGGCCAGGGCCGGCGACCTGATTCTTCTGGCTAGCTATGGCAACGGAGCTGATGCCTTTGCACTTAAGGTGACTGAACAGATAGAAAAGATTCAGGGCAGCGGCAGAATGGGGATGAAGGGGTATCTGGCATCGAAGAGGATAACTACCGATTATCTGAAGTACCTGAGATGGCGAAAGATCATTCCCATTGAGCAGATAGCTGGACCTCACGCGGCATATTCTGCCGTGGCGGCTAAAAGAGAGTACGACAGGAACATCAGTATACACGGTACGAAGTGCACGGCTTGCGGATATGTCCAGTACCCGCCGCAGAGGGTATGCATTAACTGTCATGCTAGGGACCAAATGGAGCCGTATAGCTTCCTGGGGAAGGAAGGCAAAATAGTTACCTACAACATGGATTATATAACTCCGAGCGCCGAAGTTCCTGTGACGACCACCGAGGTTGATTTCATTGGAGGCGGCAGGATACAGAGCTACATGACCGAAGTAGATATCGACAAAATCACCATTGATCTTCCTGTGGAAATGACTTTCAGGCGATATCCTCTATGGGAGGAAATTTCTCTCAGGCAGGGAGTATATATCTATTTCTGGAAGTCCGTACCGCTGAGATCCAGCGTTGCTAAGTAAGTTTAGGAGGTAATGTTATGGGAAGCATCAAAGATAAAGTAGCAATAGTGGGCATGGGATGCACCAAGTTTGGTGAATTGTGGGATAAGGGCATCGATGATCTGGTCGTGGACGCTTGTTATGAAGCGTTTGAGGATGCTGGCATAGAGCCTGGGGAAATTCAGGCCGCCTGGTATGCCAGCCGCGAGTCAGGGCTTACTGGATCGCATCTGTCTCGTGCTATCAAGACAGAGTACATTCCCATTACCAGGGTGGAGAACTTCTGCGCCGGTGGACAGGACGTTCTGAGAAACGCATGTTATGGGGTGGCTTCGGGCGTGTTTGATTTTACCCTTGCCGTTGGCGTTGAGAAGACCAAGGACCATAACGGTGGCTTCGGACTCTTTATCCAGGAGCCGCTGGACAGGGGCATGACGGAATGGGAAATACCTCCGGCAAGTCAGTTTGGACAATATGGTACGCGGTATTACTATCATTACCGCGATCAATATGGCTGGAGTTTCGAAGATTTCAAGCGCATGCTGGCCCTGATAGACGTCAAAAACCACGATAATGGTTTGTTGACTCCCAGGGCTCACCTGCACCGAAAAATCACAGTGGAGGATGTTCTCAAGGCTCCGATGATTGCCTGGCCGTACACTCTGTATGATTGCTGCGGCATGAGTGATGGTGGTGCTGCTGCTATTATAACCACTCCCGAGATAGCTAAAACTTTGAGGAAAGATTATATCCTGGTAAAAGCTCTGGCTCTGGCCAATGGAGCCTCCCAGAGCACGGTTAAGCAGGAGTTCGATTTCCTGCATTTTCCCGAGAACGTGGCTGCAGGCAAAGCCGCTTATAAGGAAGCGGGGATAACCAACCCGCGGGAAGAAATCAGCATGGCTGAGTTGCATGACTGTTTCAGTACCACGGAACTCATAACCATTGAGGATCTGGGCCTCAGTCCCGATGGTAAAGCTCCTGAAGATGTCATAGCGGGCAGGTTCAACCTCGATGGCGATCAGCCCATCAATATGGATGGTGGTTTGAAATGCTTCGGGCACCCTCTTTCTGCCAGCGGACTCAGGATGACGTATGAGGTCTACAAGCAATTGCAGGGCAAGGTTGATAACCCCGCCAGGCAGTTGAAAAACCCGAAACTGGGATTGATTCACAACGTTGGAGGCAATGTAGGGATACATGCCAGCGCTGTGAGCATCTTTGGCTTACCGGAATAAAGGAGGATTTATGAGCAACAAAAGCAAACTTTATCCGACTGTCTTCAACCCCTTACTGTTGAAGCTTGAACGGCCGCTTCCCAGGGAGGTGGCAATAGTTGGCGCGGGCACTATCGGCCCCGATATCGGCTACTTTTTCAAGAGTGCTGCGCCGGAAATAAAGCTGATTCTGGTGGATGTGGTGGAAGAGCCTCTCAAGGGTGCGGAGAAGCGCCTGAACGGGTATGTGGAGAAGGCGATAGCCAAGAGGAAGATGAAGGAAGAGGATGGCAAGAAAGTTCTGGAAAACATCACATACACGACGGACTATTCCCAGATCAAAAACTGCGACCTCGTTATTGAAGCCGCTACAGAGAACATTCCCTTGAAACAGAAGATCTTTGCACAAATAGAGGCAGTGGTCAGCGATAATTCCGTTATCACGTCCAACACGAGTTCTATCCCTGCTGATCGACTCTTCTTAAATCTGAAGAGACCACAGAGAGCTACTGTTACTCATTTCTTTGCGCCGGCCTGGCGGAATCCCGCTGTGGAAGTAATTACTTGGGATAAGTGTGATCGGGGAACAGTGGATTACTTGTTCTGGATGTTTTGTGTTCTGGGGAAGGTTCCCATCATATCCGACAATGCTATCTGCTTTATCCTGGATCGCGTCTTTGATAACTGGTGCAATGAAGCAGTCTATCTTCTGGACCAGGCTACTGCAAGCCAGGTTGACACGGTAGGCCAGGAATTTGCGGTCTCCGGGCCTCTCTGGACGCTTAATATGGCCAGGGGAAACCCCATCGTTTTCGAGTGCAACAGCCTCCAGATGGAGGAAGGTGCCTGTTATAAGCCTTCGCTTCTTCTCCAATCGGTTGACATGTGGAAAACTGTGGGGTTGAGAGAGAAGGCGGAGGTTCCTGACGATATGGAAAAGACCATCAAGGATCGCCTGTTGGGCATTCTCTTTTCCCAATCTTTTGACATTGTCAACAGGAGTATCGGGACTTCGGAAGACCTGAACCTGGGATGCCAGGTGGCGCTGGGTTTTAACAGGGGTCCACTTGATGTCATGAAAGATATAGGGGAAGCGGAAACCGGCAGGATAATCAAGAAGTTTCAGCAGGACAGGAAAGGATTTCCTGGAATGGAAAAGAGTTTTGAGGAGTACCAGGACTTCAATCGCCATGTTCTGGTGGATAATGTGGATGGAGTTGAAATTATTACCATCCGCAGGCCTCAGTTCATGAATGCTCTCAGCGATGAAGTCAATGATGAAATTCTTGCGGTTCTAAAGCAGGGGGTGAAAAATCCTGAAGTCGAAGGGTTTGTCATCACGGGATACGGGCCGCGAGCTTTCTGTGCTGGCGCCGAGATTGGTCGTTTCACTGAACTGATGGGTGATGCCAAATCTTCGGCACAGTATGCGCGAGATTGTGCTAAGGTGCAGATGTTCATCGATCAGATGGATAAACCTGTTGTGGCTGCAGTGAATGGCATGGCGTTGGGGGGAGGATTTGAGATGGTTCTTCGCTGTCACAGGGTAGTTGCTACTGGGAATGCCACCTTCCAGTTCCCTGAAATCACACTTGGCATACTGCCAGGAATTGGAGGATGTGTCGTTCCCTATCGCAAATGGCCGGCTTCCGCCGGAATTTTTCACGAGATGCTCTGCCTGGGCAAAGCTGTTGGGGCAAAAGAAGCTGCTGATATTGGGCTGGTAAACCAACTGGCGGATAGTTATCTGGATATGGTCCAGAAAGCCATCAAGGAGGTGAAAGGCCTCAGCGGCAAGATCCAGCGCATTCCAGATGGCAGGGTGGATATCCCTGAGATAAAGCTGCCTGACCAGCCAGTGGCGGGCAAGTTGGCCTTGAGCAAAGAGGCAATTGCAGTTATGTCCAGAACCATCAAGGATGCAGCAGCAGCCGAGTCCTTTAATGGTGCTCTGGAAATTGGATACACGGGCTTCGGTGAAATTGCCTGCACCGACGCCGCCAAGGAAGGCATAGCTGCTTTTATGAGCAAGCGTCAGCCGGAATATAAGAAGTAGCATATCGCCGCTGACGATTGCTTTTGTGGGAGAGGTGGCTCTCTGATGAGCCACCTCTCTTGGTTGAGGGGTTTGCTGTGAGTTCCCGCAAAAAAACATATCAGCAGATTACTGTTTATGTGCTACTGTTTATTTTTGAAGCTGTGCGGTATCATATAAAAGCAACAAGGTGATTTCATGTCAGATGTGGATGAAGTAAAGACCAGGGCAGCAGAGCTGCGACGCCTAATCAACTTTCACAATTATCGTTATTACGTGCTGGATGCCCCCGAGATCAGTGATACTGAGTTCGATGGGCTGATGCGTCAGCTCCTGCATCTCGAGGATGAATATCCCGAGCTTACTACTCCTGATTCCCCAACACAGCGGGTTGGGGCTCCTCCGGTGGAAGCGTTTGGGGTGGTGCAACATCCGCGGCCTTTACTCAGTCTGTCCAATGCTTTTTCCTGTGAAGAGTTACTGGCCTGGCACAGGAGGATTTCTAACTGGTTGGGAGATGTAGAGTTCGACGTGGTTTGCGAGCCCAAAATCGACGGATTGGCCGTTGCATTAACTTATGTCGATGGATTGCTGATTACCGGAGCAACCCGTGGGGATGGGTATCGGGGGGAAAACATCACCCGGAACCTCAAGACAATCAAGAGCATTCCACTTTCTGTGTCCCTGAAAGAAGTGCCAGTGCGATTTGAAGTCAGGGGTGAGGTTTACCTTCCCAGAGCAGGTTTTAAGAAACTCAATGAGGAGAGGGCAAAGGAAGGATTGCCGCTTTTTGCCAATCCCAGAAATGCCGCTGCTGGCTCGGTAAGGCAACTGGATTCCGTCGTTACTGCCAGTCGTCCTCTGGATATATTTATCTATGGGTTAGGTTGGGCTGAAGGAGGAGCAGTCCCTGACAGCCACTGGGAAACCATGCAGTGGCTGAAAACCTTAAATTTTAAGGTAAATCCCAATATCGTTTTGTGTCATGATATCAATGAGGTGGAAAGGTATCATCAGGAATGGAGAGACAATCGCGAATCATGGCCTTACGAAGTTGATGGCATGGTGGTGAAGGTCAATGATGTTAAAATGCAGCAGAAATTGGGAAGTGCAGCGCGCGAGCCAAGATGGGCCATCGCCTATAAGTTTCCTGCTGTTCAGTATACAACGCGTCTCTCCGAGATAGGCATCAACGTTGGCAGGACGGGGAGTCTTAATCCATACGCTATCCTGGAGCCGGTTTGGGTGGGTGGAGTGACCATCAGTTCAGCGGCATTGCACAATGAAGAAGATATTAAGCGCAAAGATATTCGCGTGGGGGACTGGGTTTATCTGCAACGAGCAGGAGAAGTGATACCCAAAATAGTCGGCCCCGTACTCAGCCGGCGCAGTGGGAATGAGAAGGTCTTTTCCATGAAAGAGAAGGCGTGGCAGAGATACAAAGAGAAGGCAGGTATCGGAGGTGAGGTGCAACCACCAGACCATGTGGTTTGTCCTGTATGTGGAGCAAAAGCAATCAAGTCTGAAGGTGAAGCCATGTACAGATGTACCAGTGCCGCCTGCCCTGCGCAGGCCCTGGAGCGAATCAAGCACTTTGTCAGCCGGTCAGCTATGGACATAGATGGCGTGGGGGAAAAGCTGTGTCAGTCTCTATTCGACGCCGGGCTGGTTAAAGACATAGCCGACTTCTATTCGCTTACCAGGGAGCAGTTGCTGGGGTTGGAAGGAATGGCTGATAAAAGTGCCTCCAACGTTCTCGATTCTATCAGGGAGAGCAAGAGCAGGCCGTTGAGTCGCGTTATCTTTGCTCTGGGAATTCTACACGTTGGAAAAGAATACGCTGAGCTGCTGGCGGATAACTTCGGCGGCATGGGCAAGCTGGCTGAAGCTAGCGAGGATGAGTTGATTTCCATTCCTTCCATTGGCCCGAAGATAGCAGAGAGCGTGGTGGCTTTCTTCAGACAGGAGAGGAACAGGCATATCATAGAAAAGTTGAGAGAGTCGGGGGTGAAGCTGGAAAAGGAGCAGGCTGCGCCTGGAGAGTCGCTCCTGGCAGGGTTGGTGTTTGTCCTGACCGGGAAGTTGGACTCGTTTTCCCGGCAGCAGGCAGAGAAAGAAATCAGGGAGAAGGGGGGTAAAACGAGTGCTGACGTTACCAGGGAAACGTCTTATCTGGTGGTTGGCACTGCCCCCGGCTCTAAGTTGGCCAGGGCGCGCAAATTGGGGATAAGCGAAATCACGGAGGCTGGGTTATTGCAGTTATTGCACCGGACCGGGTAGCAGCCGATTAAGGTTGCCCCTGGGACTATATATATCAGAGATGAAAATTATCGTTGGTCTGGGTAATCCAGGGAGGGGGCATGCCCGTAATCGCCACAACATTGGCTTCCTCTGCCTTAACTATTTTGCCAGGGCTCAGGCTATTGAATTCAAGCACAGAGAGTGCCATGCCAGGACGGGCAGTGGTAAGATTGACGGAGAAGAAATATTGCTGGCCAAGCCAGGGACGTTTGTTAATTGCAGCGGCAAAGCTGTGAAGGGCCTTGTGGATAAGTATAGAATTGCTTTGAGTGACCTCCTGGTGGTCTGTGATGATCTTGACCTGCCCCTGGGCAAAATCCGCGTCCGGGCAGGAGGAGGCTCAGGAGGGCACAATGGGATGAAGTCTATCCTCTCTGCTCTGGGAAGTACAGATTTTCCACGGGTCAGAGTGGGTATTGGTCGCCCCGTTACGCCTGATGGAGTACCTGATTTTAGTGAAGATGCCGTAGTCGGCTACGTGTTGAGCGGTTTTTTGCATCAGGAAGAAGATGCAGTTGCACTGGCTGTTGCCTCTGTAGCGGAAGTTCTGAAGTGCATGGTTGTTCAGGGGGTGGAGACAGCGATGAATATCTTCAACTGAGGAGTCCTTTTACTTTGCAGCTTCAACTGTTAAAATTCATGTTCGAGCTATAGATGATTATTGCCGTTATTGGTGATTCAACTTGTTCCCGTGAAGAGTCTCTTCTGGCTGAAACTGTGGGTAAACAACTGGCAATGGAGGGCGTCACCGTAATATGTGGTGGTCTGGGAGGTGTCATGGAGGCAGTCTGTCGTGGGGCTAAGTCGGAGAATGGGCTGACGGTGGGGCTTTTGCCGGGCGAAAGTCCGGGAATGGCTAATCCCTGGGTAGATATTCCTATAGCAACCGGGATTGGTTATGCCCGAAATATATCCGTGGTCAGGTCTGCCCAGGCGGTGATTGCCATTGGGGGTAACTATGGAACCCTCAGTGAGATCGCCTATGCACTGAAAGGGAACATTCCGGTAGTTGGCCTGAATACCTGGACTTTATCGCGAAAAGGACGGGAGCTGGATAAGATAATCAGGGTTGGCGATGCCATGCAGGCCGTGGAAAAGGCTATTGCCCTGGCTAAAAGAGTTTAACAGGAGTAAGAGATGCATTTGAAAAAGGCAGTTATTGAAAAAGTGAAAGCAAGAGAGATACTGGATTCTCGGGGTAATCCTACCGTAGAAGTGGAAGTAATGCTGGTTGACGGGTCTACCGGCAGAGCGTCAGTTCCCTCGGGAGCAAGCGTGGGCAGGCATGAGGCGGTGGAGCTCCGCGACGGTGATGATAGCCGGTACAACGGTTTGGGAGTTCTGAAGGCGTTGGAGAACGTCAATGGCGATATCGCCTCCAGGGTTGCTGGCATGTCTGCTCTGGAGCAGGCAGCTATAGACAGGGCATTGATCGAGCTTGATGGTACTGCCAATAAGAGCCGTTATGGAGCCAATGCTATTTTGGGGGTATCTCTGGCGGTGGCCAGGGCCGGAGCCAGTTTTCTGGATATTCCCCTGTATCGCTATCTGGGAGGGGTGGGAACCAGTGTATTGCCCGTTCCCATGCTGAATATCCTGAACGGGGGCAAGCACGCTCGGAATTCCACTGATTTTCAGGAGTTTATGATAGTGCCCCTGGGAGCATCTAATTTTGCCAGGTCCATGCGAATGAGCAGTGAAATTTATCACTCCCTCTATCGAATACTGGGGGACAGGGATTTAAATACGGGTATAGGTGATGAAGGCGGTTTTGCTCCCCAGCTTTCTTCCAATAAAGAAGCTGTGGCCCTGATCCTGCAGGCTATTAACCTGGCTGGATACAGAGCTGGCGAAGATTGTTCCATAGCACTTGACCCCGCGGCAAGCAGTTTCTACCAGGATAGCAAGTATGTCCTCTCGCGTGAAGGCATTACCCTGTCTTCAAAGGAGATGGTCGATTACTATGCAGAACTGGTGTCAGAATATCCGATTATTAGCATTGAAGATGGCCTGGCAGAGGATGACTGGGAGGGCTGGGGACAACTTATGGGAAGGCTGGGTGAAAAAATCCAGCTGGTGGGTGATGACCTCTATGTCACCAACCTTGAGCGCCTGGAAAGAGGCATCAGAGAGAATGTCTCCAATTCTATCCTCATTAAGCTCAATCAAATAGGCACGCTCAGTGAAACTCTGGCCGTGATTCATAGAGCGCAGAGTGCAGGATGGACAACAGTTGTCAGCCACCGGTCGGGAGAGACCGAAGACACCATGATAGCCGATCTGGCAGTAGCTGTTGGCGCGGGTTTTATCAAAAGTGGTGCGCCTTGCCGCAGTGAAAGGCTGGCCAAATATAACCGGCTTATCTGCATAGAGGAAGAGCTGGGGACTGAGGCCTCATATTCGGGGGCAGCGTCCCCGTCCAGCCTGAGAAAGAAATCATGGAAGTAGTAAATGGCATTCACCAAATAAAGGTGCCTTTTCCCAAGGGTCTCTCCGGAAGCACCAACGCATATGTGATTGAAGGGGAAAAGGGCAATATATTGATCGATAGTGGTTGGGATACCCCTGAGGCACTCTGGGCTTTCAGGGAGGGATTAAAAGCGGAGCGCCTCAAGTTCCAGGATATCAAAACGATCGTTATCACTCATATCCATCCCGATCATTATGGTCTGGCAGGCAAGATAAAGCAGCTCTGTGGAGCTCGGGTAGCCATGCATAGAGTCGAAGCGGGGTTGATAGATTCGAGATATAAGGACTCCGCCGAGCTGATTGAGAGGGTGGGTGACGATCTCAAATGTAATGGTGTCCCTCAGGGTGAATTGCTTGATTTGAAGAATGCTTCTTTATGGATGAGGGAGTTTGTCACCTTTGAGCAACCTGACATAATGCTTGACGACGGAGATAGCGTCGGTAACGGTTCATTTGAAATTCAGGTGATAAGAACACCGGGGCACTCTCTGGGGCACATCTGTCTCTATGAACCCAGGAAAAAATTGCTTTTTTCCGGTGACCATATTTTGTATGAGACCAATCCCGTGGTGGGTTGTAATCCTCAGTCGGGCGATAATCCCTTAGGGGACTACCTTTCCTCCTTACAGAAGATCAAGGATTTTAAAATCTCTTTTGTTCTCCCCGGGCATGGCCCGGTGTTCAATGGCCTGGGGCTTCGAATAGATAAAATAATTAGTCTTCACGACGAAAGAAGGAAAGAAGTAATGCGGTCTCTGGATAGCGGCTTGAAAACGGCCTATCAAATAGCACAGGAGATTGTCTGGAAGGCCGGGGGTGAAGGAGCTGCTTTCGATAGTCTGGGGCCATGGAATAAAAGGCTGGCTGTGATGAAAACCATCGCGTACCTTAAATTGCTGGCATCCGAAGGCAGTGCGGGCAGTGTTGAAATGAATTCTGTCCTTTCTTATATCTCCAGGGAATGACGGTTCGTATTTTCCTTCATAAGCTGTTCTTACCTGATGGGATTTAATCCTTCAACAGAAGTACCAGAATCATTGCCACATGATAAAGCAGGGCTGCTCCATGACAGGGGAAAGCGCCATGACGGGTCTTCGTCATGGCGCTTTGTGCCTTTTGCTTAGTCTACTTGGGGGAGAGCTGCCAGCGACTCCTGTAGCAGGTCATCGGGCAAGTCATAGTCTTGAAGTTTGCCGTGCAAGTAGGCATCATAAGAAGCCATATCGACGTGTCCATGCCCGCTGTGAGCCAGCAGGATAGTCTTCGACTCGCCCGATTCCTTGCATTTTAGAGCTTCGTCAATGACTACTTTTATGGCATGGCAGGGCTCGGGAGCGCTGATAATGCCCTCGGTGCGGGCGAAAGTTATTCCTGCTGCAAAAGTAGAGAGCTGCGGAACGGCCATTGCTTCCACCAGTCCTGCTTTATAGACGTGGCATATAATGGGAGCCATCCCGTGATAGCGAAGACCGCCGGCGTGAATCGGAGGTGGAATGAAGTTATGCCCCAGCGTGTACATCTTGAGAAGAGGAGTGAGCCCGGCATTATCGCCAAAGTCGTAGGCATACGGTCCCTTGGTCAGGGTGGGGCAGCTTGCAGGCTCTACGTTAATGATGCGCAGGTCTGGTTTTGTCCCATCAATTTTATCCTTGAGAAAGGGCAAATACATCCCGGCGAAATTCGAGCCACCACCGATGCAGCCTACGATGATGTCGGGATAGACGCCTGCTTGCTCCATTGTCTTTTTTGTCTCCAGGCCAATAACGCTCTGGTGGAGTAGAACGTGGTTGAGTACGCTACCCAGGGCGTAGTGAGTGTCATCCCGTGATACTGCATCCTCTACAGCTTCGCTGATAGCCAGTCCCAGGCTGCCCGGGCAGTCCGGCCACTTGGCCAGCATGTCCCGTCCTACCTTTGTATCAGGGCTGGGGCTGGGCACGCATGTGGCTCCCCATGTTTCCATCATGATGCGGCGATAGGGCTTTTGCTGAAAGCTGATGCCCACCATGTATACTTTGCATTCCATGTCGAATGTGGCACAACCAAAAGCCAGTGAGCTTCCCCATTGTCCTGCTCCAGTCTCTGTGGCGATGCGTTTGACACCTTCCTGTTTGTTGTAATAGGCCTGGGCTACTGCAGTATTTGGCTTATGGCTGCCAGGCGGGCTCGAGCCTTCATACTTGTAGAAGATCTTGGCCGGCGTGTCCAGCAGCTTTTCCAGCCTGTGTGCCCGATACAGAGTTGTTGGCCTCCACAGCTTGTAAATATCGCGCACCTCCTCAGGAATTTCAATCCACCTTTCAGTGCTTACCTCCTGCTTAATTAGCTCCATGGGGAAGAGGGGGGCCAGGTCGTCGGGAGTAATTGGCTTTCCCGTGGCTGGATGTAAATCCGGGGGCAGTGGTTCAGGCAAGTCTGCCTGTATGTTGTACCAATGCGTAGGTATCTCTTTTTCATCTAAAATGAACTTGGTTCTTTCATTCATTGTTCTCTCCTTACGTTTATTTATGAAGTTGATATCATAATGGTTGTTTTTAACTCATATATTCTGCGCCGCCTAGCGGCGCCATGCCTGCAGCACTGTGAACACAATCAATATTTTCATTTCTCGAAATTCCTCCACTCGTTGCAATAAAAAATCCTCCCGCCCAAGGGGCGAGAGGATTAAACCTTCGCGGTGCCACCCTTATTAGCCAGTCCCTGAAAAAGTAACAGGGATTCAGCTATCTCTTACAGGTACGGAGGCATTGTTTTCCTCTTCTGCCTCGATACCCTGAGCCTTTAACGGTGCTCTTTCCGGCAAAGCCTACGCGGGCTTTCCAGCCTTTCGGTTTGCAGCTCCCAGGTCCATTCCAACTTTGCGCAAGTATCGGCTCACACCTAACCCGACTCTCTGAACTCCGCCTTAAGTTGTACTACTCCTGTTCTCAGCCTTTCTCCATATTCAATTAAGCTAATACTCTATCATGGGAGTTCGATGCCTGTCAACGCAGTGATTTGACTGGTTCTACGTCAATAGGTTTGAAACTATGCTCTGGCGACCTGAACTATGTGCTGGTATCATCATCAGGAAGTTACTTTTATAATCGGGGCGAGAGGACTTGAACCTCCGACCTCAGCGTCCCGAACGCTGCGCGCTACCACACTGCGCCACGCCCCGTTGATTTTGTTGTGTTATTATATGATGCTTTAGCGATTGAGACAAGGATGAAATATTGCGTTCTCATAATGGACGGTGCTGCGGGTTGGCCGTTGCCTCAGCGGAATGGTAAAACCTGCCTTGAACTGGCAAGCACGCCGAATCTGGATGCCATGGCAAGAGAGGGTACCGTCGGTATTACCAGTACCGTGCCCTCAGGGATGGAACCCAGCAGTGCCTGTGCCTGTATGTCGGTACTGGGCTACGACCCTGTAATTTATTATCGTGGCAGAAGCGCTATTGAAGCCAGTGCCAGGGATATTTACCCTGGGGAAGGGGAAGTTATTTTTCGCTGCAATCTGGTGACAGTCCAGGAAGGGAAAATGTCCAGTTATAGCTGTGGATATATAAGTACCGGAGAAGCACATGCCCTCATTTCAACTTTGAATGAGGAACTTGGCTGCGATGAAGTGCGCTTTTATCCGGGGGTAAGTTACCGTCACCTATGTAAGATGAAGAACCACGAAGATGCACTTCTTGCTACCTGCACTCCTCCACACGATATTCCCAACAGGGAAATTGCCGAATTTCTTCCGCGTGGCCCCGGCAGCAAGTTGCTGACGGATTTGATGGCGCGCTCGGAGGTCATATTTCGTGACCACCCGGTAAACGTGACGCGGAGATCTCGAGGTGATGCTCCTGCCACCATGATCTGGCTTTTTTGGGCCAGCGGCAAAATCCCCATGATGCCACGTTTCGAAGAGGTATATGCTCTCAAGGCAGCCCTGACCTCTGGCGTTGACCTCCTCCAGGGTCTGGCAAAAATGACGAGGATGGAAGTGCTGAATATTCCTGGTGTCACCGACGGGCCGGACAACGATTACGCTGCACAGGGAAAGGGGGCGCTGGATGCGCTTGTAAGCCATGACCTGGTAGCTATTCATGTAGAAGCTCCTGATGAAGCCAGCCACGCCGGCGCGGTTGATGATAAAATAGACTCGATTCAAAAAATTGATAGAGATATCGTGAGCCGTCTGCGCAGTTGGCATCAGGCTTCATTGCGTGTATTGATTATGCCCGACCACGCGACTCCGATTGAGATCCAGACCCACAGCGGCGAACCGATCCCGTTTATGCTGTGGGGGTCTGGTATTAAGTCAAATGGAGCAAAGCGGTTCACTGAGCCCGAGGCAAAAAGCACTGGTATGCTTGTAAGAGAAGGACACAAAATTATGGAAATGTTGATTGACAGGGAGGGCGAATGCCCTTAATTGTGCATAAGTATGGCGGCAGTTCTGTCGCTGATGGTGACAAGATTAAAAATGTGGCTCGGCGTATAGCTAAAGCCAGGGATGAGGGGAACCAGGTGGTGGTTGTCGTTTCGGCAATGGGAGATACCACCGACGAGCTGTTCAGATTGGCTTATGAAATTAGTGCACATCCAGATGACAGGGAGCTTGATGTTTTGCTTTCCACGGGGGAAGTTGTTTCCAGCACTCTTCTGGCGATGGCCCTGGGAACTTCAGGATATAAGGCGGTTAGTCTTACCGGTGCTCAGGCAGGTATCCAGACCGATTCCAGTTACAGCAGGGCGCGAATTCTCTGCGTGGACGCTGAGCGGATTGTCAGCGAATTGAAAGAGGGGAATGTCGTCATTGTGGCTGGTTTCCAGGGCGTGACTCAAAATATGGATACCACTACACTGGGCAGGGGGGGGTCTGATACCACAGCGGTGGCACTGGCTGCCGCTCTTAAGGCGGATGAGTGTCATATTTATACCGATGTTGAAGGCGTTTACACCGCTGACCCTCGACTTGTCCCCGATGCGGTCAAATTAGATAAAGTTAGTTACGAAGAGATGTTGGAATTGGCTAGTTATGGGGCCAGAGTGATACATCCCAGGGCTGTAGAATTGGGAGGATTATACGATGTGCCCATCCTGGTGGCTGCGAGCTTCAGTGAAAAACCAGGTACAATCATTGCTAAGGAGGCCAGCATGGAAGTGAGAAATAAGGTGAGGGGGATTGCACACGATACTAATGTAGCCAAAATCACCGTCATCGGTGTCCCCGACCAGCCAGGTATTGCCATGAACATTTTCGAGCCTTTAACCAGGGCGAATATAAGTGTGGATACTATCGTTCAGAATGCCAGTATTGAAGGCATTACTGACCTCACTTTCACGGTAGCTCGAAATGAACTGGTGAAAGCAATGTCCATCGTGGAACCGGTGGCCAAAAGCATCGGGGCCAGAGAGTGCACTGCCAACTCCTGTCTGGCTAAAGTTAGCATTGTAGGTACTGGCATGGAAAATGCACCGGGATACGCTGCCCGAATGTTTCGTGCTCTCTACGGGGAGAATATCAATATTCAATTGATTACAACCTCGGAGATACGAATAACCTGTATTATAAACGAAGATAGAGTCGGAGACTCCGTTCGGGCTTTGCATAAGATATTCGAGCTTGATGCAACTTGACTTTTTTATGCTCTGGCTAACACAATAAGGAGCTTGAATTCTTGTTTTCTAGCTCTTTGGAGCAGCAATTTGTCAAAGTAAATCTCAGGTGGTTGTGATGATGTCTTATTACAAAGAAGAAAAAGAAGCTAAATTGTATCGACAATTGAGCCAAAAAGCTGTGGACCTGGCAATGCAGGGCAGCTGGGCAGAAGCAGAAGCAGTGAATCGGGATATAATTGAGAAATTCCCCTCAGATGCTGAAGCACATAACCGCCTTGGCAGATCGCTGACGAAGTTGGGGGATTTTGTTCAGGCCAGGGAGACTTATCTCAAAACCCTGAGTTTTGACCCCGGCAATACAATTGCCAGGAAAAATCTGGATCGTCTGGCCCTCCTGGCACAGTCTCCAGCAGAGACTCCCGATCGACCGATTGCAAACAATCAAGGAATTACTCTTGATTTGTTTGCTGCAGAGATGGGCAAAGCGGGAGTAGTAGAGCTTCGCAACGTTGCTGCAAGCGATGTACTGGCAAAGCTGGCCACAGGAGATAAGGTCCAGCTGAAAGTAACGGAGCGGCGATTGTTCGTGGAGAATGAGCAAGGTGCGTATTTGGGGGAAGTGGAAACTGAACATGCTGTGAGGCTTGTCAAGTTGATCAACGGGGGAAATCAGTATGATGCGGCTATTTTGAATGTTGGACTGGATGGAGTAAAGGTGATTGTCAAGGAAACGTACCAGCATCCCAGTCAAGTTGGACATCTGTCCTTTCAGGTTAAAGATATCGCCAGTCTTCGCACTTATGCCAGGAGCGTTAGCAGCAAACAAGACGTTGAGACCTCTGAGAGTGACCTGGATGAGCTTGATGAAGATGAAGAGGATTCCGGTCTGGATGGTTTCACAATGTTCAATGAAGGTCATGAGGCCAGCAATGGAGGTTAAATTCGTATGATAATGGAAACGGGAGTGACAATACCTACAAACATCGAAGAAGAGATGAAAAGCTCCTATCTTGACTATGCCATGAGCGTTATTGTCTCTCGTGCCTTGCCTGATGCACGCGATGGCCTGAAGCCAGTGCAGAGGCGCGTTTTATATGCCATGAATGATTTGGGATTGCATTTCAATACCCCCCATAAGAAGAGCGCGCGTATTGTTGGTGAAGTTTTGGGGAAGTATCACCCTCATGGAGATGCGTCAGTCTATGAAACTATGGTGCGCATGGCCCAGGATTTTTCATTGAGATATATCCTTGTCGATGGGCAGGGCAATTTTGGCAGCGTTGACAATGACCCGGCGGCGGCTATGCGATATACCGAAGCGCGCCTCAGCCAGATTGCCAGGGAAATGCTGATTGACATCGATAAGGACACCGTTGACTTCGCTCCCAATTTTGATGATTCGCTCAAGGAACCTGTAGTCCTGCCTGCGAGATTGCCCAACCTGCTGGTCAATGGAGCTTCTGGCATTGCCGTGGGCATGGCAACCAATATTCCGCCGCATAACCTGGGAGAGGTGTGCGATGCTATTGTTTATCTGATTGATAATCCACAGGCCACCGTAAATGAATTGATGGAGTTCGTTAAAGGTCCCGATTTTCCCACCGGTGGGATTATTATGGGAACAGAGGGCATAGAAACCGCGTATGCCACCGGGCAGGGCAAAGTCGTAGTCAAGGCCAAGGCTACCGAGGAGATTTCGAAGGGAGGGCGGCGTCAGATTATCGTTACCGAGTTGCCTTACCAGGTGAACAAGGCATCACTGGTGGAGAGGATAGCTACTCTCTCCAAGGAAAAGAAAATTACTGGTATCTCCGAGGTGCGCGATGAATCGGATAGAGAGGGAATGCGCATCGTTATCGAGCTCAAAAGAGAAGCGGAGGTTCAGCAGGTATTCAACAATCTCTACAAGAACACGCCGCTGCAGTCTGCCTTCTTCATTAACATGGTTGCACTGGTTGATGGACAGCCGAAGTTATTGAGCCTCAAAGAAGCTTTAACCTGCTATATTGAATTTCGCTCCAGGGTCATCGAGAGACGATCCCGTTTCGAGTTGGAGAAGGCGAGAAGTAGAGCTCATATCCTGGAAGGTTTCACCATTGCCCTGGATAATCTGGATCAGGTGATCGATATTATCCGGCATTCTGAGAACGTCGAGGCAGCTCGCACGAACTTGATACAGGCCTTTAATTTCACCGCGATTCAAGCTCAGGCTGTACTCGATATACCTCTTCGACGTTTAACTCACCTGGAGCGGGAGCAGATAATCAATGAGTATGCCGATGTTATCAAGAATATCGCTTATCTGGAGGACTTACTGGTCAACCCCTCTAAAATATTGCACCTTGTTTTGCAGGACGTCGAAGAAATCAAGTCCAAATATGGTGACTCGCGGCGCACATCGATAAACGAGGAAGAGGCGACGGAATTCAGCCGTGAGGACCTTATTCCTC
Organism: Dehalococcoidia bacterium; assembly: GCA_021162545.1. Lineage (GTDB taxonomy): Bacteria > Chloroflexota > Dehalococcoidia > GIF9 > AB-539-J10 > M55B177. Next base: position 5,903 of record JAGGYM010000048.1, on the reverse strand, counting down.
ACGAGAACATGCTGATTAGCCTGACGGAACAGGGATTTATAAAGAGGATGCCGCTTGATACTTACCACCTGCAGCACCGCGGGGGTAAGGGCGTTATGGGAATGACAACGCTTAAGTCTGATGTAGTGAAACATATTCTGATAGCTGATACGCACGATGAGATACTCTTTTTTACCAGTGATGGCAGAGCTTATCCCCTCAAGTGCTATGAGATTCCTGGGAAGTTCTCCCGGGGGAGCAAAGGACTGGCTCTAGTCAACATATTGCCTATCGAGTTGAAAGATAGAGTGACGGCTCTAATTTCTCTTGCCGGTTCCAGAAAGGAAGAGGGAATAGCTCCCGATAAAGAAGCTTATCAGGAAGAACTATTTTTGTTAATGGCTACCAGGAATGGGTTGGTGAAGAAAACGCCACTGAGTAAATTTACTTCAGTCAGAAGAAGCGGAGTCATAGCAATGTCGCTCAGAAGCGGTGATAGTGTGATTTCGGTAAGAGTAGTTTCTGATGCGGATGAGGTTATGCTGGTGACTAAAAACGGGCAGGCAATTAAATTCAAAGTCGGCGGATTAAGAACTGCTTCTCGAACCAGCGGGGGCGTTCGTGGTATTCGGATCAGCGATGACCATCTCGTTGGAATGGATGTTGTCTCTGCTGTTACTGGTGGGGAAGAAGCGAAACAACCCCCTCTTCCCCTGGGTGTTGAAGGACGGGGCAAAGAGAATAACCTTTCTCTGGCCTATTTACTTGCGGTAACTCGCAAAGGTTTTGGTAAATTAACTCCGGTGAGGCGCTATCCTACTCATAATAGAGGCGGTAAAGGCCTGCGGATGTATAGAATTAATGAAAAAACGGGTAGCATAGTTGCCTCCAGAGTCGTCCTGCATCAGGGGTTTCTGATGCTGCTTTCTGCCAAGGGGAATATAGTGTGTATTCCTCTGGAGCAGGTCCCGGTTCAGCGCAGGAATAGCCGTGGGGTTCATCTGATGACGGTAGATAAAAATGATGAAGTGATTTCCATTTCCACCTTCGACTGATGAGATATTGAGGGGAAGAGACCAGAGGTCTTTTGATGAATGAGCGCGTTCGCTGTTGCCCTGGTCGTGGATTTACCTTCTACCGATTGTGCCATGCAGTTCTATGATTGAGGGATGGCATTAACACTTGCCCCGTAGCTCTTTCCCTTGCTAAAATAGGCGCAGGAGTAAAATGTCGGGACATTCCAAGTGGTCACAGATTAAACGGCAGAAGGGAGTAACTGACGCTCGTCGCGGGCAATTGTTTACCAAGCTTGCCAGGGAGATCATAATGACGGCGAGAGAGGGAGGAGCCAATCCTGATAGCAATTTCCAGTTGAGGCTTGCTATCCAGAAAGCCAAGGATAATAATATGCCCTCAGATAATATAGAGAGGGCGTTGAAGCGTGGCAGTGGTGAGGGAGGATCATCTGATCTGGTCGAAATTGCCTTTGAAGGCTACGGCCCCGGTGGAATTGCAGTTTTGGTACAGGCTATGAGCGATAAACGCAACAGGACCGTTCAGGAGATACGGCATGCCTTTGCGCGCTATGGAGGCAATCTGGGAGAGACAGGTTGTGTTGCGTGGTTGTTCGATAGCAGGGGGGTAATCAGTGTAGGATGTGATGAATCGAACGCCGAGGAGATAGAATTAAAGGCAATTGACGCCGGCGCTGAAGATGTTAAATCAGAGAAGGGCCTTATTGAGATATATACCCAGCCTGGAGATCTGGAAAAAGTAAGGCAGGCGCTGGGGGCAGATGTGCACATTATCTCCGCAGAAATTAACATGGTGCCCAAAAGCACGATATTCCTGAATGAACATAAAGCGGTACAGGCTATGAATTTCCTCGACCAGCTTGAGGAGATGGATGACGTTCAGCGCGTCTTCTCCAACGTGGATTTTCCTGATAGCGCTTTAGAGAAAATGCACAACTAGCCATGCGCGTTCTCGGCATTGACCCCGGAACCAGGAAGTTAGGTTATGGTGTAGTGGAGGGGGAACGGGAGTTGAAGGGCGTGGCGTGGGGTGTGCTAACCGCTTCTCCGCAAATTCCCGTGGAGGAGAGGTTGCGCGTTCTGTATAACGGATTGAGCGATGTTATCCTCAGGTATAGGCCGCAAGAAGTAGCGATTGAGGACCCCTTTGTAGGAAAGAACGTGCGTTCGGCGTTTGCTGTTGGCAGAGCGCAAACTGTAGCCATCCTGGCGGTGGTGAACCAGGGCTTGGGAATTCATTACTATTCACCGGCTCTGGTTAAACAACAGGTGACTGGTTATGGTAGAAGTGATAAGCGGCAGGTGCAGGAAATGGTAAAATTGCAGCTTGAGCTTTCTGAATATCCACAGCCCAGCGATGCTGCTGATGCTTTAGCCATAGCTATATGCCATCTTCAGCAAAATTACCTGAACCGGTGGGTGAATGATAGAGGCATAGCATGATTGCAACCGTGGAAGGGGTTCTTCAATATAGAGGCCCTGATGGAATTATCGTCAACGTTGGCGGTATTGGCCTGTGGGTGAATAGCTCCAGCTCGACCCTGGATCAACTGACACCTGTTAATAGCAGAGTCTCTCTTTTTACTTTCCTCTATGTAAGGGAGGACAACCTTTCCCTGTATGGTTTTGCCACCGGTGCGGAGTTAACCTTGTTCAAGAAGCTACTTTCGGTCTCAGGAGTTGGCCCGAAAGTAGCTCTGGCGTTACTTTCGGGTTTGAGTGTTGAACAGCTGTCTCAGGCTATCGTCACCGGTAACGCTGACTCTATCAGCCAGGTGTCGGGTGTGGGCAAGAAGGTGGCCAACCGCATCATTATGGAGTTGAAGGACAAGCTGGAATATGTGGGAGAGGGTTCAGGCCTGGCGCCATCCCGGATTGATAACGATGTAGTGATTGCCCTAACCAGCCTGGGCTATTCCGTGAGAGAAGCCATGCAGGCTATCTCCTGTCTCACCAATGCTGAAAACCTGAGTGCAGAGGAAAAGATCAAGCTTGCATTACAGCAGTTAATGTCAAGGTGATGGAAAAAGCTGTGCTGAAGTGGAGTATCCCGGGGCAGAAGTGGGCGAGATAGGGCGCGATGTCTCAGTTCAGGATAGTTTCCGACTTTCGTCTTACCGGTGACCAGCCTCAAGCGGTAGATAAGTTAGTTGACGGGTTGGAAAATGGCTGCCGTGGACAGACGCTGGTAGGCGTTACTGGTTGCGGCAAGACATTTACGGCAGCCAATATCATTGCGAGGGTACAGAGGCCGGCGCTGGTTATTTGCCATAACAAGACCCTCGCTGCTCAGCTGGTTACAGAGTTCAGGGAATTTTTCCCCGAAAATGCGGTGGGGTATTTCGTCAGCTATTATGATTACTACCAGCCGGAAGCTTATATTCCCAGAACCGATACCTATATCGAGAAGGAAACGGACATAAATGAGAAGATCGACGAGTTGCGCCATGCTGCAACCAGGTCCCTCTTTGAGCGCAGGGATGTAGTTATTGTAGCTTCAGTTTCCTGTATTTATAGCCTGGGAGCACCTGAGGAATATCACGGTTTCGCCGTGACGGTGAGAACCAGCGACCAATTGAGGAGAGATAGCCTGGTTCGTCAGCTGGTGAATATGCAATATGAGAGGAATGACTTTGAGCTTAGCAGAGGAAAGTTCCGTATTCGAGGGGACACCCTGGAAATTCAGCCGGTCTATGAGGAACTTGCCCTCAGGATTGAATTCTGGGGTAACGAAATCAGCCGGATTGTGGAGATCGACCCTCTGACGGGAGAGACCATAGCTCCACGCAGCCAGGTGGATATTTATCCCGCAAAGCACTTCGTTACCTCCCATGACAAGCTGATGCTGGCAATTGAAGATATCAGGAAGGAGTTGCAGGAGAGACTGGAAGAATTGAAAACTCAGGGCAAGACTCTGGAAGCGCACCGTCTTGATGCGAGAACCAACTATGACATCGAGATGCTTCAGGAAGTAGGCTATTGTCACGGGGTGGAAAATTACTCCCGCCATTTGCAGCGGCGCGCCCCCGGCAGCGTTCCCTGGACGTTACTCGACTACTTTCCCCCGGATTACCTGCTCTTCATCGACGAATCCCACATGACCCTGCCTCAAATAAGGGGCATGCATGGTGGTGACACTGCCCGGAAGCAGACCCTGATTGATTATGGTTTTCGCCTTCCTTCGGCTCTGGATAACCGTCCGCTGAGCTTCGAAGAATTTCGGGGGCGTGCAGGGCAGACTATTTATGTGTCGGCCACTCCGAAACCGTATGAATATGAGCACAGCCAGCAGGTGGTTGAGCAGCTAATCAGGCCCACGGGACTATTGGAGCCCACCATAGATATCAGGCCGACTGTGGGGCAGATTGATAATCTTATCCGTGAAATAAGAGATTGCGTTGAGAGGGGAGAGCGCTGCCTGGTGACTACCTTAACCAAGAGGATGGCTGAAGAGCTCAGCGATTACCTCCTGGAGATAGATATCAAGACACATTATCTTCACTCGGAGGTGGAGACGCTGGAAAGAATCGAGATACTTCGCGCCCTCCGCCTTGGTGTCTATGACGTCATTGTGGGCATCAACCTGCTCCGCGAGGGTCTGGATTTGCCCGAGGTCAGCATGGTGGCCATACTGGACGCAGACAAAGAGGGGTATCTCAGGTCAAGCGAAGCTCTGATACAAACGATGGGGCGTGCAGCCAGGCATATAAATGCCCATGCCATAATGTATGCTGATTCCGTTACCAGGTCTATGCGGGGGGCGATAGATGAAATATCCCGCAGGCGCAGAATCCAGGAGGCCTATAATAAAGAACATGGCATTACTCCGCAGGGGATAAAGAAAGCTATCAAGGACATCGCTGACAGAATCCAGGCGGTGGAGGAACCACAAACCTCTTATGGCGCTACCACTGTAATTCCCAGCGAAGAGATTCCCCATCTTATCAAGGAGCTCGAATTGAGCATGAAAAAGGCGGCCGGCCAGCTGGAATTTGAAAAAGCCGCAATGATACGCGACCGTATCACCGAGCTAAGGCGATATAAAGAAATCCTGTAATTAGCTTCAGGTAAGTTGACAGTACTATATGCTAAAACTATAATTGAGGCGATGAGAGTAAAGCTAAACTCGGAGCAGCTAAGCAGATTGGCTCAGTATGTTCCATTTGAAGTAGTACTGGAGGAGCCTCGCGATGTCAAAGGCTTCCTCGAGATACTCGGGCACAATATGCCCTGGGATGAGGGGGGATCGGGCAGATTTGGTGATGCTCTTAAGAAACCAAATAGAGTAACGTTTTCTGTTGAAGCGACCAATGGAGGCTTTGTTTGTGATATCCACCCGTCTTTCGCCTGTTATCTTTCAACTATTTTACCGGTGGAAGAGAAGACATGACCTCCTGGCATTTCATGTAATCGTGGGCCGTTAGCTCAGCTGGCAGAGCACCTGACTTTTAATCAGGTTGTCGTGGGTTCGAGACCCACACGGCCTACCACTTATTTTTCCTTTTTTTGCTAACATCTTGCTAAATCTGGATTTTCCTTGATTTTCTACTCTCTGCTGCGGATAGCATCGCGTTGAACTGTTCAGCTTGCTACAACGGATCAACAACTCGGTGGCATTGGCTGTGTGGTCTCCAATTGGGGATAACGGTGCCACTGACCGCTCTTGAGCCGCCCACAAGTGGCCGGTTTTAACCCAAATTTACCACTGACTGTCGAAAAACGTAGCTAAAAGGGGTGTCTGCATCGGTTTATGGGCACTACATTTTTTTCAAATCAAAGCTATTCCCAACCTCTGGTTTTTTATGGGGACTACATTGACCTCTCAGCTTTAGCTTTTATCGCATTCAAAGCTGAGATCCCCAAAAATCGCCCCCGCATTGCTTGGTTTGT
>JAGGYM010000044.1 GCA_021162545.1 Dehalococcoidia bacterium | reverse complement strand
CCCAAATTTACCACAAACCAAGCAATGCGGGGGCGATTTTTGGGGATCTCAGCTTTGAATGCGATAAAAGCTAAAGCTGAGAGGTCAATGTAGTCCCCATAAAAACCCAGAGGTTGGAAATAGCTTTGATTTGAAAAAATATAGTGCTCATAAACCGATGCAGACACCCCTTTTAGCTACGTTTTTTCGACAGTCAGTGGTAAATTTGGGTTAGCAGTTGAAGTGGTTGTGGTAGTGAAAGATACTTCATCTCCGTAGCTATATCCGGCGGAATTGTGGACATAAGCCCTGACATAGTACGTTTCCCCTGAAGACAGCCCCTGCCATCGAGGCTGTAAAGGAACCAGTGCCAAAAGAGCCAGTTTTTTCAGCTTTGCTGTCGTTGACATCCGGGTCGTGCGAGGTGCTCCAGCAAATGCCTCTCCTGTCGCAGTCCTCGCCACCGGTGGAGGTAATGCCTGCCAGTGCCGCATCCAGCATCCATCCCCCGACTTCCTTGAGGAAACTGTAGCGCCCGTATAGCCGAGCGGATAATCGTCCCACTCAGCAAATCGGCCAGATACAACTTGTGCGCGTAGCTATGCACCCCTACATCCTGCCATGCCGTAATATGGAAACGAGCAGCCAGAATCCCATCACGCCGGCCCCGATGAAACCAGCCACACCGATAAGGGGCACACCTTTCCACGTAGGGGGCATGCCGGACAGGATGATGAGAGAAGAGCCGATAATCAGTGCGGCCAGCACGATAGCAAAAGCGATGCGGTTGCTCACCTGGTCGCTTTTCATGAGTGCTGGCTCCAGACCCTTATGCTCGAACTCTATTTTTACCTTGCCCTCTTTAAGCTGCTCGATTATTTCCCTTGCTTCAAAAGGAAGGTCTCGCGCCAGAAGGCCGAATTCCTCTGCTGACGAATATATATCCCGGGCAAATCTGCGGGGACTGAGGCGCTCTCTCAGCAGCCTCCTGGCAAATGGCTCCGTGTGCTTCACCATATCAAAGGAAGGGTCCAGTTTTCTACCCACTCCTTCAATGGTCGTCAGGGATTTTACCAGCAGGAACATGTCTGAGGATAACTTCACCTTGTAAACGACAACCATGTTCAATAGCTGGCGCAGAAGTTCGCCCATATTGATATCTTCCAGCGGCAGGTGAGAATACTGGTCTATCAGGTCAGATACTTCGTATTCCAACTGGTCGGCATTTTCAATGCGACTGTTCTTTGATAACTGCAGGACGGCCTTTATCACCTTTTTGGCATCCCCGTTGACAAACCCGATGATGATGCCGCCCAGGGCCTCTTTATGCTTGGGCAACAGCTTTCCCATCATGCCAAAGTCGAGAAAGCAGATGACGTTGTTATCCAGAATCAGAATGTTCCCCGCGTGCGGGTCGGCATGAAAGAAGCCGTGCTGGAACACCTGTTTGAGAATAAGCTCGGCGCCCCGACTGGCCACGACGAGGGGATCATCCCCCACCTCCAGCAAAGCATCCATGTCGGAAACCTTGATGCCATCAATGAATTCCATGGTAAGGATTTTCCTGGTGGTGAGGTCAGAATATACCCTGGGCACATAAATGGTCTCATCCCCCTGGAAATTCCTGCTGAAGCGATCGATACTCGCAGCTTCGATGGTGAAGTTTATTTCCTTCTTGATGCCCTTCTCGAATTCCTTGACTATGCCCACGGGATTCACTATTTCCACCCCGTGAATATGCCTTTCCATCAGGGTAGCAAGATGAAACATTATTTCCGTATCAATTGTAATAACCTGTTCTATTCCCGGGCGCTGCACCTTGACGACAACCTCCTCTCCGCTCTGCAGCACGGCCCTGTGCACCTGCGCTATCGAGGCAGAAGCCAGGGGAGCATCAGTAAATTCCCGGAAAAGGGTTGATACAGGCCTGCCAAGCTCCTCTTCAATCAATCTACTGGCTTCTGCCTCAGGGAAAGGCGGCACGGAATCCTGAAGTTTCTCCAGTTCAGCAATGAGTTCCGGCGGCAAGAGGTCCGGCCTGTTGCTCATTATCTGGCCGGCTTTGACGAAGGTCGGGCCCAGCTCTTCCAGCGCCAGCCGCAGCCGCTTCCACCTGGCAAGAGATACGATGTCGGCATCCCCCTTCCTGGGAATGGCCTTCCTGCCAAAATCAACGTGCCTCTCCAGGTGAACGGTGTTTATTAAATCGCCAAAACCGTGTTTCGCCAGCACCGTTGCTATTTCACGGTAACGGCTCACATGGCGGTAGGTGCGCCCTATTATGCCAGCTCTGGAAATCATTTACCTCATATCCCTCCCGCAGTCCTGATGAAATAATATACCATTCCTGCAGCCGCAGGGATAGAGGAGGAGAGGCACACTTTTTTCTCCTGTCATTGCGAGGAGCCGCAGGCGACGTGGCAATCTCAGGTTCTTTCTTGATTCCTCCGATTGCTTCAGCAGGTCTTCAGCCAGCCTCCTGCCCTCTTCCTCTATCCAACCATCTGAACCAGCAGGCTCTCTTGTTCATCTTTATACGTCTCTTT
>JAGGYM010000040.1 GCA_021162545.1 Dehalococcoidia bacterium | reverse complement strand
TGGCTTACCTGGCCCGCGAGTGCAACGCTGCCCTGGGGGTGGAGGGAGTGGGCGTCTATATCTTCCCCGAACTGGGATATTATCCGGACAGCATCTTCGCCGCGCTTGTCCTCTTAAGCAGGTTGCGCTACCCCGGGCAAATCAGGGAGTTCTTCCGCTCATTGCCCTCCCTTTGCTTCGACAAAGCGAAGGTTCCCTGCCCCAATGAGCTCAAGGAAAGCGCTATGGTGATGGTAAGGGATGCAGCGCCGTCGCTCAGAGTAGAGGGTGAACAAGCGCAGTTGAACGTCATCGATGGAGTGCGACTGGAGTTCCCTGATTCGTGGATGCTCATCAGGCCTAGCGGCACCGAGCCCGTCATTCGCGTCATCGCCGAGTCGATATCCGTGGCACAGAATGACCATCTCATAAAAAGCGGAACCGCGCTCGTGCAGAGCATTGTGAGTCAGAGTGACAACTCGGCAGGAAAGGAGAAAGTAGCAGAGTGACATCAAGCAGTATCGATACCAAAACCGTTTTTCTCTGCGGAGGCGTTAGCCGGAGGATGGTTCCCGTTACAGAGGACAAGTTTACCCTCGATTTCCTGGGTAAACCTTTGCTCCAGCACCAGCTGGAAATGGCGCGCGCGGTGGGTTTGAATCGATTCGTTTTCATTGCCAGTGCTGGGAATGTGGAAAAAATAAAGCAGATAGCCGGTAGGGTTTCCGGCATAGAAGTTGAATTCGCCGTTCAGGAGAAACCGCTGGGCATCGCCGATGCACTGAAGAGCGCTGCGCCCTTTCTCGGGGAGCAGTTTTTGCTGGTGAACCCCAATGACGTCTTTGCCAGCTTGGCCTATGACATGGTTGTCTCTCAAAGCCGCCACCTGCCGGCGGGCAGCTCCTGCATGCTGGGCTGCCGGGTGAAGGAATACTTCCCCGGGGGTTACCTCGAGGTGGATTCCCGCGGCAATTTGCAACACATCGTGGAGAAGCCCGGAAAGGGAAATGAACCGAGCGACCTGGTCAACATCCTGGTTCACTTCCACGGTGATACGGGGAAGCTCTTGGAATATATCGATGCCGTCCGGAGCGACAGGGACGACGTCTATGAGCGTGCCCTGGATGACATGGTTAAAAGCGGGCACAGGATAAGGGTGATTCCCTATGACGGTTTCTGGGCGCCGGTGAAGTATCCCTGGCACATCTTCAGGGTGATGGAACATTTCCTCGACATGGCTGAGCCTTATATCTCTCCCACGGCCAGCGTCTCCGACAGGGCCATCATCGAGGGGAAGGTTATCCTGGGTGATAACGTCAGGGTGCTGGAAAACGCCGTGATAAAAGGGCCGGCCTATGTCGGGCCGGGCAGCCTCGTCGGCAACAACTCCCTGGTGCGGGATTATACCCACATCGGGGCAGGGTCGGTTGTGGGCTACTCCACCGAGATAAAACATTCCTATATCGGCGACGGCTGCTGGTTTCACTCCAACTACATCGGCGATTCCATTATAGAGGGTGAATGTTCCTTCGGCAGCGGGACCATAACGGCCAACTTTCGCCTTGATGAGGGCAACGTCTGCGTGACAGTTGACGGTAGCAGGGTGGACACTGGCTATGACAAGCTGGGGGCCATGGTGGGCAGGGGGTGTCGCGTTGGAGTAAATGCCTGCCTCATGCCGGGAATCAGGGTGGGACACGGCTCTTTTGTGGGGCCGCATGTGTGCATCAACGAAGACCTGGCGGCGAGTAAGGCGGTTCTGATTAAGTCCCGGTACCAGGTGGTGGACAACGGCGTGCGCCTGACCCGGGATAAAAGGCAGAATCTGCTGGAAAAGCTGGAGGATTAAGATGGTTTATAAATGTCGTTCCTCGCGAAGATAGGAGGAATGAGATTGCCACGGCAGCAAAGCTGCCTCGCAAAGACAGGAGGAGGAGGAGATTTGTATGAGATTGCCACGCCTTCGGCTCGCAATGACAAAAGCAATGGCAATCTCTCTTCCAATGGAAGTGCAATGGTAGTAGAATGGAGGTCTGTGGTTGAAAAGGGAGTTTCTGTAAGCTATGCTGGGAAAACAGTGAAATGTGCGGCATTGTAGGATACTGTGGTAAAGAGCCCGCGGCTCCCATCATCCTTGAGGGGTTGAAGTGCCTGGAGTATCGCGGTTATGACTCGGCGGGCATAGCCAGCATATGTGATGGGGAGATGCTGGTAAAGAAAGACGCGGGCAAAATCGATGAAGTTGAACGGAAGCAGGGAATAGGATGTCTTCCCGGCAATATTGCCATCGGGCATACCCGCTGGGCAACCCATGGGGCTGTCACGCAGGCCAACGCTCATCCCCACTCGGATTGCCACGGCAGGTTAGCCGTGGTTCACAACGGCATCATCGAGAATTACCAGCAACTTCGCCAGGAACTTATCGACAGGGGACACCACTTCACCTCGGAGACCGACAGCGAGGTCATTCCCCACCTCATAGCGGAGAAAATGGAAGGCGATTCTTATTCCCTGGAAAAGGCCGTCCTGGCCGTTATGCCCAGGCTTGAAGGGTCGTATGCCTTTGTAACGCTCGCTATCGACGATCCCGGTAAAATCGTGGGCGCGAGGAAAAATAACCCCCTGGTAGTCGGTTCTGGCAGCCACGGCAATTACATCGGCAGCGATGCCCTGGCGTTTGCCAGGCACACGCGAAAGGCAATTTCCCTGGGAGATAACGAGGTGGTAGTGATGACACCGGATAAAGCCGAGTTCTTCGATGCCGCGGGGAACGCGTTCAGCAAGCAGCCCCGGGAGCTTGATGAAAACTGGGCGAACAACTGTAAAGATGGCTATGAGCATTTCACGCTCAAGGAGATAATGGAACAGCCCTGTGCCATTGACAGGGCTGCCCTGCAGGATGGAAAGAAATTCAACAGCATCGCACTGGATATCCTGAGGGCCGGGCAGGTAGTCTTCACCGCCTGCGGCACCTCCCGCTATGCTGCCCTGGTGGGCAGGTATCTTTTTTCCCGGGTGGGAAAGAAATTTTCCGAGGTTGCCAATGCCTCTGAGTTTGGCTATTTCGTCGATTCGATAGATAAGAACACCGTGGTCATAGCAGTGTCCCAGAGCGGCGAGACGGCCGACGTGATTGAAGGGGTGTGGGCAGCCAGAGATGTTGGTGCGAAGATAGTTTCCATTATCAACCGCCCCAACTCCATGCTGGAAGAGCTGAGCCACCATACCATTTACCTCAAGTGCGGGCCCGAGGTAGGCGTGGCGGCCACCAAGACTTTCCTGAGCCAGGTAGCCGTGTTTTATCTTCTCTCCTTCTCCCTGGTCAATGCCTTTGATGAAGCGGTGGAGCATCTTGGTGATATGTCCGGCAAGGTAGCCGAGGCCATTGAATGCAACAACAGCAATTTAATCAATCTGGCACAAAAGCTGAAGGACAAAAATGACTTCTATTATCTTGGAAGGGGCATCAACTTCTCCATCGCCACCGAGGGCGCGCTGAAGCTCAAGGAAGTTGCCTATGTCCATGCCGAAGGCATGCCGGCCGGTGAGCTCAAGCACGGCACCCTGGCTCTTATCGAGCAGGGTACGCCGGTGGTGGTTGTCTGCCCCGATGATTACACCTATGGTGAAACCCTGAGCAATGCCATGGAAGCCAAATCCCGAAGGGCCTACATCATCGGCGTTTCCGACAGGGAGAGCGACATTTTTGATTTCTGGGTCGAAGTGCCCCGGGTTGACGAGCTTCTCTATCCCATGGTCACCATAGTACCCCTGCAATTGCTGGCTTACCACATGGCCCTTGCCCGTGGATATAACCCCGATAAGCCGCGCAACTTGGCAAAATCGGTGACGGTTAAGTAGTTAATAATTTAAGATGATAAAGATAGCCTCGCCAGCGCTGGATGATGACGAAATTCGAGCCGTTGCAGAAGTCCTTAAGTCTGGCATGCTGGCCCAGGGGGCAAAAGTCGAGGAATTCGAGAGGGCCTTTGCTTCTTATACCGGCACCAGGTATGCCATGGCGGTCAACAGCGGCACCGCGGCCCTCCACGTTGCCCTGCTCGCTTCCGGCATAGGTGAGGGGGATGAGGTCATCACCACGCCATTCAGTTTTATCTCCACCGCCAACTCCATCTTGTTTTGCAGGGCAAAGCCCGTCTTTGCGGACATTGATCAGGCTACCTTCAATATCGACCCCAGACTGGTGCGCGAGAAGATAACCCCGCGCACGAAGGCCATCCTGCCGGTGCACCTCTACGGGCAGCCTTGCAATATGGAGAAAATCGCCGGGATATGCCGGGAGCATAATTTAGCTTTGATTGAAGATGCCTGCCAGGCTCACGGCGCGGAATATGGCGGCAGGAAGGCCGGCTCCTTCGGCGCCGGCTGCTTCTCCTTTTATCCCACCAAGAACATGACCACCGGAGAGGGGGGCATGATAACTACGAACGATGAAGCTATTGCAGGGAGGGCGCGCATGCTTCGCAGCCATGGCCAGAGCGAGAGATATCTTCATGAAATGCTGGGCTATAACTACCGCATGACGGATATCGCCGCTGCCATGGGCATTTGCCAGCTCGCCAGGCTCGGCGAAGCCACTCAAAAGAGAATTGAGAACGCTGCCTTCCTGTCCGGGGAAATCGGCAGCATTAAAGGCCTGGTGCCTCCCTTTGTAGCTCCGGACGTGAAACACGTCTTTCACCAGTTTACTATCAGAGTGACCGAGGATTATGGCATGACGAGGGATGAGCTGCAGCAAAAGCTGAGGGAGAAGGGCGTGGGCAGCGGCATTCACTATCCCCTCCCCATACACAAACAGCCCCTCTACCGCGAGCTGGGCTACGCCGACCGCCTGCCCGTTGCGGAAGGGGCAGCGAGGGAAGTGCTTTCCCTGCCGGTGCATCCCGGGCTGAAGGAGGAGGACCTGAGGACGATCGTGAGGGCGTTGCAGGTTGACCAGAGATGAGGAGGGTTGCAAGGTGAAGCTTGATGACTCTAATTTTCATTCGCATGTGCGAGGCCGAATGCTGCAACGAGGAATTACCAGGAAGGAAATTGAGAAGGTCTTAAGTGATGGTTGGGAAGCCGATGATTCAAAGCAGGGAACACTTGGGAAGGTATTTGTATTTTCGTATGAGAAGGATTGGGAAGGAGTGTCTTTTGAGGAGAAGGAGGTTCGGGTGTATTATAAATTTGCAGGTGGTGAGGTCACCTTGCTTACAGCGATGGCAAGATATGGTAAAGGTTTTCCAGGGAGAGGTGAAACAGAATGAAAATAGAATATGATTCAGAAAGAGACTTGCTCTATATGTGCTTTGCGTCTTCAGATAAGAAAGTGGCAGAGACTATAACGGTAGCTCCCGGGGTATATGCTGATTTCAGCAGAGAGGGGAAGTTAATGGGAATAGAGGCTGTAGATGCTTCGGAGATCATGGGCAGCAAGATAGAGTTTGGGTTTCCTGAGACTGTAAGGCAGGTATCGCGAGTTAAGGCTAAATCTGGGGGATAGTCCCTGCCGGTGCATCCCGGGCTGGAGGAGGAGGACCTGAGGACGATCGCGTGGGGCCTTGCAGGCCAACCAGAAATGAGTCAATAAGTGAAGAAGCGAAACTTCGAAGGCATCGAGGTTGGTGATAGTCGGCTTGTCTCCAAGGTGATAACGGGGCAGGACGTGGAAACTTTCGCCGAAATAACGGGGGATTGCAGCCCGCTCCACCTGGATGAAGAATTTGCTAAAAAGACAGTTTTCAAGGGCAGGATAGCCCACGGGATGCTCATCGCCGGGCTCATCTCGGCGGCCCTAGGCAAGTTTCCTGGGGTGGTTGTTTACCTCTGGCAAAATCTGTCTTTCCTCAAACCGGTGAGGGAGGGAGACAGGATAGAAGCCAGCGCTGTCATTACCGTGTACTCAACGGCCTTTTTGTTGATCACGGGAAGAATTCCGGGCATCCCCAGGCAAACGGGACAGACATGCGTGTTGGGGGGGGCACTGGCATAATCAGCGTTGCAGGAGCAAAACATCTTGCTCCTGGTCAATAATTGGGCATGGACTTTCAGTCCAATGACAGTTTCATAGGCCATGGTTCGAGTTTAGTATAACAATCTCTTGAAATGGAGACAAGGAAAGGCAGCGAGCGGGTTGCGATGACCTGTTTGAAGTGCTTGCCTGGATCTGAATTCGTTGACCGCTATAAGTGCCTGGATTATACTGGTTGTCATCGGGGGTGATGGGAATGGGGGGTAAAACGCGTGTCTGCCAAAGCTATAATATGTGACTGGAACGGCACTATAATAGAAGGGAAGGATGAAAAGCCCATCCTGGAGAGTATAGCGGTAGCCCTGTTCAAATCGTCTTTCCCCTGGCATCCCTTCAGAATGGCTCATATCCTGAGGACCAAGGGGGAATTGGAAGAGTGGTACAGGGAAGGATATCGGGATGATGAAGTCGATTTTGTGATAGAG
>JAGGYM010000020.1 GCA_021162545.1 Dehalococcoidia bacterium | reverse complement strand
GAGGAGGAGGCAGGATGGGAGGAAATCGCCCGGGTGCCGGGGGAGGAGGAGAATGCCAGTGTCCCAGTTGTGGGACGAGAGTTCCCCATGGGGTGGGAGCTCCCTGCTACGATATGGTTTGCCCTAAGTGTGGGACTCCTATGGTTAGAGCATAGGTTTAGAAAGCGAGAATTATCGTTTAATGATACTCTCTATCGCGAGCGGTAAAGGTGGTACAGGGAAAACATTGCTGGCCACCAACCTGGCTCTTGCTTTGAGCAGCAAGGCCAGAGTGCAATTGCTGGATTGCGATGTAGAAGAGCCTAACGACAACCTTTTTCTGCGCTTGCCTGTTAGCTACAGCCAGTTTGTCTATATCCCCATACCAAAGGTGGACGAAACTAAATGTAATTATTGCGGCAAGTGTTCTGAGGTTTGCGTTTATAATGCCATTGCCGTGCTTCCCCAAAAAGTGCTCGTCTTCCCGGAATTGTGTCATGGATGTGGAGCTTGCTCTTACCTCTGCCCCGAAGTAGCCATTGTCGAGGAGGGAAAGCCGGTAGGCGTGGTGGAAAAGGGCAGCTTGGGGAACCTTGAGCTGGTGCAGGGAAAGCTTAACGTCGGCGAGGTGATGGCTCCTCCTATAATAAGAGCGGTTAAAAAGTATATCGATGCTAAAAGTGAGATTATCATCGACGTTTCTCCGGGAACCTCCTGCCCTGTGGTGGAGGCTGTCGAAGGCAGTGACTTTTGCCTCCTGGTAACTGAGCCAACCCCCTTTGGGCTGAACGACCTTTCCCTGGCGGTGGAGGTGACGAAAGAAATTGGGGTCCCCTGTGGGGTGGTTATCAATCGTGCCGGTATGGCAGAAGGGGAGACTGAACGCTACTGCAGGGAGCATGACGTGCCCATCTTGCTTAAAATTCCCCTGGACAGGGAGATTGCAGTTCTCTATTCTAAAGGAATTCCTCTAGTGCAGGGAATGCCTCAATGGCGCGAGGCGTTTCTCGGGCTTTTTGAGAATATTGCGGCTAGGGTGGGCAGGGGCAAAATGCCTGAAGGGAGCGGAGAGGGAAAGGACAGGCAGTGACGTGAAAGAGCTTGTAGTCTTGAGCGGCAAGGGGGGAACGGGAAAGACCAGTGTGGTGGCTTCCTTTGCTGCCCTGGCAGAGAACATAGTTCTGGTTGATTGTGATGTTGACGCAGCTGACCTTCACCTCGTCCTCAGCCCCCGGATCGAGAAGGAAAATGAGTTCTGGAGTGGAGAGGTAGCATATATTGATGGCGAAGAATGCAATGAGTGTGGTTTATGTCAGAAGCTGTGTCGCTTTGATGCCATCAAGGACTTCAAAGTTGACCCCATCGCCTGTGAAGGCTGTGGTTTCTGCGCTCAAATTTGTCCCGTAGGGGCCGTGGACATGTGCCAGAACATGGCGGGACATTGGTTTGTATCGTACACCAAATATGGCACGCTGGTTCACGCCAGGCTGGGGATTGCTCAGGAGAACTCTGGCAAGCTGGTGTCCGTGGTGAGGCAGCAGGCCAAGCTCATTGCAGAAAAAGAGAATGCGGAGCATATCCTCAGTGATGGGCCTCCGGGCATAGGGTGCCCCGTCATTTCTTCCCTCTCCGGGGCAGATGTGGCTTTGGTCGTCACCGAGCCGACGCTTTCGGGGATACACGACCTGGAGAGAGTTCTGGGCGTTTGCCACCATTTTGGCATTCCATCTGCGGTTTGCATCAACAAATATGACCTCAACGAAGAAAATTCCCGGCGGATTCAAGATTATTGCTCCAGCCATGGGATTGAGGTGGCTGGGAGAATCCCCTTTGATGAGGTAGTTATTAAAGCCCTGGTTCAGCGATTGCCGGTGGTGGAATATTCCCCCGGCTGTTCAGTGGCCAGAGAAATTGAAAAGGTGTGGCAATTCGTCGCCAGGTGACAGGGGATAGTGGCATGGAAGTAAATACAAAGCAGAATGTCCGGAAAATATTGAAGGAGTTGCCACAGGGAGTGGAGCTGGTAGTAGCCGCCAAGGGGAGAAGCCCCCGGGAGGTGCTGGAGGTGGTCGAAGGAGGAGTGGAGTTCATCGGTGAGAATTACCTCCAGGATGCGCAGAAGGTTTATCCTTTAATAGGGAATAGGGTGAAATGGCACTTTATCGGGCACCTGCAGAAAAACAAGGTAAAAAAGGCCGTGGGCATGTTTGATATGATAGAGACGGTTGATTCTCTGGAGATAGCCAGGGAAGTGGAGGAAGAATGTGCCCGCCTCGGCAGGGTTATGCCGGTATTGATTGAGATAAACAGTGGGAAAGAGGCGCAGAAGTTCGGAGTTTGCCCGGATGATGCTGTGGTAGTGGTGGAGGAGATCGCGCGCCTTGAGCAGGTAAAGGTGATGGGGTTGATGACGATGGGGCCGCGTTTTGGCGATCCCGAGGAATCCAGGCCTTACTTTGTGAAAACAAAGAAGATATTTGATAAGATTAAAGACCTCAATTTGCCTGGCGTGGAAATGAGATATCTCTCCATGGGTATGACGAACTCTTATAAGGTTGCCGTGGAGGAAGGCGCCAGCATAGTGAGGATAGGGAGCAAGATTTTCGGAGAGAGAAAATATTAAAGACGGCGCTCCAGCGCTTAGCTTTGCAGGAGGTAACCATGAGATATGCAGTGCCGGTAACGGGTGGCGGGCTGTCGGCTCATTTCGGCCATTGCCAGCAATTCGCCCTGATTGATACGGACAGGGAAAAAGGAATCGTCTTGAGGAAGGAATTTGTGAATCCTCCGTCGCACCAGCCAGGGGTTTTGCCCGCGTGGCTGGCGGAACAGGGCGTCTCCGTGGTCATAGCTGGTGGCATGGGCTCGCGGGCGCAGGCCATTTTCAGGGAGAATCACATTGAGGTAATTATTGGCGCGCGGGAAGATGACCCGGAGAAAGCTGTCTTGAACTGCATAGCAGGCACTTTAGTCAGTGGCGATAATTTATGTGATCATTAGTAGAAATATTAGGAGGTTATCTTGAGCGTAGATATGAAAAATCAAGTTCGTGAGGCTCTGGAACAAGTGCTTGTCCCGGAGGTGATGCGCAGTGTAGTTCAGATGAATCTGGTTCGTGACGTTGAGGTTGCCGGGGGGGCAGTTAAAGTTACTCTGGCCTCCACGGCTATGGCAGGGGAGATTCAGAATACAGTCAGAGAAATGGTGATGGCGGTGGTTGGCAAAGTCCCTGGCGTAACGGGAACCACCGTGGATTTTGTGGAAGCCAAACCCAAAGAAATTAACCAGATAGGCAAGGTGATTGCGGTGATGAGTGGTAAGGGAGGGGTGGGCAAGTCGCTGGTAACGGGGCTGCTGGCTATCTTCCTGGCGCGAAGTGGCAAGAGCGTTGGCATACTTGATGCAGATGTCACAGGGTCCAGCATTCCCAAGATGTTTGGTTTGAAAATTCATCCCAGGGGCAGCGAATCCGGTATTGTGCCGGTGCTGTCCCGTTCCGGCATAGAGACAATGGCTATGAACGTGCTGCTCGATAATGAGGATGATGCCGTTATCTGGCGAGGTCCTCTCATGTCCAAGGTCATCACCCAGTTCTGGGAGGAGGTGCTCTGGGGCAAGCTTGATTATCTCGTAGTGGACCTGCCGCCCGGCACCGGCGACGCCGCACTGACGGTGATGCAGACGATTCCGCTGACGGGGGTAATAGAGGTTTTCACGCCACAGGACCTGACGGAGATGATAGTGATGAAGGCCGTGAAGATGGCACAAAAGATGAACGTGCACGTTCTGGGGGTGGTGGAGAACATGAGCTATCTGGTGCTGCCCGATTCGGGGAAGAAAATGGAGGTCTTTGGCCCGAGCAAGGCAGGAAAAATGGCAGAAGCGGCAGGAGCGCCCTTGCTGGGGGTATTGCCCATTGAGCCCGAGGTCGCCAGACTGTGTGATGCTGGAGATATCGAGAAATATGACTCGGATGCTGCCGCTGAACTCTTCAAGAACATAATTGCTGCCCTCAATGATAAAGATGCAAAGTAGGAGAGAACAAGGATGATAGATGGACTTGAATCTTCTCTGAGGAAGTGGGCGGGAGAGACTCTGGAGGGAATGGGGATTAGCGGAGAAAGAATAGCGAATTTTGCCGAACTGGAAGAGAGGCTCATGGCCAACATGAGGGCAACTTATTCTGATACGGCGATAGATTTTTCCCTGAACCCCAGAAACATGGGCAAGCTTGAATCTCCTGATGGCTTCGGCAGAGTAACCGGTCCCTGCGGCGACACCATGGAGATATACCTTAAAGCAGAAAACGGAAGCATTATAGATGCCAGATTTATCACTGATGGCTGCGTGACAAGCATAGCTGCAGGTAGCATGGTCACGGAGCTGGCCCGGGGGAAAAGCCTCGTCGAGGCAGGAAAGATCAGCCAGGGGGAAGTTTTGCAGGCACTGGAGGGACTCCCTGAGGAGAGCGAGCACTGCGCCTTGCTGGCAGCCGACACTCTGAAAGAAGCGATCAAGAATTGCCTTGATTCCAAGAGAGGTAGAGGTGAGAGGCCCTCAAAGGAATTATTTGTCTGAGAGGAACCAATGAGTTCTATTATTTACGGGCCGGTGCCTTCGTGGCGGTTGGGAAGGTCGCTGGGAATCGACCTCCTTCCTTCTGGAGGCAAGGCTTGCTCTTTCAACTGCAGTTATTGCCAGCTCGGCAAAACGGTTAACCTTACCACAGAGCGAGGAGAGTTCATCTCTTTCTCCAGGTTGATCAGGGAGATGGAAAAGGTGAAGGAGGTTCCCGCCGATTACGTTACTTTCTCAGGGAGGGGGGAACCATCACTGGCTAGTAATTTGAGCCAGGCTATCGAGCTGGCCAGAGATATTTTTCGCTTGCCTACGGCAGTACTGACGAATTCCTCCTTAATGGCCAGGGAAGATGTGCGCTACGATCTTGCCAGAGCGGATGTCGTCGTAGCCAAGCTGGATGCTCACGAACAGGAGCTGTTTCAGCAAATGAATTGTCCTGGGTCGGGCATTCTTTTCAGTGATATAGTTGCAGGCATCAGGGCATTTCGCAAGAGGTTCAAGGGCAAGTTGTGCTTGCAGATAATGTTTACCGGGGCCAACAGGAACTTTGCCGGGGAGATAGCCCTGCTGGCGGGATCTCTTTCCCCTGATGAAATACAGCTCAATACTCCTTTGCGGCCCTGTGCTGTCCAGCCTCTCTCTCCAGAGGAGATGGCCTCCATCAAGGGCAAATTTGATGGCTTGGGGAAAGTGGTGATGGTGTATGAAGCGGACAGGCCTGAGGTCACGCCCCTGGATTTGCAGGAGACTCTGCGCAGAAGGATAAAGCTCTGATTGGAGAGGGAGATGCAGCAAGAAAGAGTTGTTTTCAAAGTGAACAAGGATCTCTGCTCAGCCTGTGGCCTGTGTATCAGGGAATGCCCTCAGGGAGCGATTGCTCTCATCTGGGGCAAGGCTGATATAGACCCGGACTGCTGCAATGGCTGCCAGCGCTGTCTTGATTTTTGCCCCCAGGGCGCAATTTTTGAGAGTGAGAGGGTTTTTCCCGCTGAGCTGGTGACCACGATCGATGGCCTGAAAAAACAGGCGGAAGGCATAGTTGCCAGAATAGAGAAGCTGGTTGCCGGGGTTTAGCGGTGGGCCTGAAGGAAAGTTCTCCCCTGGAATTGAAACCCATAGGGGTAATACATTCTCCCTATGCCGAGAAAGCGGAAGTGCCGTATCAGGGGGGCGGGCATGAAGTAGTTTCTCAGGTGGAGCTGTTTCCCGAGTTTGAAGAAGGGTTGAAGGATATAGAGGGCTTTTCGCACATCATTCTGATTTACTGGATGCATCAGTCTAAAGGATATTCCCTTATGGTCAGGACCCCATGGGATAGCGTAATCCATGGCCTTTTCGCTACGAGGTCGCCCAACAGGCCCTGCCCTCTGGGGCTGTCTGTGGTTGAGCTGGTAAGCAGGGAGGGGGGTCTTCTCGCGGTGAGAGGGGTGGATGCACTGGATGGCACTCCCCTGCTGGACATCAAGCCATATATCCCCTCGATAGACGAGAAAATCCCTGTCAGGGGGGCTGGTGTCAGGGCAAATTCAAGGCTACGCGAGGCGATTGAGCGTGGGCGCACGGCAAAACTATAGATAACCCCTTGCACGCAGAGGGCATGGCGAGGCGGCATAATTGGCGTACCTTCCTTACTGATCTGGTTGAAATCACCGAAGGAGTTCTTGAAGACAGTGGAATAACTGCACTTGATCTGGAGTGCCTGAAGGGAGCTGTCAGAATAGGAACGAGGAAAGTTAACAGAGAGCGAGGCTAGTTTTCCGATGGAAGTAGAGTGCATTATTGCCTTGCTGGTGACAGGAGTGGTTGTTGGCTTTGCCTCTGGCCTGTTGGGGGTGGGTGGCTGTTTCATCATGATACCGGTTCAGTTCTGGATTTATACCGCCATGGGCATGCCGGCTGACATTGCCATCAGGGTGGCTTTCGGCACCAATTTGTTCGTCGTCCTGCCCACAGCGGTGAGTGGTGCCCTGGCCCATCACCGCAGGGGTGCAGTGTGGTGGAAGGCAGCCCTTTATCTGGGGGGATTTGGTCTTATCGGTGCTATCGCTGGAGCTACCGCTGCTGCCCATATCCCCGGCTCAATACTGAAGGCCGTCTTCGGGGCAGCTATCCTTGCCGGTGGTATCAGAATGCTTACTGCCCGTCCGCCAAAAATTACTGAGGAACCCAAAGACAATCCCTGGCTGTGGGCTGCCTGGGGGTGTTATAACCGGGCTCATCGGGATTGGTGGTGGCGTGCTCATGGTCCCCGTGATGGTACTGGCGCTCAAGTTCAAAATGCACCAGGCAGTGGGAACCTCTACAGCCATGATGATTCTGACCAGTCTTGGCGGACTTATTGGCTATATCGTCAATGGCCTTGGGGTTGTGGGTATTCCCTCTCCCCATGTCGGCTATGTGCATATCTGGTCGTGGCTTTGTCTGGCGGCCACCAGTGTCGCCATGGCGCAGGTGGGAGCCAGGACTGCCCATAAGCTGCCGGCAAAGCAGCTTCGCTGGATCTTCATTGCGGTGATGTTCTACATGGGCCTCAAGATGATCGGTGTCTTTGACTGGCTGCACCTGCCAATATAGAATTGCCGGGAGCGGAATGCTCTTGCCTCTCTTCAGGGTGAAGGGGTTGATCTTCGGGTGAAATTCCACCCTTAAGGCAGGAGGATTGGCTGCTGTTTGAGCATCCATGCAGGCGGGAGTAGAGCTTGAACATATTGTATATGCTTATATTGCTGGCCACCGGTGCCGGAGCAGGTTTTTTTAGCGGTCTTCTTGGAGTTGGCGGAGGATTCATCGTGGTTCCCGTTAGCTACTGGGTCGTTGCGGAGATGGGTCTTTCCCAGGATATTGCCCTGAGGGTGGCCTTTGGCACCAGCCTGCTGGTAATTCTGCCCACCGTGATAAGCGCTGTCTGGAGGCATAATAAGGAAGGTGTAATTCGCTGGAAGGTGGCCTTTGTTCTGGGAGCGTGTGGACTGATGGGTTCTCTGGGAGGATCTACCCTGGCCGCTTATCTTTCTGCGGACGTTCTGAAATTGATTTTAGGGAGCCTCTTCCTGTCGGTTGCTCTGTGGATGGGTTTTGGGCGAAGAAAGATGGCAGGGCAGGTGCAGGATGGTGTAGGGAGGGATGAGCCTGCGACGAAGAGAATGCTCTGGATTTCGGCGGGTTGTGGTTTTCCCATAGGCGTGCTGGTTGGACTTACCGGCGTTGGGGGAGGGGGCTTGATAGTTCCCGTGCTGGCGCTGATACTTCATTTTTCCATGCATGTGGCGGTGGGAACTTCTCTGGCAGCCGTGATGTTCACCTGCCTGGGTGGCATCGTGGGATACATTGTAAACGGCATCGGGATGAGCCCCCTTCCTTACTCGCTGGGCTATATAAATCTGCCCATGTGGCTCTGTTTGGTGGCTACCAGCATCCCCATGGCACAGCTTGGCGCCAGGGTGTCGCATGCACTGCCGGCGAAGTGGCTGAACTACCTCTTTATCGCCTTCTCTGTTTATGTAGGACTCAGAATGATCGGTGTCTTTTAGCCGCTGCTTCTCGTCAGTTCTCCCCGTATTTCCATGAGGGCAATCGTTGCCCTGACGCTGGAGCCATGGGGCACTGCTCCACGTTAGAAGTCTAGGAGGGTGCCAGCGTTGTTGAAGAAGAACTTCTCTCCGAATGCCTGAGCCAGTATGGCAGATGCTGCCAGGCCGGTGCAGTGAGATACTCCCAGCCTCTGGACGCCCATGGTTAGCAGGGTGGTGATAGTTGAGTCCATCCGTTGTGGAGAAGCTGCCATGAGATGAGTGCCTCCGATTACAGCGCAGATGGACTCCATGCCGGTTATCTTTTGTGCATGCTTGAGGGTATTGATAATGCCCCGATGTGCACAGCCCAGGATAATTATCAGTCCCTCTGGAGACTTGATAAACAAAGCCTGGTCGTCGCGCAAGGGATCGGGTCGAAGTTCCCCCTTTTCTTTGACGTAAAGTTCGGGGTCAATTGTTTCGTATTCGTTAAGCATGGGTACTTCACCGCTGGTGACGATATTCTCGCTGAGCCACACGGGATTCGCGGTCAGGGTGAAGGATGCCCCCAGTCCCTCCGCTGCTTCCCGGGAGAAGGGCACTCCGATGTATCTTTCCGGTTCTCCAGGGGACTTGAAGTATTTATTATTCCATATATCGGGATGGGCAATTATTTCTACCGGTTTTCTTATCAGTTTCAACAGGGGCAGCAAACCGCCGGTATGGTCCAGGTGGCCATGGCTGAAGATGAGCTTGTCCACCCGGGATAGATTTATTCCTAGCTCAGTGGCGTTGCTGGCTGCGGAGAAACTCTGGCCCGTGTCAAAAATAATCTTGCGGTCGTCTGCTTCTACCAGCACGCTGAATCCCCATTCGGCGAGAAGACCCATCCTGCTGGCGGTGTTCTCGCTCAGTGTAGTGATTTGAATTGACATTGCCATTTCCTCCTCTGTATCCGTTATATCTCCGGGAATATTCTAACTTCATCACCTATGGCTGCATTGAGAAATTCACGGGCACTTCCATTTTTCAGTGATATTTCCAGGTAGCCGCTGCTTCCCATGAGGGCCAGCAGGCCCTCTCTCTGGGCGTAGTAGCTGCTCAATTCGTGAATGGCATATCCTGCTATCTCGATGATGACGCTTTTTCTGGGGAGGTCATTTTTCTTGACGTTGGTAACCAGGTTGCCGAAATGGTCTACATGCATAACCTGCCCCGTAACCTCTTCCCGATCATCAGCGCATGGCCTGGGGAGGGGAAGGACATTGAGGGAACTTATTTTTTCCCCGAATTCATAGAGCGATATGCCGAGGGACAGCCCGGCAGCTACAGGAGCGAAGATGTCCCGTCCGTGAAAGGTGGAACTGACAGGATGATGCCAGAAACGAGGGTCAGTGATAGCTGTGGCTTCAAATCCCTTTTTTATCGTTATCTTCTCTCTGCTGGGATCATGAGAGGAAGGCGTGTTCTTTAACTGACACAGGTCGTCGATTACATAGCTAAGGATGCCGTTGTCGGGGGCAACGAAGGAGGCGAATGGTGTTTTCAGAATTATACCCCGGCGTTTGCTGCCTACCCCCGGGTCAACTACCGCTACATGGATGGTCTGTGGGGGGAAGTGGCGATAGACCATGTTGAGGATAAAAGCAGCCTGTAATATGTTCTGTGGGGCAATGGAGTGACTGATGTCTATGATGTGCGCCAGAGGGTTGGTGCTCAAGATAGCTCCTTTCACGGTGGCAACATAAGCATCGTCCAGGCCAAAATCAGTGGTCAGCGTTATTACTGGCATCTTCTATATCAGGCGCTGGCTTTAACGATCAATATGGAAAAGATGACAAAAACGACGGCCAGAACAATGGTGACTCTGAACAGCGTCTTTTCCAGACCTCGACGCGTACGGTATACGCTCTCAGCTTGCCCGAAGATGCCTCCTATGCCTCCTCCGTGAAGCTGAAACAGGACGCTTGCTATCAGAGCTGCAGTTACCAATATCTGGCTGACAATAAGATAAGTGGGCAATGTATTTTCCTCCTGTTTACCCTGAAGATGAGCTCGTTTCTTTCTCTTTCACTCCTGTGAATTCCTCAGTTCTTCTATCAATATCTCCCTTACCAGGGAGGGATTGGCTCTCCCTCTGGTTGCTCGCATAACCTGCCCTGTCAGAAAAGCCAGGGCTGATTCTTTGCCACTTCTATAGTCGGATACCGCTCTGGGATTGCCAGACATCGCCTGTTGCACCTCTTTTTTTATCTCTGCGGCATCGCTGATCTGGCTGAGCTTCTTTTCCTCCACGATGGCGCTGGCTTTTTTGCCGGTGTGAAACATCTCTTCAAATACCACCTTGGCAGCCGGGCCGTTGAGGGTTCCCTTATCCACCAGAGTGAGCATTTCCACCAGTTCCTCAGGGCTTATTTTAGCACTTTCGATCTCGATACCGACAGCGTTAAGGAGGCGGCTGAAGTCTCCCTGGATCCAGTTGCTGATTAATTTTGCCCTGTCGGGGCCCATTAGCCTGACGCTATCCTCAAAGTAGTCTGCCATCGTCCTGGAACTGGTCAGGATACTGGCGTCGGAGAGGGACAGGCAGTATTGTGTCATGAACCTCTCTTTTCTCGCTTCGGGTAACTCGGGCAGCCCGTCATGAATTTCTTTTATCCATGCCCTATCCAGGAATAGAGGAGGCAGGTCTGGTTCAGGGAAATAGCGGTAATCATTGGCGTATTCCTTGCTTCGCTGAGTTACCGTTATGCCCTTGTCGTCTGCCCAGCCTCTAGTTTCCTGGGCGATCGTGCCGCCTTCTTCAAGCACAGCGGTCTGCCTTTTCACTTCGTATTGCAGGGCTTGATAAACTGCTTTGAAGCTGTTCAGGTTCTTGAGTTCCACCTTGCCCCCCAATTCAGTGCTCCCTGAGGGACGAAGGCTTATATTGGCGTCGCATCTGAAGCTGCCCTCTTCCATGTTGCCATTGGACACTCCGAGGTAGCGGAGTATCGAGCGTAGCTTCACGAGATAATCGCGGGCTTCTTCAGGGGAGCGCATTTCAGGCTCGCTCACGGTTTCCATTAGAGGAACTCCGGAACGGTTCATGTCTATCAGACTGTAGCCTTCCCTGTGCTGTGATTTGGCTACGTCCTCCTCAAGGTGGACCCTCGTGATATTGATTTTTTTCTTTGCTCCATTGCTGTCGATGGTCAACCAGCCGTGCTCGCTAATGGGATAATCGTACTGGGAAATCTGGTATCCTTTCACCAGGTCGGGGTAAGAATAGTTCTTGCGGTCAAACTTAGTATATTCAGGGATGGTGCAGTTTAAGGCCAGCGCTGTCATTATCGTGTACTCAACGGCCTTTTTGTTGATCACGGGAAGAACTCCGGGCATCCCCAGGCAAACGGGACAGACATGCGTGTTGGGGGGGGCACTAGCATAATCAGCGTTGCAGGAGCAAAACATCTTGCTCCTGGTCAATAATTGGGCATGGACTTCCAGTCCAATGACAGTTTCATAGGTCATGGTTCGGGTTTAGTATAGCAATCTCTTGAAAGAGAGACAAGGAAAGGCAGAGAGCAGTACAATTACCGTTGCAATGACTTCTATGAATGTCACGATTATACTATCACGGGAGTTGTCCTCATCGGGGGTGATGGGAATGGGGGGTAAAACGCGTGTCTGCCAAAGCTATAATATGTGACTGGAACGGCACTATAATAGAAGGGAAGGATGAAAAGCTCATCCTGGAGAGTATAGCGGCAGCCCTGTTCAAATCGTCTTTCCCCTGGCATCCCTTCAGAATGGCTCATATCCTGAGGACCAAGGGGGAATTGGAAGAGTGGTACAGGGAAGGATATCGGGATGATGAAGTCGATTTTGTGATAGAG
>JAGGYM010000023.1 GCA_021162545.1 Dehalococcoidia bacterium | reverse complement strand
TTCTTATCTTTTAATTTGCGTCTGCTGAGCTGTTTATCCGGGCCTCCCTGTTTTCCCGTCCCTGGATACTTTGCAATCCTGTTATATTATATCTTTGCGGAACTTCAAAGGGAAGACATCATGCTAGCTCGCGCATATTATATACGTACAGAGAGGTGAGCAGAGCTAAAATCTCTGGCGAGGGCTCTGGATATATCGACGTCCGTGTCATCGGGTGGTATATTATAGTTATGGGATGTGGGGGGAGTTTTCCGGGGAGACGCAGGAATTTGTCCGCGGGGGATGAAAAGTAGAGAAAACGGGCATGGTGAAGCCCTGAAAGGAGAGTAGAAGATGTTTGAAAAGATACTTGCTCCAAGTGATGCGTCTGAGATCAGTGAACTGGTCCTGCCCTACCTGGAAGAGTTGGGGGCGAGAGTCAGTTCTGAAATTACCCTGTTGCACGTTTATCCTCCGAAGATGAGTTCTTTCTCCGAAAGCATGGCGCAGTATATGGAGCATACGGCACGAGGTTTGCAGGACAGCGTGGGAGAAGAAAGCAAGGTGAATTACCTTGTCCTTAATGGGAGACCGAGCGACGCGATTATCTATCATGCCCTGGAGGAGAATTTCAACGTTATCGTTATGGCGACTCATGGCGAAACAGGAGTGGGGCACTGGGGGCTTGGAAGCACGGTTGATAAAGTAATCAGAGGAACGAGCAAGCCGGTGCTGCTCGTCAGGGCAAGGGCTACCAGAGCTGTGCGTAAAGATGGTTTGCTGGACAGGATAGTCGTTCCGCTGGATGGGTCCAGGATAGCTGAGGTTAGCCTTCCATATGCAGAAGAACTGGCGCTGAGCCTGGGCGCTGCGCGGAGAAGAGAAGTTACCCTTATCGAGGTGGTGTCGCCAACTTATCGTGCTGCCAAGGGGGGCGCTTTTATCCGGGGTTTGTATACAGAAGTGGAGCTCGAGAGGCTGAAGGGAAAAACCGCAGATTACCTGGAGAAAGCGGCAGCCGGGATGAGGAGCAAGGGAATAGAGGTGAAATGCGAGGTGCTGGTTGGGGATGAAGCGGAGGAGATCATGAAGTTCTCCGAAGAGGGTGGTGCCAACCTTCTCGCCATGGCAACGCACGGAATCTCGGGTTTTAGCAGGCAGTTTCTGGGCAAGGTGGCCGAAAGGATATTGCACCACGGGAAGATTACATTGATGCTGATAAAACCTGCATAGTCAGGGAAAAAGGGAGGGAATCGATATGAGTTATGTGGACACGCTGAGAAAAGCCGAGTATTTTGTCGGGATCACCGATGAAGGTCTTGAGTTGATAGATGAGTTTTGTCGCCTGGAGACATACGATGAAGGCACTGTTCTTTATCATGAAGGCGATGTGGCCAAAGACTTATATGTTGTGCAGAAGGGGAAGGTATCTATACGGATAGAGGAAGGGCAAACCAGGCCATTGACAGTCACTATTGTTTCTGACGGAGAAGCCTTCGGCTGGTCTGCACTGGTGGAACCGCATCGATTTACGGCCGGGGCCAAGTGTTTGGAGAAGACGAGCATTGTCGTTATCGATGGGCCCAAGATACATGAACTGTGTCAGGGTGATTCTCATCTTGGTGTGGTGATAATGGAGAACCTGGCTTATCTTATTTCTTGCAGACTGAGGCACGCAAGGCAGCAGATTCCGATTCAATCCCAGGGCTGGGAATAGCTGCTGCTTGGATTTAGTTCCAGCGATGTAGCTGGGGTCTGGTATTGGAGAGCATTTCTGTTTGCGGTGCACGAGGGAGTGGTTTTTGTTTGGATGTGCTGAGACCTATCGACATTTGTCTCTTTGCGGTGGTATATTAAAGATGAGCTTGATGCTATGATAGTTTCGTTATGGGACCGGCGTAGCTTTTTCTCCTGGCGCAGAAAATCTGCTCTTGCAGGGGAAGCAGCCTTGTGTGGTCCTGAAATCAGGAGGTGAGAGATGTACGAAAAAATACTGGCTCCGTGCGATACCAAACTAAGTGAATTGATACTGCCCTATCTGGAGGAACTGGGCGACAGGCTTGATTCTGAAATCACCCTGTTGCATGTTTATCCCCCAAAACTTGCCTCCTTTTCCCGGACGCTGGAGGTGTACCTTGACCAACTGGCTCAGACGGTAAGAGGTAACCTGAAAGATAGGGGCAGGGTCAGTTCTGTTGTTCTGGGGGGAGATCCGCACAGGGAAATTGTCAGTTATGCCCAGGAAGAGGGATTCGGCCTCATCGTCATGGCGACTCACGGCGAATCCGGTATAAAACGCCGCTTTCTTGGCAGCACAGCAGATAAAGTAGTGCGAGGAACAAATCAGCCCGTCTTACTTATCAGGGCGAAGTCTCCGATGGCAGTGCGTGAACAGGGAATGTTAAATAGAATACTCGTTCCCCTCGACGGTTCCAAATTGAGTGAGTCCATTTTGCCTTATGTGGGGGAGTTGGTCGCGAGCGTAGCCGCAGAGGCAAAGACCGAAGTTACCCTCATCCAGATAATACCGCCCACTTATTATGTTCCTGCGGGGGAAGCAGCTCCCCGGGTTGCTTACACTGAGGAAGAGCTCTCGCAGCTGAGAGAAATAGCCATGGATTATTTGAGGCAGAAGGCAGCAGGTCTGCAGGATAGTGGAATCGCCGTGAAGTGTGAAGTGCCGGTTGGGGGTGATGCGGAAAAAATTGTTGAATTTACCGATGAGATAAGGGCCAATCTGGTTGCTATGTCAACGCACGGACTCTCCGGATTCAGTCGCCTCTTTCTGGGAAGCGTTGCTGACTATGTATTGCATCATGGAGACACGCCGTTGCTGCTGGTAAAACCTTCCTGGTAACAGATAGTTTTTCGATGAGGGGAAAACTGGTACCTGTGGGACATAAAAAGTGTCCCAAGTAACCTTACCTCCTCCTGATATCCCTCTCGCCGCACTTCCTGCTTCCGCCGCCTTGTGCTGGGCTTTACTTCCAGCACCCACTTCCTCGCTTCTTTCCCTCGGCTACCCGTCCACCAGATTCACGCTTGATTACTTGGGACAATATTAGTATAGAGCGACAGTCTATCCCTGTCAATAGGTAAAGCGCGTTTTTCGCCCCGGCCAGCAAATTTTTTGATAACCGGGGCGAAATGCTGCCGGGGCAGACCGTCGAGCTTCAGGAACTGGACTCGATGACGTACTGTCGTAGCTGGTCTGGTAGTTTGCTTATGTCGCTGGTTATTCCCGGCGTTATCGGCGGCTGGCCGTTGGCTGCCATTATTGCCACCCCGTCGGGGCTTAACAGGTACTCAACCCAGGCCGTTGCCAGTTTCTGATTGGCGAAATTGGAGGGTATGGTTACTCCATAAACGATAGGCTTGCCCTTTTTCGTTATCGTTTCCCCCGGTTCCTTGCCGGAGATTTCCACCTGTGCAGTGGCATAGAAGTCATTGAACTTTTCATCGGAGAGGTTGATCTCAGGGGGCAATGCTACGTAGCTCAAGTTGTGCTGGGCTGCCACTGAGGAATATTCAAAGGCATAATCGAGGTCCCCTGATTCCAGCAATGCAATGAGCTCAACCGATTTCGGTCGCATCAGGTCGCCTTCACCGTTATATAGCTTGTCGTATAATTCTGGAGATTTGTAATATGCTTCGGCCAGTTGCCATACCAGTAAAGTACGGTATCCACAGGGGTCCTGGTCGGGGTCGCTGCGACCGTACGTTATGCCGTCGCGCTGCAAAATATCGTACCAGTTGTCTCCGTTTATCTCATCGCTGAACTGAGATTCCTCGGTGTAGGCGATGCACATTTGGTTGGTGGCGAATATGATGTACCAGTCGGCGAATTCAGGGAACATCAACTGGGGAATGAGGTTATAGTCGGCCGAACCGATAACTCCGCATTCCTTGCCGAGGTCGGTTACCTTGCGGATAGTGGTCTGGCTGCCGGCTCCCTCTGACAGTATCTTGACGTTCGGGTACAGCTCGTTGAAGTTTTCGCTTACCTGTGCGAAGGGTATGGTCAGGCTGCCGGCGTGGTATATGGGAAGATTTCCCGATAGGGATGAGTCGGGTTGGGGCTGGCTGGTGCAACCAACCAGCGGGACGAGCGTTAGAGACAGTAGTAGCAACAAGCTGGCAATCAATCGTTTCATTTGAGTCCTCCTTTATTCATGTTTTTAGAATATGTGCACAGCTGAGGCTTTGAATGTGATATATACTTTCAGGCCTTCGGATAGTCCCATCTCCTCGAACGAGCGCCGGGTAACGAGGCAGACAAAATCAGGGGGAAGGGTGACCGTTAAATAGAGAGTTGAACCCCTGTCGGAGATACTGGTGATGGTGCCGCAGAACGAGTTGCGCGCGCTGGAGAAGAGGGGGTCGGGAGAAATAAAGATGTCCTCGGGCCGGATGGATGCATGCCACTTGCCTCGGAGGCCGGTGCTCACCACCAGCTCTGTGTTTTCGGTGCGGAAGATGGAATCGCCGTTGCCCCTGTCCACCACTTCGCCGGCGAAAATGTTTCGCGCTATGGTGAAATGGGCTACAAATTCGGAGTTTGGCTGGCGGAATATTTGCTCGGGTGTGCCCACCTGTTTGATGCCTCCATCACTGATAACGGCAATGTGGTCGCCCAGGGCGATGGCTTCTTCAAAGTCGTGGGTGACGTGGATGGTGGTTATTCGCAGGCGGTCGTGCAGGCTACGGAGCTCCTTCTGTACCTGCTCTCTCGTTTCGGGGTCGAGTGCGCTCAATGGCTCGTCGAGGAGCAGCAGGTCGGGCTTGACGCACATTGCCCTGGCCAGGGCTACCTTCTGCTGCTCGCCACCGCTCAGGGTGCCAGGTTTCCTGTTGAGAAGGTGCTCTATGCCCAGCAGGCCGGCAATCCAGTCAAGCATTTCCCCTGTCTCGCTGGATGAATGCCCGCGTAGCTTCAATCCAAAGGTAATATTGCTGGCTACCGATAGATGGGGGAACAGGGCGTGGTCCTGATAAACGATGCCTATATTCCTCTTTTCCGGCTGAAGCGCCGCCACTTCCTTTCCTCTCAGCCAGATTTCTCCGCTTCTGATGGGATAAAGGCCGGCGATGGATTCCAGCAATACCGTTTTTCCTGCTCCCGTGGGCCCCAGGAGAATGAAATATTCTTCGGGTTTCACCGAGAGGTCGATATCTCGTAGCTGAAAATCTCCCAGGTCGACACAAAGGCTCTTTACTTCTATCATGTCTTGCTGCTCCGGTGAACCAGGGTTCTGAAGATGATAAATATGGTCAGGCAGATGATGATGAGGATTGCCGCCACGGGCTGAGAATAGGATAGTCCGTAGGTCTCGAAGCGCTCAAGTATCAGTGTGGGGGCTATCATGGGGTGATAGGCAAGTATGATGACTGCCCCGAATTCGCTGATGCCCCTGGCCCACATCATGACGTTGCCTGCCATGATGCTGCGCCACGCCAGAGGGAGGGAAATCTTGAAGAAAGCCTGCCATGGGGAGGCTCCGAGAGTGCGGGCTACTTTCTCCAGCCGGACGTCTACCTTTTTGAAACCCTCTTTGGCTGAGTCGATCAGGAAGGGTATGCTGACAAAGAGCATCGCTATAACGATGCCTGCCGTTGAGTCAAGAACCTGTATCCCGGCGAAATTCAAAACCTTGCCCATGAAGAACTGGCGTCCGAAAATGAAGAGAAGGGCGATGCCAGCGGCGGTGTGGGGCACCACGATGGGCACGTCGATGAGCCCCTCTACCAGCTTCTTTCCGGGGAACTCCGTCCTGGCGAGGAGATAGGCCAGGGGTACCCCCAGGAAAAAGCCGATGATGGTGGCGATGAGGGCGGTGTACAGGCTGAGCCAGATGGCGTCCTTGACCTCGGGGTCGAGGAAAGTGCTGAGCAATATCGCGGGGTTGCTGCCGGCTACTACCTTAATCAGTGGCACGATGATGAAAAGGAAGATGAGTGCTCCGAGAAGGGTGAAGGCAAGGGTCATTCGGTTAGCAGCAAACCATTTCTTTCTCAAAGATACACCTTAACGCCGAGCTCCTTTCCCCACAAAAAAAGCACCTCGGAAAGAGGTGCCCTGAAAGAAAAGGCGCATAAGCGCTGAGTAATCTCTCCTTTTCAATCATGGGAGGCACCACCATTTCCAGCGATACCCTGCCGGCCATTCTCCATAGAAAACTCCTTAGGAGAGATGGCTCGGAGAGCTCAATGTTCTATTTTTTATGTTCTGTGGGGAATCCAGAAGCTATTATATGAGCAGGGAAGCATTTGAGTCAAGGTGGAGGATGAATATCTGCTGCAATGAACTG
Organism: Dehalococcoidia bacterium; assembly: GCA_021162545.1. GTDB lineage: Bacteria > Chloroflexota > Dehalococcoidia > GIF9 > AB-539-J10 > M55B177. The sequence continues at coordinate 8,755 of JAGGYM010000023.1, read as the reverse complement.
AAACTGTGGATGTGGAGAGGGTGGCGGTGAAGAGACTCTACCTGAGCAAAAAAACGCCCCAAGTAACCTTACTTTTATAGTGTCCTGGTTTTTCCGCCTCTTCCGGTTTTCGGTTGTCACCTACCTTGAGCAAGAACCCTCCTGCCCATTTCAGCTTACACCTACTTTTTTCCGGCTCCCCATCAAACCAGAACTTAGCTTGATTACTTGGGACAAGTGTAAATATAGCATAGAGGAGGTACGTTTGTCAAGTTTTATTTCCTGGGTTGTAAAATTGCCGGAGAAAAGACAAAATGAGATGTGCCGGGAAGGAGAAGATAAAATAATCCGGCGCTTCGAATGCCTCTCCCTAAATGGGGGAGCGAAAAAGATTGTGAAGCAGGTTTTTTGATGAGGACAGAGAAGGGCTTTCACGATATAAAAATTGTTCTGCTGATTATTGTTCTGCTGGTCTTGTCCAGCAGCCTTTGCGGTTGCGGCCCCGATCACTCCGGGGAAATTGTCCTGATCCAGGCAAGCGTTGCTGGCGACGCAGAGATTTTTTATGGCAGGCAGCCTCCTTATTCCTCTGCAAGCTCCGGGTCCAAAGTTCACCTGGTTAACGAGAAGAACGCCGTTAACCCCACGTGGGAAGAGCTGATGCAGTTCATCTCGGATGATAATACTGATAAATGTCAGTATATTCCGGATTTATATGTCTGTGGGGACTTTGCTGAGACATTGCACGATAATGCCGAGCGAGCGGGGATAAGATGTGCCTGGGTAGCTGTGCATTTTGCCGGTGAGGATGAAGAAGCTCATGCTCTTAACGTTTTTAATACGGTGGACAGGGGAATTGTCTTCGTGGATTGTGTTGGGGAAAGGGAGGGAAGCCTGGTGCTTCCCCGTGCATGCCTTGATCCCGAAACGGGAGAGTCTATCCAAAGTGACACAGGTTTTGTTTGCGATGCTGACAAAATAGCATACGTCAGAGAAGGAAAGGAGTATGGCTCTATAATTCTCGGTGAGGCCGAATCTCCCTTGTATGAATTTTATGAAGCCTATGCGCTGAAGTGGGAGGATTATGAAGAAGCGATTGCCGCGTATAATGCTATGGTCGGTGCCTATAATCAGGATGTTGCTCAATACAACGAGGAGGTAGGGGGAAGGACCGTTATTTATGACCAGCAGGAATACAACAAGCTCAAAGCGAAGTACAATATGCTGAAAAGGGAAAGATTAAGGCTGGAGAATGAGGTTGCAGGGTTGCAGTCCCAGCGGGAAAGCCTGGGTGGATGTTGCTGGAGTCCGCTGGGAGTTGTCAGTCAGGTCGAGGTGTACTGGTAAAATGTTGAGGCATGGGTGGATGGATGCGCTTTCTTCTGTCACGATATGCTTGTGGTTTAGACAGCCGCCGTAGAGAGGTGTTTTCTCAGGGGGCACAGGTCCGAGTACTCGCACCAGGCGCATAGAGCTGATTCTCTTGGAGGGAAATCACTGGCGGCTTTGATTTCATCTATCAGGTCGATGGTGTTGTGGACCAGCCGGGATATGTCCTCGTCGGAGCGGTGGGAAACGAGTTCCTTGTCGAAGGCCAGGTAGTGCCAGATGAGATTTATCTTCTTGATGTCAGGCCATCTCTCCTTGATGCCGATGTGGTATAGCCCCAACTGGCGGTCGTTGTCGATTTCCTCCTGCCCTGGCAGGTAGGATGATGTCTTGTAGTCGTGTATCTGGTGGATACCGTCCCTGGTGCGCGACAAGCGGTCTATAAACCCTATTAACCTGTAGTTGTCATCGCCGGTCAGGGAGAAAGTGAGCTTCATCTCGGTGCTGATGGTCGCGTCCGAGTTAAAGGGGGCATATCGCTGATGGTATGTTCCCAGCATGGCTCTGCCCAGTGCCCTGTAGTCCTCCCGGGTCATGTCTTCCCTGGTGATGACGATTTCATCGTGCCAGTTCTTCTCCCAAAGCTCGTTGTAGCAGGCGAGCAGGTCCATTGGGGTGTTTACCATGCCATGCATGGCATCGTCGTAGCATTTCCTCAACGTTTCGTGAACCCTCGATCCCAGGAAAGCCTCTATTCCGGTGACTTCGCGCTTGATCCGGTCCCGGTAGCGAAGCTTGTACTTCAGCGGGCACTGTTCATAAGTGCTTAACTGTGAATGAGAATATACAGGCATGTGACTCTACAACAGCATTTTTGTCTCTGTCCTGCCAGGGCCTTTCATTGATACAACTTTTGTTATCTCCCGCGCGCATCTCCGCAACCCCGGCGTTGAACTTCGACTTAACAACTTTCGTCCTGGGCATCTCTATTCTCGCCTTCAGTGGAGACGCTACGGGACAGGTTGATGCAGGCGTCGGAATCGAAGTCTTGCGGCGCTGTATATCGTTCATCCAGTAATTCCAGGCTCTTGATGCGCTCTATCTTGAAAGTGTGGATTGAGCGTATATCGGGGCAGTAGGCAATGATATGGCTGGCACTTTCTATATCCATCGATTGAATGAAATAGGGCTCGATGACGCATTCCACTAACGTTTCCCTGTTCGGCACCAAGTATTGTATTTTCGTCCTGTTTCCGCTCGCCCATGCCTGCGCGATGAGCCCCAGGGTACGCAGGTCGTCTTTCTTGCGTTTTTGTATCCATTCGATAGTTTTGTGTATCTGTTCTTTCAGGGGATGGGGAGTGATGGACCTGAGTTTCATCAGGGCCAGGGCGATGCTGGGATTATAGGTGTTGCTGTAACCAAGTAGCAGCCTGGAGGCAAAGAACATGGTCATCGCCTCCGGGAGGCTGAGGTTGATGGGAGAGAGGAAGTAATCGGGAGGAATTCTCCATTTTCCTTTGTCGCTCTGAAGGGGAATTTCCATTTCCTCTGAAAGAGCCTTGAGATCACGATACGTTGTTCTGATGCTAACGTTGCACTTTCCCGCCAGCGCTTCCGGGTATAACCCCGGGGAATTCTCGTTGAGCAGGCAAAGCACGTTAAAGAGTCGCGCTAATCTGTCGGTCCTTCCCGTTTTTTTAGCTGCAGCCAATTTTCTGCTCCTGGCTAATTTGTTCTCGGACAAAGTATAGCACTACCCCTGATTTTCTTGCTGTTGTATTGAGATGATTTCGGAGCCTGCCTGGAACAATTCAGACTTGACATCGTGAATCAGCCCCCATGCTCTGGCCTCGTTGGGATTCAGCGTAGTTCTTTCCAGCATGGCGCTGGTAACGTCCTGGACGGACTTATCCGTGTTTGCGGCTACGACCTTGGCGATGTTCTCTGTGTCGATTCGCAGTCCCTTTAACCTCTCCTCGAGCTGTTTCTCCTCCAGGTTCGTATTTTGCTGGAAACTGGAACTCACGCCGTGAAGTAGAAACCTGGCCTGGGGGACAGAGAGCCTCCTGTTTCCTCCGCAGAACAGAACGACTCCGATGGAGTCGACGCTCCCGAAGTTGTGCGTGGTGATGGTTACGGGTAGTCCCTTGAGGTAGTTGTAGGCAGATAGGCCATGAAAGACGGAGCCTCCGGGGGATGAGATGAGCAGGATAAATTGAGAAACGCCCTCTTTCATTTTCTGGTCGATTGCGTTCATCAGCGCGTTAATTGTGGGGCCGATGATGGGTGCGAAAAACTTGATGACGGTGGGTTTCATAGATATAGCTCTTATCCTCCTTGAGGTGAAAGGCAACTAACCATAATACTACAATACCACTGCTGCACCGATTTCTCAATGCTCTCTGCCCTGGCTGGTTGGGTAATGGAAGATAGTGGTTTCTTTTTGAGGCAAGCCTGTTTTGACGAATATCATCACCGTGAACAGGGCGGCCAGAGGCACAACAGTGCTCAGGCGCATGGAAAAGTCGTTCCCGAACCACTGAGCCAGCACTCCGGCAATGGGGGCACCGGCTGCCACTCCCAGTGTGACCAGCGCGTGGAATATTCCCATGGCAGTACCTCTCTCTCCTTTCCTGGTGTTGTCTGTCAGTATTGCCAGTGCGCTGGGGAGTATGAGTCCCATGCCCATGCCCTGGATAACGCCTGCCTCTATCAACTGTCTGAAGTTCGTTGCCAGGGGATAAAGGTTTATTGCTACTATAAGGAACGCCAGGCCTGCTATAGCGGGTATCTTGCGTCCTATCCTGTCGGCCATGACTCCTGCAGGGTAGTTGAAGATGATGCATGCAGCGGATGCTGCTGCCATGACCATGGAAACGTGGAAGGCTGTCATTCCCAGATTCACCACGTAAATGGGAAGCAGAACGGTTATGATACCCATCACGAACCATTGGGAGAAAACGGCGGAATAGGAAGCAATATTTGCCTTCTTCCTGGAAACGATGCCTATCATCCTGAAGTTTATTCCGGCGGATTTGCTTTTTGCCTCGGCTTTGGGCAGGAAAAGCGTCAACCCCACAGCGATTATCAGCATGGCGCCTCCGGCGTAGAAAACGAAATTTACATCCTGTCCCTTGCCCATCACAATTCCGCAGGCCATCATCCCGATGAACGATGCCATGCCCATAGCTATACTGTAGAAGCTCATGCCTCTGCCTTTTCCCCCCGGTGGCGAGTAATCCGCCACGAGAGATGCCGTTGCCAGCCCCAGGACTGCTCCAGAGAGGCCGTGGAGTCCCCTGAGGAGCATGAGCTGCATGGGTGTGGTACACAGCGAATAAAGAAACATGCACGACGCGTCCCCAACGAGGCCGATGAGTAGAGGAACCTTGCGGCCAACTTTGTCGACTATTGGGCCGAGGAAGACGTTGGCAGGTGTATTGGTGATGGAGTATATGCCGATGATGAGCCCCGCGACGGTGGCAGTGGCGCCCAGTCCGTCGGCATAGAGACGCATGATGGGGACAAGCATCATGGTGTCGATAAGGCCCAGGAAGGTGATTCCCAGCACCAGGAACAGCAGTTTATTTCTCACTGGCCGTTCTGTCTTTGTGTTCCTGGTATGTCTGGACCATTGCGAGCAATATTTCATCGAGCAGGTGGTTTACCTGCGGAATTGCTCTGGCTATGCCGTTGCTCATGGTTCCACCTCCTTTGCTGAACTCGCTGATGACGTTGGTTACGGGGGCCCTGTGCAGGAGGAATGCCTCCAGCGATTCGCTCAGGGAGAGCCCTGAGGTGACCAGATTTTTGCCCATTTCCCGTCCCATTTCCCGGGCCAGTTCCATGGTGCTCTCCTGGTTTTGGGGTTTGCTGATGTAGGCGATGGCCAGCGACAGGACGTTCCTGCCGTATCTTCCCATTTGTCTTCTGGAATCCGTATCCAGCTTCTTATACCAGGATGTTTGGGAGAGCTTCTCATCCGCGATGCGGTGGTGGGCCAGGGGAGTATTTTTCATGAGCTCCAGCATTTCGCTGATTCCATGTCTGCGTATGCCCGTGAGATTCGCGATTTCGCGACGTGAGTAGCGACGGTGCCCTCCGGGAGTTATGAATGCCTTGACCTGGCCTTTGTCCGTCCACTGGCGCAGGGTTGCTTCGTTAACTCCAATCAGGTGGCTGGCTTCACCGATGGTAATCAGATTTTTTCTGTCCATTAAATCATATATAAAACTGGTGAAAATTATAGAAAACTGTAGACAAAAATGCAAGCTAAGGACGGTTGGAGGTGATTTTCTTTTTCTGGTTCTCGTTGAAGGCTGTTCTATGAGGGGACAATTAGCAGTTGGATAACGTACACTACAGCTGCTACCCCTATACCACAGGCAACCATTTTTAGCGCTGAGAGCGCCATGTTTCTCCTGGATAGCTTGCCGACGTAGAGGCCTATGGCGGCAAGCGCAATCAGTACCAGCCCGGTGGCGACATACATGGCTTGAGGGAAGGGCATCAGCAGGTAAGGAATTATTGGCAGGGCTCCGCCCAGCAACGTTCCCGCTCCATCAGCGATGCCCGCGACGATAGTTTCTTTGTGAATCTGCCGGTCGAGCTCGGAATCCTTCAATTCCCTGTCGACCATCGCCTTCTCCACCTTGCGCAGCTCCGCGTACTGGTTGGTTTCCTCGGCGGAAAAAGCGCTCAGCACATTGGAAATGCCATTGGCTACTGTTCCTCCGACGGCGGCGGCAATTATTACCGCTTGGGGGGCAGCGGAGGCACCGATGATGATGCCCAGAGTGGAGAGAGACCCATCTATGAGCCCTCTCACGAGCTTGCTTCTCATATTGCTTTGTCGTTCTTATCCGGAGCTCAGACTATCCTTGAACCGGCCGAGACCCTGTCGATCGAATGAACTGAACCGCCAAGGTCTTCTATTTCTTTGCTGATGTCCTCAATGGAAAGGTTTTCTCCCTCAATTGCCATTTCCACGCTTTTCGTTCTTTCGTCGATTTCCGAGACGCGAATGGTCACCCCGTCGACGTTATTCATGTCGCTTATTCTCTCGGCGAAGGCTACCACCGGTGGCTCTTGTGGAATGAGGACATCGAGGACAAGTCTCCTTATTTGCATATAAACTCCTTTTACTTAATTCCTTTCGCCCGGCAATTACCGGGGTCTTCCTCCTGTATATAATTATGGTAAAGGGCAGGGCTCCGATTGTCAACTGTCCGATACCTGGTGGTCTTTACTGTTGACTGATATATCGGGGGAGGCATATCATAGGTGGAAGTCCGGGAGATGGTGAGCATCCTCCGCATGGACTGAGATGGGGCGATGGGAAAATCGTGGGGGCCATGAGGTAAAGCAGGCGAAATGATAAAAGCAAAAAGAGTGGGGGAGGAAAGGTTGCCCAAGCGCGTGAAGCAGGGAGATAGAGTTGATCGGCTGCTTTGCGGAATGATGGCTGTTGTGCTGCTGTTGGCCGGCGGCCTGGTATCCTGCGCCTCTCCTGCCAGTTCTGCTGAGCCGGGTCTGCCGACTGCCCCTGAGCCGGTGTGTTTGCAGGTAAGCGTTGAGGAGGCACAGCAGCTTATAGATGAAAGGGATGATTTGATCGTGCTGTGCGTGGGGACGGAGGAGGAATATGATGAGGGATACATCGCTAGCGCGGTATTGATTCCCGTTGCTGAATTGAGTGAAAGGCTGGGGGAGATCGATAAGTCAAAGGCAGTCCTGGTTTATTGCCGGATTGGTGCCCGCAGCGATGAGGCCTGCCAAATATTGGCGGATAATGGTTTTTCTGAGGTGTATGATCTGATGGGAGGTACAGATGCCTGGAGAAAGGGAGGGGGAGAGATTAATTACCCGCTGACTATTGAGGATTTAGTCGTCACTCCTGTAAATCCGAAGTACTTTAAGGAGCCCAACAGGGTTCTCATAGGCGAGAGCTATAAAATCGAGTGCATTGTTCTGGATTCGGAGAGCAGCACGTTTAGCTATAAGTGGTCGGCGGAAAGAGGCGGCATCTCAGGGGAAGGTTCGGTGGTTACCTGGACTGCACCCCTCCAGGGAGGGCTGGTTGATATTATGGTGACGGTGTCCAATGACTGTGGTGGCGTGGTCTCCAGGAGCGTCGAACTCAAGGTGGAGGTCTGCAGCTGTGTCTTTGAATGAGGATGGCTGCAGGGAGTGGTGTCCGCAGGGGGTCTGGCATGGACATTGACAAAAACAGGCCAGCTATACAGGATGTTTCCTTGTGAATGGTACTAATGTTGCCAGCGACGCGTATGTTATAATCTGACACACTGTAATCGGATTTGGAAAGGTCAATGAAAAAACGCAATCAAGTGCGTTCCTGCTTGAAGTAAAGAAAGGAGAAGCGAATCAATGATAATTGGAAGGCTATCACGAATAGCTGGCATCGTCTTGGGCCTGACAACGCTCTTTTCAGTGTCGTGTAGTGGTGGTGGCGCAGCGCCAAAGCCCAAAACCTACTCGGAAGCACCTCCGATGACGATTGATACCGGCAAACAATACACCGCTACCATCGAAACGGAGAAGGGGAATCTGGTGCTGGAGCTATTCGCCAGCGATGTTCCGGTAACGGTCAACAATTTTGTATTCCTCGCCCGCGAGGGATTCTATGACGGCACTACCTTTCACCGCGTTATCCCAGGCTTCATGGCACAGGGAGGTGACCCCACCGGAACCGGAACTGGCAACCCCGGCTACGCCTTTCCCGATGAGTTCACCCAGCATACCCATGGCACCGGCACTCTGTCGATGGCCAATTCCGGTTCCAATACCAACGGCTGCCAGTTCTTCATCACCTATGCTCCTCAGCCGCACCTCGATGGGAAGCACTCGGTATTCGGCCAGCTGATAGAAGGGATGGATGTCCTCCAGAACATCAAGCAGGGTGACACCATTATACGAATAACCATACAGGAAGAATAGTTGCCCCCGGCTTTGCAATGACCACCCCTTGCAATGACAGGGAGGAGAGGTTGCCACGTCGCCTGCGGCTCCTCGCAACGACGAGGGGGGGTGTCATTGCGAGTCAGCTTTGCTGCCGTGGCAATCTTATGCAATGATCACCAACCGGCTGTAGTGTGTGGATAAGTCACAGGAGCTTGTTTTGTTATCCTGTTACGCCAAAGTCCAGGATGTGCCGCTAACCTCCCTGGCGAGTACACCCCTTGACAGGGAGAGTAAGGACTACCTACACTTCTGCATGAAGTTCGTTCTTGTTGGCGCACCCCTGATTTGGCGGGTGCTGAAAGCGGAGGAAAGACATGGCGAAGATAATGACCTTGCCTGAGGCAGTGAGCACCTTCATAGAAGACGGGAGCCATATTGCGCTCGGAGGTTTTACCGCCAACAGGAATCCGATGGCGGTTACCTGTGAGATTATAAGGCAGAAGAAAAAGGACCTGCACCTGTA
>JAGGYM010000022.1 GCA_021162545.1 Dehalococcoidia bacterium | reverse complement strand
GATATATCATGTTGCCCTCTCTGCCCATATCCATTCGTTGAGGTGGAGATTGCTCTTGCGTTCTCTGCCCGCCCGGTAAATTGCCCGGCCTGAGCGGGTTTCTCCTTGTGCATCAGACGGAGCACCTTCCCTGTGCTATTCTGCTAACCTTCCCGGCGGTTGGCCCGGCCACTGAATGTTACACCACTGCCCCCTATTTTCGGGGGGCAGTCCAACCCCACCACCGCAAACACAGCCAGGCCCCAGGGCCAAGTCCAAGAACAGGAAGCCACCCATTGCAGGTGGCACTAAAAACGGGGGCACCATATATTTATTTCCCGGGTGGGTCAATGTTCCTGGTTAAGGTGGGTCAATGTTGGTGGTTAAAACCCCCTTTTGTGGGTCAATGTTCCTGGTTTTTCACATTCCTATTAAAAATGCTTTTCGTCATGATTTTAGTGCTAGTGTCCTAAAGAATCAACTATCAAGCATATTAGAAATGGTCTTATGAAGGCCCTCGTAGACCTCTTCATCAACCGTCACGGTCAGTTTCTTCCGCATAACGCACTTCCTTATACGTGTATAATACGTGTAGTCTTTCAGTATGTCAACGGGGTGTGCCGGCCGCCAAAGTGGCTCTGGCCGCCATGAGAGCGGCGTTGTATGCGGTGGTAAATCTCCTATCAGAGCTCAGGGCTTCTGTCCGGGCATCCGCTATATCACGCTCAAATACAGCAAAAAGCTGGCTAATCTCTTTCCGACTGGTTGTATGAGTCTCACTACCCGACGCCCCCGCTCCTGCCATCTCTGCGCTGGAGAAGGCTTATTGTCCTGATGCTAACCGCATCGCGCATATGAAATAAAAGGGCTGATTGATAAAATCTATAAGCGGGCATAGAATAGAAGAGCTCGGAGGGCTAAAGGTTAGTGGCCAGGCTTTCGCTGTCTTCGTGGGCATCTGTTGAGTATGTTAAATAAGAGAGGTTGATTTAAAAGGAGGATACTTAATATGCCGCACATCTTAAAAGAAATGGACAGGGCTGAGTTGATCAACCTTGATAGGCTGGCTCATTTACTGAAAGGGCTTAGTCCCGCAGAGCTTGAGACTCTTGAGATTCTCTTAGATGAGGAAGCCTCCGGCATCATCACTCAATCCCTAAAGGAACTGGGGGAAGGGAAGAGGATACCAATTAATGAGTGGTAAGCAATATCAGGCCTTCATGTCTCCCTCTGCCTACAGAAGGTACAAGAAGTTCGATCCCCCATTGCAACAGAAGATTAAAGAGAAGACAAAGGTGCTGTCAGAAGACCCCCACCGATATGATGAGCTAATGGAACCCTTAAAAGGCATCAGGTCTTATCACTTCAAGCATAAGGGGATACAATAGCGCATTGCCTATCGGATTCTTGAAGACAAAGAGCAAATTGAGATTGTGTTAGTAAAATCCAGAGAAAGTTTTTACCAGACTTTAAGACGAATCATCAAATAACTGGATTTACCAGAATAGAATCTATTACTGAATTCCACAGGAACTAGCCCAGTGCGTCTGAGTAACAAATGACCACCAAAAGGTATTCACAAAGATGTTTTCAGTTGCTTCTATGGTATTCCCCTGAGAGTGGCAGCCTGGAATAGCAGGGCAAGGGGCTGCATAACCAAAATCCTCTCCCTTTTCGATTGATATTCTATAGTTCATCTTTTAGTGAATATCCAGCTGTGTTGTGAGGGCTTCCTTCTCCCTCCCCTTGTCTCTCGCCATTTCCGCATAGGCTGATTCCAGATTGGGGTGAACAACGTGCGGTCTTACCAGTTCCTCTATGAACTTGCTTATTTTTCGTGGCCCGATGGTCTTATGAAGGCCCTCATAGACCTCTTCATCAACCGTCACGGTCAGTTTCTTCCGCATAATGCACTTCCTTACACGTGTATAATACGTGTAGTCTTTCAGTATGTCAACGGGGTTGCAGATTGCCCTTATAGCAATTTCTGCGTTTAGATTTTCCTATAGCGACATTACCAAACGGAGGCCATCGCTGACTGATTGCATCTGACTGGCCGTTAGCTTGCCGGCCTTTTCAGTCAGGAACGATTTGTCGACGGTTATCACCTGCGATACATTTGCTACTGAGTCCTTATCAAGTCCTGTGCTTTTGTCAGGGAGCAACACGTTCCCGGGAGCTTGAGCCAGCCTGAGGTTTGAGGTTACAACTACAGCAACGACCGTCCCTATTCGACTACGGTTGAATTCGGTTGATTGAACAACAACCATGGGACGACGAAAGCCTGGCTGTGAGCCACTGGGCTGGTCAAGTGAAGCCCACCAGATTTCGCCTCTCTGGATTACCATTTTTCCTTCGACAACGACTGCTTTTGGAGCTCAATAATTTCGGAATCCAGTCCAGTTCCCTCTTCCCCATAAATTCTGTCCAATTCTTCGGTGGTTCTCTCTTTTTGGTATTCACCGAGATAAGAGGAAATGGCCCTGGTATAGAGCTCACTGCGGGATATCCCAAAACGGTTGGCCAGTCTCTCCCCCTCTTCGAACAAGGGTATAGGTAGAACTACCGCTGTGGTTTTCCGTGTCTTCATAGCTCTTAGCATAAATTATCTTATAACTTTTGTCAATATCTCTTTAGACCACCAACCAGCGCCTGTGGCCCGGTCAAGTTCACAGGAGTCTCACATTCAAGATGGTCCTATTTTCGGGGAGCAGGCCGCCCGGCCAGCTCTCCATTGCATAAAATGCTTGTGGTGTTATAGCATTGCTGGAATTGAAGACGACAGCTCGCGAAGCAAGAAACTGGGCTTTCCTGGCAATATCTGCCCTTGTCACCGTCCCCGGATTATATCTGAGGATAGCTGGAATATGTCTTGCTCCTCAGATTGAAGCGGTGGTTTTTGGTATGGCTATCCTGGGGGCGGCTTTTCTGGTTGCCTGGGCCTGTGAGGTTGCTCAACTGGAAATATCCCAGTCGCTGGCGCTGGCTTTAGTGGCTCTGGTGGCCGTGCTGCCTGAATATGCAGTCGATGCTTATCTTGCCTGGACAGCGGGCAGTGATCCCGGCTATATCCCGTATGTCACGGCGAATATGACCGGCGCCAACCGTTTGCTTGTAGGGATTGGGTGGTCAATGGTGGCATTGCTCTTCTGTGCAAAGAAGGGGAGAAGCGTCGAAGTCGAAAAGGCGCAGACCACCGAGCTCAGTTTCCTGGTTCTGGCCACGCTGTACTCATTTGTCATTCCGCTTAAGGGCACGTTGTCGCTTGTGGATAGCTTCTTCCTGGTAAGTCTTTTCATTCTCTATATGTGGTCCAGTTCGCGTGGCGAAGTCTCACCGCCTGAAATCACGGGGCCGGCGCTTAACATAAGTCGCCTTGGCAAAACGGCGAGGCGCTCGGTTACTGCCGTGTTGTTCATCTTTGCTGCAGTGGTTATTCTGGGTTCAGCTGAGCCTTTTGCTGAAGGATTGATCGGGATGGGGAGGGCCTGGGGAATCGAAGAGTTCATTCTGGTGCAATGGCTGGCTCCCCTGGCCTCGGAAGCTCCTGAAATTGCGATAGCATTAATCTTTGTACTGGGCAATAACGGCAACGCTGCCCTGGGCACCCTGGTATCTTCCAAGGTCAACCAGTGGACTTTACTGGTGGGAACGCTGCCCATAATTTATAGCATTTCTATGGGGGGTGTGGGAGCTATGCCGCTGGATGGTCGCCAGATAGAAGAAATTTTGCTTACCTCGGCGCAGTCGCTCTTTGCCATAAGCCTTCTGGCCAGGATGAGGCTTTCCCGCTCGAACGCTATAGCGCTGTTCTTGCTTTTCATTACCCAGCTGGTCTTTCCCAATACATGGGTGCGCTATGGATATTCAGCGCTGTATCTTGCCCTGTCGTTGTATTTACTGCTCAAAGACAAGGGAATTCGAAGTAAGAATCTCTATGCGATGATGCGGCAGGTCTTCGCTGGATTCAAGCTGCAGGGTAAAGATAAAACGGGCTAATTCAAGTGCTCGAATTAGCCCGTCACATTGCTTAAGGTCCTGACGCTATAGCTAAAAACACTCCCGCTGCGGTAGCTGTGCCGATCACGCCGGCGGCGTTCGGCCCCATGGCGTGCATCAGGAGAAAGTTCTTGGGATTGGCCTGTTGTCCCAGCCGCTGTACCACTCTGGATGCCATAGGCACTGCGGAGACGCCGGCAGCTCCTATCATGGGATTTATCTTGGGTCTCAAGAAGAGGTTCATTATCTTGGCGAAAATTACTCCTCCCATAGTGGCAAAGGCAAAAGCAAGTATGCCCAGACCGAAGACCATCAGCGGCCCTGGCAGCAGGAACGATGTAGCTGCTACATAAGCACCTACACAAACGCCCAGAAAAACGGTCGCTATATCTATGAAAGCTCCCGACATGGTTGCACCCAGCCTGTCGGTGACGCCGCTTACGCGCAGGAGGTTACCCAACATGAAGCAACTGATAATTGGCAGTGCATCAGGGACGAGAAGTCCAACGATGACCATGGTTAAGAGAGCAAATATTACTTGCTCTGCCCGGGAAACTGACCGCAGCTGCGGTTTCATATATCGTTGTCGCTCTTCCTTGGTGGTTATTGCCCTGATTATTGGAGGCTGGATCAAAGGAACCATGGCCATGTAAGTATAGGCGGCTATAGCAGTGGCTCCCAGAAGCCAGGGGGCCAGCTTCGTGGTAAGGTAAACCGTGGTGGGGCCGTCGGCACCTCCTATGATGCCGATACTGCAGGCTTCTGGTATATTGAATCCCAGCGCCAGGGCCATGAAGAAGGCTACATAGACGCCCACTTGGGCTGCAGCTCCCAGGAGGAAATAAATCGGCCTGGCAATGAGCGGGCTGAAGTCCGTCATGGCGCCTATTCCGATGAACATGAATAGCGGGATTAGCTCCCAGCCAAACCCGTACTGGAATATCCTGGAAAGGAAACCGATTGGTTGACCGCCCTGCTCCATCAGTGATGACCAGGTAGGTGGCAGGTAATCCAGCATGGTTCCATCGGGCATCATAAAGCCCATGACGTGATAGCCCAGAGGTATGTTAACCAAAAGAATGCCAAAACCTATGGGTACCAGCAAAAGGGGTTCCCACTTTTTGGCTATGCCCAGATATATCAAAACGCCTGCAAAGATAAACATTACCAGGCGTCCCCAGGTAAGAAAACCAAATCCCATCTCTATACCGAACATGCTTGTCCTCCAATCTGCCTTAATGTCGAATAAAAGACCACTGTCATTTTACCTCGGGCTTCTCAACCTTGGCTGCTAACGCGGCTTCTTCCCTGCTTTTTTTAATCCTCTGCGCCACAAATCCCATCAACCACGTAACTACAGCGAGAATAACCAGTACGGCAAACACGGTGCCAAAGCCTTTTCCCGCCAACGCTCCTGCTGTTCCCCAATCTACCATGGTTTTGTCTCCTCCCTTAGCTGGTATATTTGAAGGGTAAGTATATCACAATATCAAGGGGGTTGTTGTTCATCTGGAGTAACAAGAACCTTCTCTCATGGCCATCTGTTTTGATTTAACAGGATTAAGAATGTGCCAGAGGTATAACCTGAGTCTATTCTTATCGGAAAAGAACTCGCCAAAATTCATAGCCCAGTGTTCCCTATGTGGTCAGCCAGCATGAGGTACGTGTCAACTCAAATAAAAATGTTACCGGAGAAGAGACATTCACTCAAATAGGAATGTTACCGGGCTAATGCCGCCGTCTCCTTTCTTTGATTTACTTTGTCCAGTGGGTGGCACCAGAGTTGTT
>JAGGYM010000042.1 GCA_021162545.1 Dehalococcoidia bacterium | reverse complement strand
TTGGTTAGCATCAAAGGGGCAGAAGGCATTGTCGTGTCTTTTGCCCCTTTGATTTTTTGTAATGTGTGCTTTTCTTGACTCACCTGGTCTCTGTTGTTAACATTGTCCCCGGGCCGTGCTAGGCGGGGAGTTAGCGGTGCCCTGTACCCGAAAACCGCTGCAGCGGGGCTGAATTCCTGCTTGAGGTTTACTGCCGGCAGGCCGTTTCTGTTAAGCGGTGTTGATATCTGGGTTCTATACAACTGGAGGCTATGAACTCCGCCAGGCCCGGAAGGGAGCAACGGTAAGTAGCGAATCCGGTGTGATATGGAGTTGCCTGGAGGGAGCTGGCTGGCTGGAGGGGCCTGGGGGTGTAGGGGTCGAGGGCAGGTGCACGGTCTGGAGATAAAGGTGATTGCTCTCGGGTTTCTGGCGTGACGGCATTTTATGGTGCTGAGGATATTGTTCCCCGCTTCAGATTCAAGCCGCGGAAGAAGTTAGGCCAGCATTTCCTGGTCGACGAAGCGGTTCTGGGAGTTATTCTCTCGGCTGCTGATCTCGTTCCCTCTGATGTGGTTATTGAGGTGGGGTCGGGCTGGGGTGTGTTGACCAAGGAACTGGCAGGACGGGTATCCAGTGTTATCGCCGTGGAAATCGATGCCCGGCTGGCGAGAGGTCTTGGGAAGGAGCTTTCCTCCTCTGGTAATGTAGAGGTTGTCCGTGGCGATATCCTCGGAATTTCTCCCCCGGAGCTTTTACACGGGAGAGAGGCTGGGTCTCGGGGGTATAAAGTCATAGCCAACCTTCCCTACTATATCACGTCGCCCGTACTGCGCCATTTTCTCGAGTCTGAGTTGAAGCCTGCATCGATGGTGGTGATGGTGCAACGAGAAGTCGGGGAAGCCATAGCAGATAGTGATAGAAATAGCTTGCTGAGCCTCAGGGTGCGGTTTTATAGTAAGCCTACCATTGTAGCCCGTGTGCCGGCGAAGAGTTTCTATCCTGTGCCGAAGGTAGATTCGCTCGTTTTGCGTCTTGATGTTTATCCTGAGCCTCCGCTTGAAATTTCCGATGTCGCCAGTTTTTTTAATACGATTATTTCTGGCTTTAGCGCGCCTCGCAAGCAGCTGCGCAACTCTCTGGCGCACTCTCTGGGGTTGCCTCCAGGGGAGGTCGCCGAATTGTTACAGAAGGCAGGAGTGGCTCCCAGCCGGAGGGCGGAGAGCCTGAGCCTTGAAGAGTGGAGGTCTCTATGGGAAACTTTAGTTCCGTCTTCCCTGTCCTGGCTCGCGAATTGAAATGCTGACTATCGAAGCTCCGGCGAAGGTGAATCTCGTTCTGGAGGTTCTGGGAAAGAGAAATGACTACCACCAGATTTCCAGCGTCATCCAGGCGATAGACCTGTGTGACGTCCTCGCTCTCGAGCCATGCAGGGAGATGTTTTTCATCTGCGATGAACCCCTCCTGGAACGGGATAATCTGGTGATGAAGGCTGCTGAGCTTCTCAGGGAAACTACAGGGTGCTGCAGGGGAGCGAAGATCGATCTCCGCAAGCGAATACCATGGGGGATGGGGTTGGGGGGAGGCAGCAGTGACGCCGCTGCTGCACTCACCGGACTTAACGACCTCTGGGATCTAGGATTGCCCCCTGCTGAACTGGCCGGTCTGGGGGCTGGGCTGGGAGCAGATATCCCTTTCTTTGTCCATGGAGGCATGGCCATGGTTGAAGGAAAGGGGGAGCGGGTGAAGGCTCTTCCCAACTTGCCCCTTTCCTGGTTCGTTTTGCTGGTGCCGCCAGTATCCAGGATTTCAGAAAAGACGAAGCATATGTATGGCAGGCTGAAACTCCGCCATTTCACCGCGGGGCAATTTACCGGCGCAGCCCTGTCATCTTTGCGAAGAGGCAAGTTTGACCTTTCCCTTGCCTTCAATGCCTTTGAGGGCGTGGCGTTTGATGTTTTTCCTGAGTTGGGGGAATATCAAAAGATGTTTGAAGAAGCAGGGGCGCCGCGAGTTTGTCTCACTGGCTCTGGCCCGTGTCTTTTTACCATCGTGCCCCGGGAACGAGAGGCCAGGGAATTGTGTTCGCGGCTGAGAGCGCAGGGGATGGAGAGCCACGTGGCGTCTTCGCGTCCAGGCAACTCTGCAGAACCGCTTGCTGTCCCGATGCCGCGCTGGAGGTAAAAAGATGGCGGGGTTGAAGGGGAAACAGTGGCGCAGAATAGTTCTTTACCTCCTTGTTCTATTTGTCATCAGTACTGGTCTTGCCTACGGGCTGAAATTGCTCATGGCAAATCTCGACGTTACCGGCAGGGGCGCCGTCACCACTGCTTACGTGGTCGTTTTTGTAACCTCGTTGATATTCAACGCCAGCATTGTAGTTCCCGTTCCTGTCCATGCCTCCGTGATGATGGCGCTGGCTTCGCAATGGGACCCCCTTCCTTTAGCCCTGTTTGCCAGTATCGGAGGAACCATAGGGGAGATAACGGGCTACTATGCCGGTTACTTTGGGAAAAAGGTGATGCTTGCTGACAGCATGCCGGGGTATGACAGGTTTGCTGGCTGGATGAAGAAGTATGGCCTCTGGGCTATCTGGGCCATTTCTTTTCAGCCCCTCTTGCCCGTCGATATAGCAGGGATTACTGCCGGGATATCACGGCTACCGCTGTGGAAGTTCCTGCTCCCTTGCTGGGCGGGCAAGTTTCCCAAATATCTCATCTTCTGTTCCTTCGGGGCTGTGTTCTCGCAGTTCCTGCCTCCGTGGTTTTGAGCTCGATGGCCAATTTCTCCTCTTCCGCCCGGGTTTTTATGCTGCCATCCAGTTTGGCTTTGAGCAACTGCTTAAGCACCTCGCCCGTTTCCGGACCAGGGGGGAAGCCCAACCTTGTCAGATCGTTTCCTGTAGAGTATATCGCGATCTGCCTTAGTTCATTTGAGAACAGGACGAGGCGGCGGTGGATGACTTCGACATCGGATGCGATGGCGTTGGCCTGGAGTACCACTGGTGCGTAGTCCTTGAGCAGATGATGAATTTCGCTGTTTTTCATCGTTTCCCCTCCGAGAAGGAATAAGCTGGCTTTGAGATTGAGCGTTTTGCGGAGCATTTGAGACGCCCTTCCGGGCATGTTGAGGCGGCAGAGAAATTTCTCGAGGCTCTCCGGGGTAAAAGGATAGACGAGCAGACAGAGGTAAAGCTGCGCCAGTGAACCGGTTCTGTGCTGTGAGCGGGCTTTCTGGAATTTCTCTGCTAGCCAGCCTCTCTCTTTGGGGGAAAGAGCTAACTCCGGCAGCACCCTTAGCTCGCAGAGGCGGCCTAGAGCGCGTTCAGGACATTCCTCTAGCAGGATTAAATTTAGCTCGCGCCTTATGCGATCGTTGCTTATGGTATCCAGCAGGGGGATGTTCTCTTTGAGCAACTGTGAAGTTTCTCTTTCCAGATTGAAATTTAGGCGTTGCTCGTAACGAATGGCTCGCAAAATCCTGGTAGCGTCATCGCGAAAGCTTTGGGGGTGCAGGATGCGAATGAGACGATGCTGCAGGTCATTAAGTCCATGGTAAGGATCAACCAGCTCACCATAGCTTTCGGGCACGAGAGAAATTGCCATGGCATTGATGGCGAAGTCCCGGCGGGAGAGATCGTCTTTCAGGGTACCGGGGGTGACAATGGGTAGAGCTCCTGGCCTGGCATAAGTCTCGTTCCTTGCTGTGGCTATGTCTATGGCAAAGGCGTCGAACTTGAGCTTGGCGGTGCCAAATCTGGGATATGTCATTGTTCTGGCAGACGAACTTGCTGCTATTTGCTGTGCCAGCGTGACTGCGTTACCTTCAACCACGAAATCAAGGTCGAAATTGGGGCATTCCAGCAGAAGGTCCCGAACTATGCCTCCGACCAGGTAAAGTTGCTGCCCCGATTGGCTGGCCCTGTTGCCGATATTCCAGATTACCTCCAGGGCAACTTGAGGCAAGTACTGTTCAAGCTTTCTGGAGAGATTCATTGATATACCTGCAGTAAGTCATTGCTCTTCCGGCTTCCCGAGCCTCCGTTTTTGCGGGGAAACATCCGTCAGCTATATTGTATTACGACTTTGGCAGTCTGTCATTATATACAATGGACGGAAGAGCTATTTGGGGGGGGAGATAATTTGATTCGTCTTCTTTACTTGCCTGCACCGTTTGTTTATAATACATCGCACCACGACATATCCAGAAACAGAACGTAAAGGGGCAAAGCATGCAAAGGAGTACGTAATGAAAAAAGTGGCCATTATGACTGATTCTCTGTCGGGGATATCCCCGGAGATAGCCGGGAAATTTGATATAAAGGTCATTCCCCTCTATGTGATACTGGACGGCGTCACCCACGTGGAAACAGAAGTGGACAAGGAGCAATTCTATAGCAGGCTGGCGCAAAAGGAGAACCTGCCCACAACTTCGTCTCCCACCCAGGAACACTTCCTGGAAGCTTATAAAGAGCTGAGCCAGAAGGCTCAAGCCATCCTGCATCTATCCTTCAGCTCACGGCTGGGCATGAGCTGCAAAGAGGCCATAATCGCCAGGGATATAGCTAAAAAAGAGCTGCCCGAGACCTCTATTGAGGTAATTGATACGCGTACCGTTCACGGGGCACAGCTGCTCTGCGCCATAGAGGCAGCCAGGGCATCGGCCGAAGGCAAAAGCATCACCGAGATAGTTGCCCTCACCGAGAAGTTGCTACCAGAGCTCAATTTGCTCTATGCCTTGGACACGATTTACTATCTGAAGAAGGGAGGCAGGATGAGCAAGGCAGATACATGGACGGAAACCAATCTGAAATCAAACGCTCTTATGGAACTGGGGGTGTCCACAGATGGGAGAATCACTCCTCTGACCAGAGCCAGGACCCGGGCCAGGGCCATAGAGAAAATGCTGACGATAGTGGAACAGAGAAATAGAAACAGAAAGCTGCATGTCGTGGTAGGGCATGACGGAGTACCAGAGCAAGCAGAGGAACTTAAAGGACAACTTCTGTCCCTGTTTCCAGTCGAGGAAATTTACATTACGGGCGTCTCCCTGGTAACCGCCATCCACGACGGGCCGGGGGCACTACACCTTAGCTGGTTCAGCGAGTGAAATTTACAACTAAAGTATAGAAGGAGGAGCAAAAACATGAAAAGAATAGCCATTTTATTGTTAGTGTTTATTATTGCTATCGGAGGGACAGTTTCCTGCGCCAGCCCCTCTGCGGAGAAATCCTACAAGATAGGAGCGCTCACTTCTCAGACGGGGAAGTATAGTGGATTAGGACTTCAGACCCTGGAGGGCATACAGGTAATAGTCGAGGACATCAACGAGAAGGGCGGTATAAATGGCATTCCCCTGGAACTGGTGCCCTGCGATGACAAAAGCAGCACTACCGGGGTTACCCTGGGAGCCAAGAAATTGATAGAGGTGGAGAAAGTTGACGTCATTCTTCATGGCTCGACAACGGCTCTCGCTCAGAGCACGATGCCGGTGGCTGACGAAGGAAAAACGCCGGCGATACTGCTCTCAGGAACAGCCCTTTTTGATGACCAGCTTGGCAAGTGGTGTTTCCGTCCCATGGGAAGCGAAGAGGATTACGTTATCTCCTTTTTTCAGTATCTGAATGAAGACCTGGGCATTACCAGGGTCGCGGCACTGCTGGAAAACAGCGGCTTTGGCCAGGGATTCGAGTTCTTCATGCCGGGTATCGCTTCCAAATACAACATAGAAGTGGTAATGACACAGCACTTCGACCCGACGGCTACCGATTTAACTCTCCAGATGACAGACATAAAGAACTCCAACGCTCAGGCCTTGGTTATCTGGGGCAGTGGCCCTGCCGGGGCACTGGCTGTTAAGCAGGCCAGGGATATGGGTATCAACTCGCCCATCACGGCGTCCTTTGCCCAGGGGTCTCCGGACATGGTCAAAGCGTTCGGTGCATACTACGAAATGAGCCCTTCCCTCATTGTGCCCGCCTCCAAAACCGACATATGGCAGGAACTTCCCGAAGATGACTCCGATAAGGCCATGTGCCAGGATTTCGCCAGTTTATTCCTGGAGAAATCCGACCCTCCCCACCCGGCGAACTTTTACAACGTCCTCGGAGCTCAGATGATGCTCTTCGTCGTGGACAGCTTAAAGAGAGCACAACCAGACCCAACCAACGTGGAAAAAGCAAGAAGCGAGCTCAGGGATGCCCTCGAATCTACGGAAAACCTCAATCTCCTTACTGCTGTTTATACCCTGTCACCTGAAGATCATTACGGTTCCGTAATGCAGAAAATAATGCTTATTACCTTTAAGGATGGAGGAAAAATCCTCGTCCCCAGATAAAGATTGAATCCCTCTTGAGGATGCTTTGGACTTATCTATTGTTTTACAGTTCTTCATCAGCGGTGTGAACCTGGGCTGTATTTACGCAGCCCTGGGGTTGGGGTTCTTCATCATTTATAGCGTAACGCGCGTGCTCAATCTCGCCCAGGGAGAGTTCGTCATGCTGGGGGGAATGTTGACCGTCACTTTCTACTCCATGGGAGTTCCCATTCTTCTCAGCACGCTTGTTGCTGTGGTTATTGCTGGACTGCTTGGCGGAGTGCTGTACCGCGGCGTCATCCACCCGGCGAGAAATCTCTCCAAGGCAACGCAGACTTTCCTCACTGTGGGATTTGCCTTTGCTATTGAAGGCATCGCCCTCTTAATCTGGGGGTGGGAATACAGGAGCCTGCCCAACTTCCTGGGCACTCCCAATATTCATCTCGGGGGAGCCACCATCATCGGTCAAACGCCCTGGGTTACAGGAATCACCCTGCTTGTGGTTACGGGGTTATTCTTTTTCTTCGGGCATACCATTCAGGGAAAAGCGCTCCGCGCATGCGCCGATAACCCCCTGGGGGCAAAAACGATAGGAATCAGCGTAGAGAGGATGTCGCTATACGCCTTCATTCTGGCTGGTACATTGGGAGGCATCGCCGGGGCGATAATAACCCCGCTAACTATGGTCTCCTACAGTATCGGGTTTCCCATGACGATAAAAGGCTTGCTGGCTGCTTTTGTGGGAGGAATAACCAGAGCCGAAGGCGTAATACTGGGAGGAATGGTTCTGGGCATGGCGGAGGCAATAGCAGCCAGCCTTATACCATCAGGTTATCATAGCATCTTCGCCCTGATAATTTTAATGGCGGTGTTTCTATGCCAGCCTCGCGGGCTGTTGAGCAGCCCGGGAAAAACATGAAGATTTTAAAGCACACACCTGTACCCATATTGGGGCAGGTGAAGAAAACAATAGAGTTAAGGCGGACAAAAGTCGAGCACCTGATAATGGCACTGGTCGTTGTCCTGTTTCTGACGATGCCCCTTTTTGCCGGTCCTTATCCCCTTGCCATTATGATGGACATAGGATTCTATGCCATTGTAACTATGGGGCTCATCCTGCTGATGGGGCAGGCAGGGCAGTTGTCTCTGGGGCAGGCCGTTTTCTTCGGTCTGGGTGCCTACTCCTCGGCTATCCTCACCACACAACATCACCTTGCCCCCTGGCTGGCGCTCATGCTGGCCGCTATCATCACGGGCAGTATAGCTGCAGGCATCGGCAGAGCAGTGCTGAGGCTGAGAGGGATTATCGTATCAGGGGTGACGCTGGTCCTGAATCTCATTTTCTTCTACCTCGTTCTCAGCCTGGTAGATTTGACCGGGGGGGCCAACGGAATAATAAATATCCCCTCCCTTTCGCCAGTTGGAGTCATACCAGATTCACTTTTTGACTACTATTTTTTGTGGATTGTGGCTTTCCTCTTGCTCGCCTTTTCCCTGAACCTGGTCAATTCTCGAACGGGCAGGGCCCTGAGAACGATGAATATCCTCGCAGGTGGCGGCGAGGAAACAGCCCAGGTTCTGGGAGTAAATGTGATGAAATATAAGGTGCAGGTGTTCACTCTGAGCGCTGTATATGCTAGCATAGCCGGCAGCATATATGCTCACCACATAGGGTGCATAGAGCCTGAGATTTTCGGGGCTCACCTCTCGCTGCTGGTGGCAATTATGGCAATCGTTGGAGGAATGGCAAGCCCATGGGGAGCTTTTCTGGGCGCCGGTTTACTTACGGGATTGACCGAATTGCTGGGGGGAGTTCGCGTCGGCAGTGGTTAGTGGCCCCACGGGTGCTTATGAACTGATAGCTTATGGCATCATACTGATGGCAGTATTGCGCTTTTTGCCTCAAGGACTGATTCCGCTCTTTCAAAGGTTGATGCCACAGAGAAAGCGTAGCGAATGAGAGATTACTTGAACTGGGCAAAGGACATTTTAATCTCTGCAAGAGGGCAAGGTGGGGAAGCCAGAGATGGATCCTTTCTCGAATTGAAGAACGTATCTGTCTCCTTCGGCAGGCTGACTGCAGTTGACCAGGTGAACCTTGTCATTCGACAGGGAGACATAGCAGCTATAATAGGACCCAACGGGGCAGGGAAAACCACCATGCTCAAGCTCATCAGCGGGTTATTGCCTCTC
This sequence comes from Dehalococcoidia bacterium, assembly GCA_021162545.1. Classification (GTDB taxonomy): domain Bacteria; phylum Chloroflexota; class Dehalococcoidia; order GIF9; family AB-539-J10; genus M55B177. Next base: position 18,158 of record JAGGYM010000042.1, on the reverse strand, counting down.
TCTCAAGGGGAAATATGGTTTAAGCAACGGAGACTGGATAAAATCTCCCCCCACCACATCGCTTCACTCGGGGTCACCCAGGTCTTCCAGGATATTCAGCTCTTCTCAAACATGTCGATCCTGGAGAATGTAATGGTGGGCTGTCATGTGTGGACCGATGCTGGTTTCCTCAGCACAGGGCTGAAGTTGCCCCATGCCAAAGCGGAAGAGAAAGAAATCATGGAAAGGGCAATGAGTAAATTATCCCTGGTGGGGTTGGAACAAAAAGCTCTTGCTCCCCCGGCAAACTTGTCCTGGAGCGAACAAAAAATCTCAGGATTGGCCCGTGCCCTGGCGGCAGAGCCCGACCTGCTGTTGCTGGATGAGCCCTATGGGGGGTTAATGACATCCGAAATAGAGAAGCTGAGCCAGTTACTGCTAAAATTACAGCAGGGAGGGATAACTATCCTGATGGTAGAGCAGAGAACGGATGAAGCGCTGGAGATCGCCAACCAGGTAATCATTCTGGACAGCGGCGCGAAAGTTGCCGATGCTGCTCCCTCTGAGATACAGAGCAATGAGCATCTCATAGCCACTTACCTGGGGGGCAGAATAACGGAAGGGGGCAAGTTGCACTATGCTGCAAGTGAATGACATTTATGCCAGTTATGGCTTGGCACCGGTGTTGCAAGGGGTATCCCTGTATGTCAACCGGGGAGAAATTGTGGTCATCACCGGGCCCCATGGCTCAGGCAAGAGCACCGCACTCAGGGCGATTTGCGGGATCCTTGCCATAGCAAGAGGCGAGGTTCTTTTCGCAGGGCATCAAATTCAGGGTCTGCCAATAGAAAAAACAGTAGGACGGGGAATGGCTTATGTAGATGAAAACAGGCTGGTTTTCCCCTCTATGAGCGTTATGGATAACCTTATCCTGGGAACTTATTCCCGGCGTGGCAAAGAAAAAAGAAACAGAACGGCGCAGAATAGCAAGAGCGTTTTTCAGCTTTTTCCCGTTCTGGAAGAGAGGAAAAAGCAGGCTGCGGGGACCCTCTCCGGAGGAGAAAAACAGATGCTGATGATAGCCAGGGCACTTATGTCAAATCCAGAGTTGCTTCTCCTGGACTGCCCTTCCATGGGCCTGGCACCGCTACTGGTGTCAAAGGTGATGAACGTCATCCTGAAATTAAAAGGCCAGGGCATGGGTGTTCTTCTGGTGGAGCAGGACATTCCTGCAGCCCTCGATATCGCCGACCGTGGATACGTTATAGAAAGAGGGAGAGTTGTCTCGGAGATTGATTCCAGAGAACTATCCACCGGTGGATAAAGGAAGTAATAGCTACTCTATGAGATGAGAAGTGGTTCTGTTATAAGCTGCAGGACCCGGGAAGGCTTGCCAGCCAGGAGCACAATTCCGACGGGGAATTCACATAGTAATCGGCAGAAACAGGAATGATTTCCCTGCCGACGAAAATGGAAATTCCCCCGAGCTTGCGCACAACTTTAAAACCATCTTCATCGGTAGCGTCATCACCGGCAAAAATGGGGAGGTTGCCGGGTCTCCCATAAATTTCGAGCAGCCACTCTATGGCTTTCCCCTTGTCCCATTCGAGGGGAGGCCTTATTTCAATCACTTTCTTTCCTCTGGTGAGCTTGAAGTTGCCTTCTTTCATGCAGCTCCTGATAGCTTTCAGGATGAGATTCCTCACCTCCTTTACCATGGGCTCTTGCACCAGACGGTAGTGCACACTCAGCGTAAGCCCCTTATCCTCTATGAAAACTCCTTCAACTCCTGCCAGCTGCTCTTCAATCCTTTGCTCAACGATCTCCAGGAGAGGTCGAAACTTCACAGCTGCGGGGGGAGTGAACTTTCCCCGGGGACACTCGATCTCTAATCCATGGTTGCCGGCATACGCTATGTCCTCCAGCCCAACCAGCGCCTTTATATCGGAGAGACTTCTACCACTGATTATAGCCAGCTCGAAAGCCGCGCACAGGCTTATCTCTTCCAGTATCCCTCTGGTTTGAGAAGATAAACGAGCCATGTCGGGGCTGGGAGCTATAGGAACGAGAGTCCCGTCATAGTCCAGCAAAAGCATGGCCTTGTCAGATGTTTTTATTTGCGGGAGAATTTCATCCCAGCAGTTAAATAGATAGTGCAATTAACCTCCAGGGCTTTTCCATCTGGCTAACTAAGAGAGGCGAAAACACGGGTCGTGGAAGGCACCGCCTCTCCAATCAGGATACCGCCGGCACATCGTCTTTTTAAGCCGCGTCTTGCTCATGCTCGCTCCCTCCTGAGACAATGCTGGAAACGTAGTTGGAAGAGGTTTCCTCTCCCTTATGCCAGAGTAAAAACCACCGGACCTATTCCCATTCTATGGTGGAGGGTGGTTTGCTCGTAATATCGTAAACTACCCTGTTGACGCCGGGCACCTCATTAATTATGCGGTCGGATACCCTTGCCAGCAGGTCATGAGGCAATCGAGCCCAATCAGCAGTCATGGCATCGTCGCTGGTGATGGCCCTGAATGCCACGAGATAGCCGTATGTTCTGAAGTCTCCCATGACTCCCACGCTCCTGACGTCGGTAAGTACGGCAAAGCTTTGCCATAACTCCCGGTAGAGCTTTGCCTTCTTAATTTCATTCATAACTACCCAGTCAGCAGCACGAAGCGTTTCCAAACGTTCTCTGGTCACTTCACCAATAACACGAATAGCCAGTCCTGGCCCGGGGAAAGGCTGTCGCCAGATCATTTCCTCCGGCAGGCCCAGCATTAATCCTACCTCCCGAACTTCATCCTTGAAGAGATAGCGCAATGGTTCAATGAGGATGAACTTCATCTTGGAAGGCAAACCTCCGACGTTGTGGTGGCTCTTTATTTTAACTGCTGCACTGGTCTCGGTAGAAGTGCTCTCGATGACATCGGGATAGAGAGTACCCTGCGCAAGGAAGTCTACCTTGCCCATTTTAGCCGCCTCTTTCTCGAAGATCCGGATAAATTCATTTCCTATCAGCCGGCGCTTGGCTTCAGGATCAGTTACTCCCCTCAGCCGCTTCAGAAACGAATCGGTGGCATCTACATACACTATGTCCATCTTGAGATTGCGCTTGAAGGTGTCGAGCACCCGCTCCGGCTCTTCCCTGCGCAGCAAGCCATTATTGATGAAGATACAGGTTAGCTTGTTACCGATAGCTCGATCAACGAGAGTGGCTGCCACCGCTGAATCAACTCCCCCGGAAAGGGCACAGACGACTCTCCCTTCCCCTACCTGTCCCCTGATTTTGTTGACGCTTTCACTAATAACGCTCTCCGGTGTCCACTCGCCTTTACAACCACACGCACGGTAGACGAAGTTCTGCAATATCGTTTTTCCCTGCGGGGTATGACTTACCTCCGGGTGAAACTGGAGCCCGAAAATGTTTTTGCCATTGCCGATAACGGCCAGAGGGGAATTTTCCGTATAAGCCAGAGCTCCGAAAGCAGGGGGCATGGTTGTTACCTCGTCGCCATGGCTCATCCACACGGGGAGAGAGGAAGGGAGACCGGCGAAGAGCGGGTTTTCCAGAGCATTTATATGCAGGACGGCATGCCCGTACTCGCGCTTCGCTCCGGAGACTACTTCGCCTCCCAGTTGATAAGCAATGGCCTGCATGCCATAGCAGACGCCCAGTACCGGTAAATGCTTCTCGTATACGTAGGGCAGTGGTAGAGGGGCCCCCTGCTCGTAAACGCTATGTGGCCCACCGGAGAGGATAATACCCCTGGGATTGAGGGATGCTATTTTCTCCCATGGAGTATTGTGGGGCACGATCTCACAGTAAACATGGCACTCGCGCACGCGCCGGGCAATGAGCATGCTGTACTGAGAGCCAAAGTCGATGATTATTATGGTTTCCCGTTTGCCCGGAGGTTCTCCGGACTCAAGCACGGCCTGCTCACCACGCGACTCTTTGGCGAGCTCCAGATAAGTTGAGACTTCAATATCGTCACTGGTGGCAACACGGAGGCTAGCTGTTTTTTTCTTCACCATTTTAGAACTGCATTACTGAATGCATGGTAGCTTATCACCATGCTATACTAGCGTCAAGGATGGTGGCGAAGACACCCGAAGACCAGTTAGAAGAAGGGGTAAGGATCCTGAGGAGTGGAGGGATAATTGCCTTTCCCACGGACACAGTTTATGGTTTGGGGGCGGATATCTTCAACCCGGTGGCCGTAGAGAAAATCTATGAAATAAAGGGCCGCCCGAGGCAATTGGCTCTGCCGTTGTTTGTTGCTGACCTGGACCAGTTTGCGGCGGTGACTGAGCCAGCGCGGGGGATCGCTTTATTTCTGGCTCAGCGCTTCTGGCCAGGGGGGCTGACTCTGGTTTTACCCGGAGCTGGCGCGGTGCCTGCTTATTTATCTCAAGGCGACACTATAGCAGTTCGTATGCCCGATAGTCCCATCTGTCTTTTCCTTATTCGGTCTTTGGGCAGGCCGATAACTGGCACCAGTGCCAATATCAGTGGTTATCCCCCCGCGCTTACTCCCTCCGAGGTAAGGCTGCAACTTGGGGAACGGATTGATTTTGTTATAGAAGGGGAGTGCTCAGGCGGCAGAGAGTCAACCATCGTGGACGTTGCCAGCGAAACACCGTTAATTTTACGTCAGGGAATCGTCTCTTCAGCGCAGATCGAAAGAGCCATCAAAGAATATGAAGAAGGGGGGAACCCGTGCGCGTTGCTATAGGTTGCGACCACCGCGGGCTTGAAATGAAGCAGGCGGTGATGAGACTTCTGGAGAAAGCGGGCTGCTATTATCGGGATTTTGGCACCTACAGTGCAGATTCCATGGATTATCCCGATATCGCCTGTGAAGTAGGAAAAGCAGTGGCTACCGGCAGTTTTGACCAGGGCATTTTGATATGCAGCACAGGAGTAGGTATGAGCATAGCAGCCAACAAGATAAGGGGCATAAGAGCAGCCCTGTGCCATGATACGTTCACGGCACAGAGAAGCCGCCAGCATAACGATGCCAACGTTTTATGCCTGGGGGCGGACGTCCCGGAGGCTGAACTAATAGTGGATATAGTCAATACCTATCTCGCCACCGCCTTTGAAGGCGGCAGGCACTCGCGCAGGGTAGAGAAGATAAGAAATTTAGAAGGTAATCCCCGGTGAACTCAGGCTGGATGAAAGCCATACCTGCAGCACCCGGCAGAAAACAGGGTGGTTTTCGGGGGTGATCATATCTTTCTACTGGAGATGAGGAATGGAACAGGCTAACATCGAGGAAAGACGGACTCTGATGGATGTGGCCCTGGGAAGAGAGAAAGCCGACCTGGTGATTGTAGGTGGCGATCTGGTCAACGTTTACAGCGGGGAAATACTCAAGGGCTATTCGGTGGCCATAAAGGGAGAAAAGGTTGCTGCCATTGGAGAAGAGCTCGCTCATACCATTGGCTTGCAGACCGAGGTTATCGATGCATCCGGCAAGACCATCATCCCCGGTCTTATCGATGGGCACACTCATCTGGCCGGGGCCCCAGCATATTATAGCCCTTATGAGTTCCTGCGCCACGTTATAAAAGGCGGCACCACCACCATCATCACCGAGACAATGGAGATGGCTTTTGCCCAGGGATATTCTGGATTGCTTGATTTTGTTGAATCGCTTCAGAATCAACCGATAAAGTGCTTTGTTACCATACCTCCCATGATTTCCCTCGGAAGGGAAAAGCTACAGAATGTGGTGGATACCAGTTCACTCGAGGAGCTGATGCGGGCTCCCGTTGTAGTGGGACTGGGTGAAGCCTACTGGCAGACGGTGCTGGAGAACGACTCCAGGTTCTGGGCGCTTTCTTCCAGTGCCTTAGAATCGGGGAAAACCATAGAAGGGCATTCAGCCGGAGCCAGGAAAGAGAAGTTGTCCGCTTATCTATGCAGTGGCGTTTCCTCCTGCCACGAAGCGACAGATTCAGAGGAAGCCATCGAGAGGCTAAGACAGGGTATCTTTGTCATGATAAGAGAGGGGAGCATTCGCAGGGAACTCGAAGCGATATCAAAGCTAAAAGACAGGAAGATAGATTTCAGGCGCATGGTACTGGTAACCGATGCCGTTGCATCTCAAGAACTGCAAGAGAAGGGATATATGGAATATGTGGTGCAAAAAGCCATAGACCTTGGCTTCGACCCCGTGGTAGCTATCCAGATGGCCAGCCTGAATCCCGCAGAGCATTTTCACCTGGACGGCTTTCTTGGAGGAATTGCTCCGGGGAGATGTGCCGATATTTTGATAATTCCAAACCCGCGGACTATCCGGGCAGAATACGTTATCAGCAACGGCAAGGTTGTTGCCAGGGAGGGAGAATTGCTGGTGGAGCCGAAGAGGTTCAACTTTTCTGCGGGGAACCTGAAAGGCTTTCGCAGAGTTGTATCTCGAGATTTTGCTATTGCCGCAGGGAAAAGGAAGCACGCTCGGGTAAGAGCGATATCCCAGATAACCAACCTGGTGACCAGAGAGTTCATAGCTGAGCTTCCCGTCTTAAACGGGGAAGTAAAACCCAACCCCAATGAGGATATACTCAAGGTAACGCTCCTTTCCGATAAAGGGAAGATATTTACCGGGTTTATCAGAGGTTTTGGTTTGAGGCAGGGAGCCGTGGCGATGAGTTGTCCCTGGGATACCTGTGCCATTGCATCCGCAGGAGCCAGCGATGAAGACCTGGCTGGAGCGATAAACCGGGTGGTTGAGCTTGGAGGGGGCATAGTAGTTTACGCGGATAATGAGGTCAGGGCTGAGCTGCCTCTGCCTGTAGCGGGACTTTTCTCAGAATTACCTCTGGAGGCTATAGTACAAAGGCTGGAAGAAGTGCAGGGAAAGCTCAGCGCATTGGGCTGTCCCCTTTCCGACCCTGTCTTAAGTCTGGCTACCCTTGCCAGCCCGGCGATTCCCTTCCTGCGGCTCTCGGAAAACGGCCTGATAGACATAAAATCGGGGCGAGTTGTTGACCTCGTAGTGGGATGAATCTCTTCCCCGTGAAAGACCCGGTTCAGAGAGAATAGCCAGGTTGGTTTCTAATGAGTCGGTTGTAATCTTCCATAGTATCTATATCCAGGCTGATGCTCTGTGAGTCAACCGCTATCTCAAGAACGTCATCATGGTGTCTGGCAATTATCTCCCTGCCTCCCACCTCACCCCGCAGCTGCAAGAGCTCTGCCCTGTACTTAGAGGAAAATATGACGGGATGGCCTCTCTTTCCTTTCCACACAGGAACAACGATGCCTTTATTGCCCGCGTGGAACTCCTGCAACAGCCTGTTGATAAGGTTGCTGTCTATGGCAGGCTGGTCAGCCAGGGCAACCACTATTGCACTGGCTTTCTCATTGACCAACCTCAACCCTGCAGTTATGGAGGTGCCCATCCCGTAGAAGTAGTGCTGATTCATGGCGATCTTGACTGTTTTCTCCTTTATCCTTGCCGCAATTTCCTCCGCATTGCTTCCTATTGTTACCACTATCTCATCTGCCTCAGAAGCGAGCACGTTATTAAGAGAGCGTTCTATGACGGTTTTATCGCCAAAAGGCAACAAGAGCTTCGGTTTGCCCAGGCGCTGCGATTTGCCTCCGGCGAGAAGGATTACCGAAACAAGAATTTTATTGCCCGTCATCAACTTTTGCCACCCCGAATTTTCAAAGATACCATGGCGACCAGATTTTAAGCCTGCAGCGAAGAGCATCGAGCTTTTATAAGCTCAGCTGCAATGCTGACAGCTATTTCCTCCGGGGTTTGCGCTCCGATTTCCAGGCCGATGGGAGCGTGGACTTTTTGAAGTAATCCCGGTGGCATCCCTTTAGACGATAGGTGGGAAAAAATGGTCTCATTTTTCGTCCTGCTGCCCATCATGCCGATATACCTGGCAGGCGTCTTTAGAGCTAATTCCAGCACCAGTTCATCATACTGATGCCCCCTGGTAACGATCACGAGATAACTCGACTTATCTATCTTTACCCTGGAGAACACTTCCTTAAATTCCCCGGCAATGACTTCGTCTACTCCTGAAAATCTCTCCACACTGGCAAATTCATCCCGATCGTCAATCAGGGTGACCTTGAAATTCAGCAGTTTAGCAATTTTGGCCAGGGGAAGAGCGATATGACCACCTCCAAAAATGTACAGCGAAGGCTGCAAGAGAATGGGCTCGATAAACACCTCAATTTCCCCCCCGCAGATCATCCCTACTTCTTCGCCGGTGAGACTGAAGTGCACTCGCTTCGGCCTGCCTATTTTCATCACCTCCCTCGCCTTTTGACAAACCCTGGCTTCCAGCTCCCCTCCTCCCAACGATCCCGCAATGCTGCCGTCTTCTTTGACCAGTATCTTAGCTCCTTCCCCCCTGGGGGTGGAGCCAGCGGAAGAAATGACAGTAGCCAGAGCTGCTTCTTCTCCTTCAGCTTTAATCCTGGCTATTTCTTGATAAATATCAACCATGACAACCTTCCCGACTAATTATTGAGCTGGCATCGAGACAATTTCTACCACGGGCTCAGATGCTTGAGCTTGCCCCAGTATTACTCTTTCAATTTGAGGATGTTTCCTCTCCAGGATTTTGAGAGACAGTCTCCTTCCCTGCGATAAATCATCTTCGAGGTCCATCTCATTGATAAAAGGAATAATCCTGGCCCCGGGAGGGCTTCCTCTGGTTATTCCCTCCGGGTGAGTAATCAAGGTGGCAATGGCATCTGCCGTAATGATCTCTCCCAGCTCCAGTCCAATAAGTCGAGAGACGATATGCGGCCTGAAGACTTTTTCCTCATTCAAGTGGCAGCCAAGTGCATCAATGCCTACAATGGAAATGACCAGGGTGGTGCTCTGTGGTATTACCGGTTCGGTGGAATTTGGTGCCTTGAGAGACCTGTGTGCCGCCCCATCCGCCTCCACAATAATACAGGAAATTTGGCCCAGGTTCGCCAGCTTGTCCACGAGCTCAGGGGCGATCCCCTGCAATTTCTCCAAAGAGGGTAACTTTTTAGAGACCACGGTGACCTGTTTATCTTTCTCAAAAGTCTGCTGGAGCAATTTTATAAACCCCTCCTTCCTTTCCTCCAGCACAAGGGAGGGAGAACCATGCAGTGCAGGTTCGGATTCATGTATCCTGGAGGTAGTGGTGGTAACGACAGTTCTTCCCTCACTGGCAAGCTCTCGTGCCAGGGAGAACATGAGCGTTGTCTTACCGCCAGCGCCTACTGCGCTTATCACCTCAGACTGGCCGACGTTCAGTGCTTCTTTGAGCTTCATTCACGTATTAAATCGCATCAATATTGCTTCCAGAACTCCTCCGGCGATCGCTCTGACTCTACCTCTTATGAGAAAACACACATCTCTGTCGGCTGAAGGATCTATCTCCCCTAACTTGGTTCCCTTTTTGACCTTTACCCCACTGCGTAGCAGAGCCCGGACAATGCCACCAATTTCAGTTTTAATCTCCATTTCCCCCAGCGAAGCAACCACCTCATGCGCAGCCACATCATCCCCGAGTTGCTTATCACTCAGGAAAATGCCATCCGCAGGAGAATGAAGCACTCTTTCAGAAGTTAATCCATCCACGGGAAAGGGTAAACCCGTATCCTTTTCTGCCTCTCCTTTGAGAATTACGCTTCCCAGACCCTCGCTCCAATTTGTCTCCACTACCACGTGGACATCTCTACCAGCGCAAAACCCCGGTCCCAATCCGATTACCAGGGGAGCATCAGTAATTCGCGTGCCCAGGTTCCTTTTGGCCATTATGGCATCTACCAGGATGTCAGGGCGCAAGACTTCTCTGATAGAAGCCTCCGGATCGACCACGAGCGGAATTTTACCTTCCTCCCAGGCTTTAAAGACTCCCTCTGCAGAAGAAACGTTCCTGGCAACCACCCCTTCAACTTCTTTTTCTCCATCATAGATAGCCTCACAGAAGGCAACGCCGCGACTGACCGCTTGGGGTTCGGGCACTTCAGTCATGCAAACCATGAGATGGGTGCGGAACAGCCGATGAGCTACGCCGCTGGCAACTTCTCCTGCCCCTTTGATGAGAACTACCACCCGCACTTTCAATTCACGTCCTTTACCATACATAAATTCTCCAACCCTTCTATCTAACGCGTACTCCCCAGACCAACATCCCAGGGAGCATTTAACGGTTGGCTCTCCTATACCCCAGGGCATCAGTAGCAACTATCATCTTGTGGATGTTGGATGAACCGTCCAGTACTTGATGCATCTTGGCATCGCGCAAAAGCCTTCCTATGCGCTGCTGGCCGGAACAGCCATAGGCCCCCGTGATCCTGAAGGCATCATCGGCTATTCTGGAAGCCACTTCAGAGGCAAAATACTTGGACATGGAAGTCTCCAGGGTATTATGCAAAACTCCCCTGTCCTTCTGGTTCGCGTTGCGATAGGTAAGCAACCTGGCCGCTTCGGTCTCCACCACCATCCGGGCAATTACTTCCTGTACCATCTGGAAGTGGCCTATCTCCTGCCCGAACTGCACTCGCTGGGTGGCGTATTTAAGGCTCACATCGATGAGGGCCTGGCAATTGCCTACAGCTCGCGCTGCCGCTGTCAGGCGCATGTTGTCAAAACATCTCAGCATGATTTCGAAGCCCTGCCCTGGATTCCCCAGCAAGGCACTGACAGGAACACTAACATCATCGAGGTATATCTCCGCGGTAGGAGCGGCGCGCCATCCAAGTTTTTCCTGGTCAGGAGAGCACGAGATCCCTGGCAGATTCATATCGACAATAAAAGCAGAAATCCCTCCATGCTTTAGCTCGGGGGTGGTATAGGCGAAAATAAGCCCTACCTCAGCAACCTGAGCAAGGCTGACCCATGTCTTGGTCCCATTTAGGAGATAGTGATCACCATCTCTGGTGGCGACAGCAGTCATCGCCGCGACGTCGTTCCCCGCATTGGACTCGGTGACAGCAAAACAACCAATCCATTCAGCGCTGATAAGCTTGGGGATGTATTTCCTTTTCTGCTCCGCGGTGCCAAATTCGAGGATAGCCCTTGAGGTCCCCATGGTTTGCGTATTAAAGGGAACCGCGAGAGAGCAACTTATTCGAGCAATTTCTTCGCAGAGCACGACATGTGCCACAAACCCCATGCCGTTTCCCCCATACTCCTCTGGCACGGGACAACCCCAAAAGCCCAATTCACCCATCCTGGCAATGATCTCGCGCTGGAACCTGTGTGCCCTTTCATCAGCAGTGACGGTGGGAGCGATCTCTTTCTCGGCGAAATCTCTTGCTGTCTGTTGCAGTGCTCTGCATTCCTCAGTAAGTTCGAAATCCATCATGCACCATCCTTGAACATGTTCAGGTGTCTTACCCCCTCCGTTTGCGTGTGGGTAGCCCCTTCAATGATGCAGCGAACCATCTTTACAGTATCAACTACCTCTGCTCCTCCGATAATATCTATGCCATAGTCAAACAATACCGATGACAAAGGACTGGAAGGCCCCACCATAACGACGAACTTGCCTCTGCTCAGGTCCAGCAATCTTTCAATGGTGTGGTTTGTCAGTGCGGTTCCCGTGAGGCCAACCACATCGGCGCGAGGCAATATCTCTTCCGCTGCTTCAGCCGGCAGTTCTCCCTCTTCTTCACGTGGCCTCTGCTCTATAACCCAAAGGTTACGAGCTATGTCTCTCAGCTTTGGTATCCAGGGAAAATGACCCACTATGGCGATGTTCTTGTCCCTTCCCTTTTCCGCCAATGCATCAAAGGCATTTCTTTCGGTGCACCTGGTTTCATCGATATCTATCAGAGAATTGATGGCGGCCATGCCGATAGACGCCTCCAGAAGGCTGTCCGATCGGACATATTGAGCTAACTCCAGGGCTGACTTGCCCCTCAGTTTCCCCGGATCTCTCACCGTCTTGTGATACGGATGCCCTTCGGTGAGGGTAGAAGCTAGACCGCAATGTTTGCTCACTACCGCTGTCCAGAAGACACAGGCGTACACTTCTTTTACTATTGCATCCTTGTTCTCGCTTAGGCTGGAGATCAGGTCATCCAGAATCTTCATTTTATTCCTCCTTCGCTCCGAGAATTATATGCCACAATGCTCTGTGATAGCCCTGCTCAATGCCCGCAGTGGCAGAAATGGTTCAGACCCAGCAACTGAGCCACGCCAGAGATCGTGATGCCGTAAAATATAACCGGCCTGGATACCTCAAATTGCCTGAAGGTATCATTGACGATGGTGGTGCCGGTAACCAAAGCTATATCACACCACCTCAAGTTTTCCTCTGCCTTCTCCGGGCCATCTATTACCACGCCAAATTTTTCCCTGCCGATGTTATCATGGTCCATATCTGCCACCCGCAATTCAAATTTGCCAGAAAGGGCCTCAACCATTCTGGGCTGGAAACCAGTGAAGGCTATCCTGGGGTGGTCGTAGTTCCTCTCCAGGTATTTTACCAGTGCATGGCTGCACTCCCGTGGCTCGTTGTCTCTGCAATGTACCGTTTTATCCACCAATCTCAAATATCTCATCACCGCGTTAAGACTCGAAATGAATATGGCCCTGCGGAAGTTGTTCTTTAAGTCCATGGCCACGATATCGCTTAACTTGCCAGTGAAATCACCATACATATCGGTGAAAGCCTGCCCCAGGGAACCCTTAAACTCCGCCTGCATCAGGCGCTCCCTGCCAGTCACCAGGGGGTAATCCCTCTCCTCGGGATTGCCGATAGCTTCCTCGGGAGAGAGGGGGACAGCCCTGATCGCCACCTCCTCTGTCTCAAGCCCATTTTGACTTATGGTCAGGGCAAACTCTTTTTTAATAACGTCATACATCTTTCTTACACCTGCTCTTCGTTTCGATAAACTTTTATACTTCTCAACTTCAAGATCAAGAATACCTCTTTACCCACCACCAAATCCATATCCCGATATATATGGTGCGGCATCTCAACTATCAGGCGGTTCTCCCCTGCCTTAACCTTTAGTCTGACCATATCATCAGCGGCATCGATGCCAGTAATGATTCCCTTAAACCTGTTGACCTCCGGTCCAGGCGGTTTGCTTTCGGAAACATAAATGTCCCGGGGAAGCAGAGCGATCTTCTTTACCTCATTTCCATCATCGGGAACTATTATGGGGAGCCCTCCACAAGTAACCTCCACCACCCCCCTGCCCAAGCCGTGGCAGTAAGTACAATCCAGGATGTTGGGAGCTCCAATGAAATCCGAAACTTTCTTGCTCACAGGGGAGAAGAACACTTCCCCTGGCCGGGCTACCTGCTCCATGCGCCCGCTCTCAATTACGGCTATCCTGTCCGCCATCTCTCCGGCTTCCTTCAGGTCATGGGTTACATATATGGTAGTGATGCCCAGCTTCTTTTGCAGCTGTCTCAATTCCATGCGCAAATACTTCGAAGCCTGCATATCCAGGCTGCTCAACGGTTCATCCAGGAGCAGGACTTGAGGCGCCATAGCAAGTGCCCTGGCCAGGGCCACCCGCTGTTTCTCGCCTCCGCTTAGCTGTCCGGGGTAGCGAGACGACAGGTGCTTTATTTTCATCATCTGAAGTAGTTCATTTACCCTGGCCTCTAGAGCACTTTGAGGCCGCTTTTGAACTTTCAAACTATAAGCTATATTGGAGGCCACGTCCATGTGAGGAAATAAATTCAAATTCTGAAACAGGTAACCTATCTTCCTCTTGCGGGGAGACAGTTCATCTACCTGCTCGCCATCAAAAAGCACAGACCCTTCATATTCAATCAGCCCGGCGATAACGTTCAGCAAGGTGCTTTTCCCTGCTCCATTTGGCCCCAGCAACACCAGCAACTCCCCATCCAATATCTCCAGGTTGACTTTCCGGCAGACGTATTTAGAAACGTTCTTTATCTTGATGGACGGCATATTAACTCCACTGTCCGGTCAGTTTTGCTTCCAGAAAGGTAAAAAACTTCTCAAAAGAAAAACACATCACCGCCAGCACTATCAGGCAGACTATGATTATGTCTATGCGCATCAGGCTCTCGGCTTTCATCATCAGCGCTCCGATGCCGGTGGGAATGGCCACCATTTCCGCCGCTATTATCACGCGCCACGCCATTCCCGATTCCAATCTCAAGCCGGTGAAGATATTGGGCAGTGCCAGGGGCATAACCACCGTGGTCAAGATCTTCATATCAGAGGCGCCTAACGTCCTCGCCACCTGGATGTAATTTTTATCCACAGTCCTGATTCCAGTAGCTGTATTGTAGACGATAGGGAAAAAGGAACAGATAAATATGATAGCAATGGGCAGAGTTTCTCCAATGCCGAGCCACAGCATCAAGAGCGGCAACCAGCCCAGGGCAGGAATGGGATAGATCAGGCTAATTATCGGGCTCAGCGACTTATTGACCACATCTTTCCACCCCATTATAGTTCCCACCAGCAATCCCGCAAGGGAACCAGCCGAAAAACCAATCAAGACCCGCACCAGGCTGCTCAGGAAGTTATGCCCCAGCACCCCATTCGCCGTCAGATAATAGAACTCTCCCACCACTGTGGAGAATGGGGGAAAGAAAAAGTGACCGGGGATAAGGTTTAAGCGAGCGACCGTCTCCCATATAGTCAAAAATATGGCTATAGGCACTATTCCCCACCCCGGCCTCAGTTTTTTGAGCTTGCTCATTTCTCTAGAAAACTCAAATCCAGAATATCCTCAGCCTTGAAGCTTTTGATATAACCTAACTTCGCCAAATAATCTATTTCCTCCTGAACCATTGCAGGGTCAATGTCGGTGGTACATTCCATCTTGGCAGTTAAAGACTTTAAGATAACCTCAGGGGTAATCTCTAATCCGGCGGTGATTTTTGCTATCTCAAGAGGCAAAACCTCTTTGCCAGCTACTGTTAACTCGCTGGCAACAATTGCTGCAGCATCTTCAGGGTGCTCATGGATATATTGGGTCCCTCTCCGAGTTACCTTGACCAGTTTTCTAACTATGTCAGGGTGGTTCTTTATGAGGTCGTCGGTTACTATTAAGACGCTTCCCTGCATCTCAGGCCAGACATCCTGTGCCGTTAGGAATTCCTCGAAGCCCAATTCCTCGCCCATAGTGGGAAATTGTTCGCAGCAAAAACCGGCATCCAGTTGCCCCGTCTTAAGGGCAAGAAGCACTTTCGGTGGAGGCATGCGCTGAACCTTACTCAGTATCTTGCCCTCATCGAGCTGGTAATCATCTATCATCTTATGCATGACGGCATCTATAGGACTGCCCTCCCTGGCGCATCCGAGGCGGATATCGGGATTTTCTAAATCCTTGATGCTTTTTACCTTGTCGGGGTCAACAAGCAAACCATAGCCATACGTATGTGTCCCGGCAACGACCTTTAGTGGCACCTTGCCATTGGCATGGGCACATATAGCTGGGATCAAGCAGATATAGGCAGCATTGATGTCGCCTCTGCCCAGAGCAGTAGCCAGAGCCATGCCGGTTATGTAATTCTCAAAGGAGGTGACCTTTAAGCCTTCGGCTTCAAACCACCCTTGATTCCTGGCTATATGAGCACAGGCAGCATGATCTACAAACTCTACTGCCATATGAACAGATGCCTCTTCCCTGGGGGCGCACCCACCGAGGGGAATGACCACCAGCAACCCCGCCAAAAATAACAGGAGTATTCTTTTCATTGGCTTATCCTCCTTCTATTTATCTCTGTGGCGGGCACCGATAATCTCACCAGAGAACCAGCCACAGAAAAAGGCACCTTCTTCTCGAGCGCCTCTTGAATCCTACTTGCCGAAGGGACAAACGGGGAAAGTACACTTCTGGCAATTGAGGCACAACCCTCCATGCCCCAATCTCACTATATCTTCCCTGGAAATCTCTTCTCCTGCCATGACGCGTGGCAAAACGAGATCAAGAATAGTTGCAGGGGAGTAGATTACCGCAGCCTGAGCTCCCATGATGGGAGTTCCTTCCCACAATGCATAAAGAAACATGGCTCCAGGCATTACGGGAGCCCCATAGGAAATTATCTCTGCCCCAACGCTTCTGACGCCAGCAACAGTAACGTCATCCGCGTCGACAGCTAGTCCTCCACAAACAATTATAACTTCGCATCCCCTGTGCCTGGCCTCTCTCAATGCCTCTGCAATCATGCCGACGTCATCGGGAACGATAGCTTCATGTACTATCTCTGACCCCAGAGCAGCGGCTTTCTTTGCGATAACTTCAGCGAATTTGTCTTCTATCCTGCCTGCGAACACCTCGTTCCCCGTGATAACCATTCCTATTTCTCTTTTCTTAATGGGAACGACGTCTACCATTTCCCCCTTTTCCTGGCATATTCGTTCAACCTCCTTCAGCTTATCTTCACTTATAATGAGCGGAGTGACCTTTTCCCCCACTACAACAATGCCTCTCTGGCAGACAGTATTATTGTGCAGGGTGGCTATCGAGATTTCGCCGATAGAATTGATTTCTCTCAGCAGCGGGATATTTACCTTCAACAATCCAAAGTCTTTTGCCTTCAGGTTAATTCTCCCCTCCCTGACTTCGCTAAACTCGAGGCCAGGACCGGCTATCGCTCGGGCTATCCTCAGGGCTGCCTCCTCTTCGTGAACTTCTCCCTCCTCAAGCTCCATTACATAAATGTGTTCTTTGCCAATTTTCAGCAACTCGGGAACATCCTCCTCTCGGATTACATGCCCCCTGCGAAAAATGGGCCCCTTGAACTTGCCAGGGATAACCATGGTGATGTCGTGCTCCATTATCTTGCCTATCGCCTCTTCGACCTTGATTTTTTTCAGCATTACATCTCCTCGGCGTTAATTCGGGAGGCTTACCAGCTTCTCGAAAATCCCCTTATTCTCTATTTCCACCTCGGTTAATTCTCTTTGGTAACGGCGAAGCACCCTTTTCCCTCCAACGTTCCCTCTGAGCCGGAGCAGTTCTGGAATTAAAGAAGCGCTAAAGATGACGGGATGTCCCCTCACCTGATGGCAAACAGGGACGATAGCAGGAGACCTCCTCCTTTTGTAGGCGGAAATTAGAGTGTTCACCACTTTGGAATTGATGAAGGGGCGGTTTCCCAGGGTGAGCACTACCGCCGCGGTGTCCTGTGATACCATGCGCAGGCCATATTTCAGCGAACTGCTCAATCCACCGTCGTAATTGGGATTCACAACTATATTGATATCTTTGCTCGCGTCTTTGTTTGCCAGCTCTTCTTTAATCCGTTCTGCCTGATATCCCAACACCACAACGAGGTCGTCGACTTCACTGGCTATAAAAGCCTCAGTTACCCTGGAAATCAATGGAGTTCCCTCTATGGAGGCAAGCTGCAACGGCACTTCTTTATAATCAGCCCTGCCTGCAGCCAGGATGATGGCACAGATTTTCTCTCCTGTGCTGAAGTGATATGCGCGAGGGAGACGGAAAGCCAGCACCTGAATCTGCCTCAATGCAATTCTATAAACTATCTCCGTGCCTTCCGCGCTTCGATAGAAACACAATTTCTGTCTTCCCCACAGTTCTTGCCCGGACGACGTATTCTTCTTCAGCTCGAGCAAAGCCCGACTAAGGCACAAGCGACCTTCTTCAGGCAAGTTTGTCCATCTTATATAAGCCTGTCTGGTCAAGGAGAGTTCAGGTGCCATTGTGCTTCACATAATCCAGCGGAACCAATTCCTCTCGCTCGGCCTGTTTCAGTCCCTGTCTTATCTCCCGAGTCAACTTGCCATCTTCAAAGAGTCTCAAGGTCTCCACCATCTGGCAATACTCTGTATAACTTAAAACAACCGCCACAGGTCTTCCCCGCCTGGTCACCACGAATTTGTAAAGTTCATGGGTGACTCTTTCAATGGAGGGCAGAAAGGTCTTCCTGGCCTGGGTTATGGGAACTGCTTCTAACATTTTTAACTAGCCTGATAATGTACATTAAAATGTACATTAAGTGCCATAATTATGACAAGCTGTCTGCAATCTGTCAAGGATTCCTCCTGCAAATTTCCACTTTTGCGCTACAGTTAGGCAGGTTAAGAAAAGTGAGATAAAAATATTTTCAAAAATTCCCCCCAAATCTACGTGTCAACTCAAATAAAAATGTTACCGGAGAAGAGACATTCACTCAAATAGGAATGTTACCGGGCTAATGCCGCCGTCTCCTTTCTTTGATTTACTTTGTCCAGTGGGTGGCACCAGAGTTGTT
>JAGGYM010000009.1 GCA_021162545.1 Dehalococcoidia bacterium | reverse complement strand
GGGCTACGCCCCTCGCAATGACAGAGGGGGCGCTGGCTCTTCGCAATGACAGTGGGGAGGTGAGGGCAATGAGATTGCCACGGGGCTACGCCCCTCGCAATGACAGAGGGGGCGCTGGCTCTTCGCAATGACAGTGGGGAGGTGAGGGCAATGAGATTGCCACGAGGCTACGCCCCTCGCAATGACGAAAAAGGGCTCCTACTCGTAATGACGAAGAAGAAGAGCGGCTCTTCGCAATGACAGTGGGGGCACAATGACGGAGGGGGAGCGGGGATTTGTTAGCCTCTCAAGAACGCTAGCGCCGCCCGGTTGAATTCTTCGGGCTTTTCTATATGCGGACAGTGGCCACATTCATCGAATACTTCCAACCTCGCTCCGGGGATAAGATTACTGGCAACCCGGGCATGCTCCACCTGTATGACGCGGTCCTGAGCACCGTGTACGATTAGTGCAGGCGACCTGACCAGATGAAGCCTGTTAGCCAAGATTGCTTCAGGCTTAATGCTCCGGCCGTCGACATTACTCTGCAGCACATTTAAGAGGGCATCCTTTGTTTTGGACATCATCAAGTACTGATAGGCTTTGTTCAGCAGCTCCTCGGTGACGATATCAGGATTATAAAGCGCCTTTCTTTTAGCTGACAGGACATCAGTCTTTGTTGGTTCGACTATGCGTCTGCCCAGCAGCGTTATTATCCTGTAGAGTTGAGAGGCCTCCTTCTTGTTAAGGCCTGTGCTGCCCACCAGGATAAGGCTATCGACTCTCCCGGCAAACCTGGTGGCAAGGTTCAAACACAGCGATCCGGTTACAGAATGCCCTATCAAGCCAGCATGTTCGATTCCCAGGGCATCCATGAAACTAAGGGCAAAGTTCGTAGCAAAATCCAGAGTATAGTTAACCTCGGGCTTCTGCGATAATCCATGCCCCGGCAAATCCAGAGCATAAACTTTGTAATATCGACTCAGGGAATCGATGTTATCACTCCATGTCTCCAGGAATTCTCCGATGCCGTGGAAAAGCAAGAGAGCAGGGCCTTTGCCTTTGGAAACATAACGAATAGAAATCCCGTCTATTTCAATGTATCTCTCATCCATCTTACGTTATATACCTCATGGGCTGCCCGGCAATTTTCTACAATTGTGCGACAGGCTTCGTTTGCTCACTGTCTCAGCGATGATGTCGCTTGCCGGTTTGTGCTGTCTCTGCATGTGTGTGCATTGTAGCAACAGCAGGTTCGGTTCATCAATGTTCTGTACTGGTGCGTGATTTGATTTGTGCGAGTTTTTGCTCTGATGTTGGGGAGTGGAGCTGCCAGGAGAGATTGCCACGGTACTTCGTGCCTCGCGATGACAGAGGGAAGCAAGGGCGACGAGATTGCCACGGCAGCAAAGCTGCCTCGCAACGACAGGGGGGCAGGGCTTCGCAGTGATGGCAGGGCTATCGGACTATGGTATAATTAAACAAAAATGGCAGGATAGACAATGAAGACAAAAATACATGAAGGTGGCAGACTGGTTATTCCAGCCACATACCGCAAAGCATTAGGACTCAAACCCGGTGACGAGGTGCTTCTGGTGCTCGAAGACGGAGAGATAAGGCTTGTTAGCATGCGCCAGGCAGTTGCGCGGGCACAAACTCTACTTCGGCGGTACATCCCTAAGGGTCGAAGCCTGTCCGAGGAACTGATTAAAGAGCGGCGAGAAGAGGCGGCTCGTGCCTAAAGTAGTGATAGATGCCTCAGCCTTACTGGCGCTTCTAAACGCGGAATCGGGCGCCGACGTGGTAGCTGAAGCCCTTCCGGGAGGAGTTATCAGCGCCGTCAATTTATCCGAGGTAGTTGCCAAGCTCTGCGAGGCGGGTATGCCGGAGAAAGCAATTCACCAGGCTCTGCAACCACTTGGGCTGGAGAGTGTGCCTTTCGATGAGGAACAGGCGTACCAAGCAGGATTGCTGCGTATCGCTACCAAGGACATGGGCGTTTCTTTGGGTGACCGGGCGTGTTTGAGCTTAGCTAAAATGAGAGGGGCAGTGGCACTCACCTCAGACAGAACATGGGCAGAGCTTTCAATCGGGGCGACCATTAACGTAATACGCTAGGGTCCAAGATTCCTCTGCTATCGTGCTGCTTCAGGGGTAATATCGCTTAACGGTTTGTGCCGTCTTTGCAGCTTGAACTTTAAGGTTGGTATAGAGGTCTTCGTCGTGGAGCACCACTGTCATTCTTCTGCTCATATTACTATCTCCTCAGGCATAGATACGTATGTATGCATTAAATTATAGCAGCAGGTTCGGTTCATCAATGTTCTGTCCTGGTGCATGATTTGATTCGTGCGAATTTTTTGCTCTGACGGTGGGGGCGGGAGGGAGCTGCTTGGGAAGATTGCCACGGCAGCAAAGCTGCCTCGCAACGACAGAGGGAGGGAGATGAGATTGCCACGTCGCTGCGCTCCTCGCAAAGACGAAGGGAAAAGGGAGTCCAGAGTCTTCAGTCAAGGGTCATGAGATTGCCACGGGGCTGCGCCCCTCGCAATGACGAAAAAAGGCTATGCCTCGCAATGACGGAGGGAAAAGGGAGTCCAGAGTCTTCAGTCAAGGGTCATGAGATTGTCAGGGCAGCCCGGGCTGGAGCCAGTATTGACCGGGTGCTGGATGTAGCCCATCACGCTGTTCATCATGTAAACTTGCGTGGCGCTTTTGATACTCTGGACTACCTGGAACGTGGCGGATGCATCGGGAAAGCGGAGGCTTTTCTTGGTTCATTGCTCAAGGGGAACTCTGTCATCGGAATGAAGGATGGCGAGGTATTTCCTTATGCCAGGGAACGCTCCCTGGCCAAGGCAATAGACTACCTGTATGACTTTGCCGCGAACTTTGGCGATGTTGAAGGGCTAGCTGTGGAGTACACCGCTGACTTCGGCGAGTCCAACGGGTTGGTCCAGCGGCTCCGTTCAAAATTTCCTCAACTACCTCTATTTGCCTCTCACGAACAAGCCCGATTATCGGCACGCACACAGGGCCCAGTCTCATCGCTGTTAGCGTGTTTGAAAACAGGCAAGACGGCTGGGAGTTCTGTCAACCCCATAATGTGGTGGGCCATCGTGGACTCGAACCACGGACCCCAGTCTTATCAGGACTGTGCTCTAACCAACTGAGCTAATGGCCCCCAATTTCTCACTGCCTCTGTGAGGAAGACATCTATATTGTAAGCGAAAAGTGACGAATTTCTCAAGTTTTCCCCTGGTTTTCCTGCCACAGGCGGGCTATCGTTGTCCTGATAATTTCATAACTGAAGCCCCGATAGGCAAGGTAATTGGACAATCGCTGCTGGAATTGGGGATATTCCAGGTGAGCTAAGAGGTGCATTCGGTGGCAGCCCGATGCGTAGGCGATTTCTTCGTCGTTTGTGCTTTCAAGGGTGCGCTCGATGATTTCCGGCGATACTCCTTTGTCTCTCAGCTCCAGTGCCATTAGCCTCTTGCTCCTGGGATTGGAAGAAAGACGGCTGTCCCGCCAGAACCGGGCGAAGGCGAGATCATCGATTAAACTCTGCTCTTTGAGGGTGATGATGGCCTTCTCAACGCTCTCATTGCTAAAGCCACGCTTGAGTAGATGTTGCTTCAGTTCGAACTCGCTGCGCGCGCGATAACTGAGATAGTGATAAGCACTGTCAAGGCAATGTTGCAGAATAGTGTCGTCTAGCAATTCCCGATTGAGCTTCACTCAGCGGGCGCAGCCGGTTCCGTCTTGGTGGGGGTGAAGAGGGGTATGGAAGCGGATGCCCGTATTTCCTGATCTATTTGTGCTGCGGTCTCGGGGTGGAGCTTCAGGTACTCCTTGGCGTTTTCTCTTCCCTGCCCCAGCTTGGTTTCACCGTAGGTAAAGAAAGCTCCTGATTTCTTTACCTTCTCCATCGATACTCCAAGGTCGAGCAGGTCGCCCTCTTTGCTTATGCCATGGCCAAACATGATGTCGAAAATAGTGCTGTGGAAGGGTGGCGCCATTTTATTTTTGACCACCTTGGCTTTAACTCTGTTGCCGATTATCTCCGTGCCCTGCTTGATGGATTCTCCCTTCCTCAGGTCTATGCGCACCGAACTGTAGAATTTGAGAGCCCTGCCTCCAGGGGTTACCTCGGGATTGCCAAAAACGATGCCCACCTTTTCTCGTAGCTGGTTAACAAAAACTACCGATGTTTTGGAGCGACTGATGGCAGATGTCAGCTTCCTCAAGGCCTGAGACATCAACCTTGCCTGCAATCCAACGTGTATATCGCCCATATCTCCCTCTATCTCAGCCTTGGGGACCAGGGCGGCTACGCTGTCAACGACTACTATATCCACCCCCCCGCTTCTTACCAGTGTCTCGGTGATTTCCAGTGCCTGCTCGCCAAAATCGGGCTGGGAGATGAGCAGGTCGTCTAAATTGACACCACAATTGGCGGCGTAGGTGGGATCGAGAGCATGCTCGACGTCGATATAGGCAGCGATGCCTCCAAGCTTTTGAGTTTCGGCGATCAGGTGCTGAGCCAGCGTGGTTTTTCCTGAAGCCTCGGACCCGAATATCTCAGTAACTCGCCCTCGCGGAATGCCTCCCGTACCCAGGGCAATATCCAGGCTCAGCGATCCCGTAGGAATGAAATCTTCGGATGAGATAGCTGCGGGTTGCCCCATTCGCATAATTGAGCCTTTTCCGAAGTGCTTTTCCACGTGCTCAACGGCCAGCTCGACCGCTTTTTCTTTCTCTGTCGCCACTGTGTTTATCTTAACTTAAAGTTCCTTTTAATGCAATGGAATTTCAGGAGGGCCGTCAATTTTGTTGTTTTGTATTTCTGCGTCCCTGGTGGATATGCAGAATCAACCATGCGATGCCTCCCATGAGCAGGGCCCCGGCAGCTATGGCTATACCTCCGAAAATGGCGCTGTTCTGCCAGAAAGGTTCGGGGAATAGCATGATGAGATAATCCTTGCCGGGGTCGAGTATCCAGAATGACTGTGACGGGTCTCCAAAGATGAGGTAATGAAAAGCTATGAATAGCTGCTGGAAACCGAGGAAGGAGAGTATGCCCAGCACAACTATCGAGCCCAGGGTAATGATGCTTCCCCTCTTTACCCCAGTGATCAGGTCCTGCCAGGGCCCTTTCCTCCAGAGGAGAAAGAGCAGGGCATAGATGATAATGTAAGCGATGCTGGCTGCCTGTACTCTGCGTGCCACCTGAAACAACTTTTTTACATCCTGGAGGTGAGCGAGCTCGTAATCATGGAAGAGGTTAAGTTCTTCCCCCCTGGCAACTATTTTCATTTGAGGTGTCTCTGCCTTGCAGGTGAAGTAGTCGGTAAGCGTTATGGCCACTTCGTTTAGCTGTGTTTCATCTATTCCCGTGACCTGGCTTGCATGATATTCGTGGAAGCTGTACCGGTAAAGGAACGTAGTGCTTGCTCCTATCCAGATGGTGCTGCTGAGCAGCAGGATAGGAATGGAGATTATGAATAGCCAGCGGGCGATAGTCTTAATGATTTTTGCATTCTACTCCATTATTTTCCTTATCTGCAAAGAAACGCCAGCAAAGGCTCATGCTATAATCTGGGTAATGCCGCGAAAATTTGTTCACCTTCATGTCCACACCGAATACAGCCTGCTAGATGGGATGTGTCACATTCCCAAGCTTATTGCCAGGGCAAAAGAACTGGGGATGGACAGCCTTGCCATTACCGACCATGGTGTCATGTACGGAGTGGTGGATTTTTACCTGGCGGCTAAAGAGGCGGGGATAAAGCCCATCATCGGTTGTGAAGTTTATCTAACTCAGGGAGACTACCGCAGCCGCAACTCCGCCAGACGGGGGCTCTACCATCTCACCCTGCTGGCCAGGAACGAGCAGGGATACCGCAACTTAATTCAGCTGGTTACCAAGAGCCACCTGGAAGGGTTTTATTATAAACCCAGGGTGGATAAGGAGCTTCTCAAGCTTCACCATGAGGGGCTTATAGCCCTTTCAGGATGCGCCCAGGGAGAGCTGGCTCAACTTATCCTGGCAAACCGCCCCGATGAAGCAGCTGAAGCAGCCCTGTGGTATAAGGAAAACTTCGGGGACTATTTTATCGAAATTCAGAGGCATCCCATTCCCGAGCTGGAGCGGGTCAACCAGAAGCTTGTTTTGCTTTGCGATAAGCTGGATATTCCCCCTGTAGCCACTTTTGATGTTCACTACATCTATAAGGAAGATGCTCCCGCGCATGACCTTCTCCTGTGCATCCAGACGAACGCCACCGTCCATGATGAAAAAAGGCTCAAAATGGCAGGGGACTTTTTCTATTTACGGGGCCCGGAGGAAGTGGAACGCATGTTCGAGGATTTGCCTCAGGCCGTGGAAAATACACAGCGCATTGCCGACATGTGCCAGCTGGAACTGGACTTCAGCGAACTCCACCTGCCGCAGGTGTCACTGCCGGAGGGCAAAACGGCCGAGAGCCTCCTGAAAGAGCTTTGCTGGCAGGGGTTGGAGAAGCGGTATCAGGATGTTACTTCTGAGATTAAGGAGCGCTTGAGCTATGAATTAGAAGTCATTGAGAAAACGAACTTCGCCGATTATTTCCTCGTCGTCTGGGACATAGCTTCCTTTGTCAGGGAACAGGGCATTTATTTTGGCGTAAGAGGAAGCGCTGCAGCCAGCATCGTGCTTTATTGCCTGGGCATCACCGATATAGATCCTCTGGAGTACCATCTTGTTTTTGAGCGCTTTCTCAATATAGAACGCCGTGAGATGCCCGATATCGACATGGATTTTCAGGATGACCGTCGTGATGAAGTGCTGTCTTATGTTACCCGCAAATACGGGGTTGACCATGTGGCTCAGATAATTACTTTTGGCACTCTGGGAGCCAGGGCAGCGGTGAGAGACACCGGCAGGGCGCTGGGATTGCCTTATTCTACGGGAGATAGGGTGGCGAAGCTTATTCCGACAGAGTTAACGATAACGCTGGACAGGGCGCTGGAGGAAAACAAGGAGTTACACGATATATATTCGGAGGATGAATCGATACGCAATCTGGTCGATTCGGCCAGGAAGCTGGAGGGAACTATCAGACATGCCAGCACTCATGCTGCCGGCGTTGTCATATCGCGGGACCCTCTGACCGACTATGTTCCCCTGCAAATGGCTGGCAAGCAGGAGCAGCATCTGTCTATGACGCAATACCATATGGGAAATATCGCGCGGCTGGGGCTTCTCAAGATGGACTTCCTGGGATTATCCAATCTGACCATTCTGGGAAAGGCCATAGAAACCATCAAGCAGAGCAGGGGAGTTTCTCTGGACCTGCAACATATCCCGCTGGATGATGCCAAAACCTTCGACCTGCTCGCTTCGGGGAAGACCAGATGCGTCTTCCAGCTGGAAAGCAGCGGAATGCGCCGCTATATCAAAGAATTGAAGCCCAGCAACTTTGCCGATGTTGCCGCCATGATAGCACTCTACAGGCCAGGGCCAATGGAGCAAATTCCCACCTTCATTAAATCCAAACAGGGCCTTATGCCCGTCCATTATGCCCATCCTGCCTTGAGGAAAATTCTGGAAGAGACATACGGGGTCATTGTATATCAGGAGCAGGTATTGTTTATCGCGCAGGCTCTGGGAGGCTATACCCTGGGGCAGGCGGACATCCTGCGCAAGGCCATGGGCAAGAAAATAGCTGCGGTGATGAAAAAAGAAAAGCGGAATTTCATAGCCGGGGCCAAGAAGAAAGGCATATCGGCGGAACTGGCTCAAGAAGTGTTTGCTCTTATTGAGCCCTTTGCCGGCTATGCTTTCAATAAGGCGCACAGCGTTAGCTATGCTCTCATTGCCTGCCGTACAGCGTATCTCAAAGCGAATTATCCTGCCGAATATATGACCGCCTTCCTCAATACCTACTATGACAACATGGAGAAGGTCCATCTGGCGGTCTCCGAGTGCCGCAAATTGGGGATAAAGGTGCTGCCGCCCGATGTCAACAAAAGCGAGGCGGATTTCATCTTAGAGGACGAAGGAGGGAATTCCTGCATTCGCTTTGGTCTGGCTGCTGTTAAAAACGTGGGGCGCGTCCCCATTGAAGGTATGGTGACTGCCCGCAACGAGGGTGGTATTTTTAAGTCGGTGGATGATTTTTGCCATCGCGCCAATCTGTATAGCGTCAACAAAAAAGTGGTTGAAAGCCTGATTAAAGTCGGCGCCTTCGATTGCCTGAGCGGCCGCAGAGGTCTCCTGGATTCCATAGATAAAATTATCTCTACAGCGCAGAGTGCCAGGAGATCGAAGGAAGCAGGTCAGACAGATATGTTCGGCTTACTCGGGGATGTGGGTTCTATCCTTGCTCCCGCAGCGGATATGGCCGGGGAAGAAGATGTTTCTGTAAAGGATAAACTGGCATGGGAGAAGGAATTGCTGGGCGTCTATTTTTCGCAAATGCTTGATTTGCCCTCTCATGGCATATCAGGGACGGATGTCGCTGGCTGTGGTGACATTGGAGCCGATATCGAGGGCAAAACAGTGACGGTGAGCGGGCTGGTAACTGCTGTACGTCGAACCTACACCAGGGAGGGGCAACTGTTCATTGTGGCAACGCTGGAAGACCTGGATGGGGAAATCGAGGTTAATGTCTGGCCCAGGGTGTACAGCAATACCTGGAAGCTGTGGGAAGAAGGCAATGTTCTCATGGTGAAGGGCATGGTCAGGGCAAGAGGCAATGTGGCCCAGTTGAATTGCCAGGAGGTGCAGTATTATCAGCGCGTGGGAAATAATGGTACTGAAGGGAATCATTCTTCCTCTCCAGCAGAATGTCCTGAAAGCCTGTTGGCAGGGACAACTCAGAAGAGCAGGCTGGTGATAAACATCAATCAGACTGAAGACGCGGAAAGGGATGTCGAGTGCCTGCGCAGAGTTGTGGACCTTCTGAAGCACTATCCCGGTGAGTGCGAAGTGGGCATAATTGTGGTAGCTGAAAATAAGGCCACCAACCTGGATATGCCTGAGGTAGCGGTAAATTACTGTCCCGAGATGGCAGCTGCGCTGGAAGCGATACAGGATGAGTTCAGCCCGCGGGTCTTTGTCCGCTATCCTGAGCAAACCTCCGCATAACTGAGATGTATTGCGTCTCATTTGAGTAAAGGCTACCTGTAAGCTATAATTCTGGGGTTAAATGGAAGGAATGTAGCTTGCTCAAAAATTGTAACTGCGGCGAATTGACAGGAAGGCGTGTGGGGGAAAAAGTAACCCTTGCCGGATGGGTACACCGGCGAAGGGACCACGGTGGCATGGTCTTTGTTGACCTCAGGGACAGAGGAGGTATCACTCAGGTGGTCTTCAATCCGCGGACATCCCGGGAGGCGTATGAGGTAGCCACTTCGTTGCGCAATGAGTTTGTCGTCCAGGTAGGAGGAGAGGTTGTTTTGCGCCCTGACGGGACAGAAAACTCGAAACTCTCCACCGGTGAGATTGAGGTCGTAGCAGCAGAGGCTGTGGTCTTCAATGAGTCGTTGACACCTCCATTCTACATCAATGAAGATGTGGAGGTTGAGGAGAGCCTTTATCTCAAGAATCGCTATTTGTACCTCAGGCGTCCCAGGATGAAGGATAACCTCATCCTGCGTCACAGGATAACCAAGTTCATGGGAGATTTCCTTGACGCTCAGGGCTTTATCCAGGTAGAGACCCCTTTGCTAATCAAGAGTACGCCCGAGGGAGCGCGGGATTACCTGGTTCCCAGCCGCATCAACCCGGGGAAGTTTTACGCCCTTCCGCAATCGCCGCAACAACTAAAACAGCTCCTCATGGTGGCCGGCGTGGAGAAGTATTTTCAGATAGCCCGTTGCTTTCGCGATGAAGACCTCAGAGCTGACCGGCAGCCTGAATTCACTCAGCTTGACCTTGAGATGAGCTTCGTGGAGGAGGAAGACATACTCAATCTCATGGAGGAATTACTCACCTCACTTGTGAAGGCCGTTAAACCGGAGATGGAAATGATAACTCCTTTTCCGCGCCTTCGCTACCAGGAGGCAATGGACCGTTATGGCACGGACAAGCCGGACCTGCGCTTTGGTCTGGAGCTTAAAGATATCTCTGATATAGCCAGCGAGGTGGAATTCGGCATTTTCCGTTCCGTTGTGGCTGAAGGGGGAAAGGTAAAGGGTATATGTCTCCCCGGATGCGCTCACTTCAACCATCACCGCATCGCCGAGCTTACTGAAGTGGCTAAAAACAGCGGCGCTAAGGGTCTGGTTACGATTGCCCTCACCGGGGAAAGCTTATCGTTGAGCGAGGTCAAGTCAGTGATTGCCAAATACTTAACCGTGGCCGAGATGGAAAGCATCGTAAGCAGGTTTGGAGCCAGGTCGGGTGACCTTGTGCTTATTGTGGCAGACCAGGCTTCCATAGTTAATCGAACGCTGGATGAGTTGCGCCGCCATCTGGCTCCTCAGCTTGGCCTGGTCGATGACAACTTGCTGAATTTTGCCTTTGTGCTTGATTTTCCCCTTCTACAGCGAAACGATGAGGAAAATCGCTGGGAACCCATGCATCATCCCTTTACTGCCCCTCGCGAGGAAGATGTGCCCTTGCTCGACAGTGCTCCCGGCGAGGTGGGGGGACGGCATTTCGATGTCATCTGCAATGGTTGTGAGCTTGGCAGTGGCAGCATCAGAATTCACATTTGCCAGTTTCAGGAGAAGATATTCAACCTCCTGGGGTACAGCGGTGAGGAGATGGCGGAACGGTTTGGCACCCTGCTGGAAGCTCTGCGGTATGGAGCGCCTCCCCATGGAGGTATTGCTATCGGGATAGACCGACTGGTAATGCTGATGGCTAGGGCAGAGACCATACGAGAGGTTATTGCTTTTCCTAAAAACCAGAATGCTGTGGATGTGATGTTTGACGCACCTTCGCATGTTAGCCAGAGCCAGCTTGATGAATTGAATCTCAGGTTGAAGCACGAGGTATTTGACGGTTCTTAACTTCTAGAGGAGAAAAAATGAAAGTAACAACGGAACGGATGGAAAATTGCCAGGTAAATCTCACCGTGGAGGTTGAGCCTGACGAACTGGGTGAGTCTTTGAATTCGGCCTACCGGCGGCTGGTGAACAAGGTCTCTATCCCCGGATTTCGCAAGGGAAAAGCACCAAGGGCGATCCTGGAACAACACGTGGGGAAGGGGGCTCTGCTGGAAGAGGCGCTGGACCGTCTGATACCACGGCTTTATCTAGAGGCTATTGAACAGGAAAAGATAGAACCCATAGATGAGCCCCGTATGGAGGTTGAGCAGACCGACCCCGTGATTTTCAAGGCAGTTGTTCCTCTCAAACCTGAAGTCAATCTGGGTGATTATCACAGCATGAGGCTGGATTCTACCCCTGCGGAAATTGGCGAGAAGGAAGTTGCGGAAGCTCTGGAGCGGATTCGCGAGGGGCAGGCCGTGTGGAATCCCGTGGATCGCCCCGTTGCTTTTGGTGATTTGGTTACCGCGGATTTTGAGGCCGTTATTGAGGACAAGCCCCTTTTGAACCATAAGGACATGGTATATGAAGTAAATGAGGATTCGAAATGGCCATTCCCCGGCGTGGCGCAAAATTTGGTGGGCGCAGAGAAAGGGGAGATGCGGGCCTTCGATGTGGAAATTCCCCCTGATTATGGATTGGAAGGATTCGCCGGCAAGAAATGCTCTTTCAAGGTTACTCCCACCGAGATAAAGGAAAAAGAACTGCCTGAAGTCAACGATGAATTTGCGCAGGTTATGGATTGCGACAACCTCGCCGCCCTGAAGGAGAAGGTGACTGCTGACCTGAAAGCAATGGCTAAAGAGAGGGCGCGTCAGGATTTGAGACAAAAGGCACTTGACACTGCAGTGGAATTGAGTAAGATAAATTATCCCCCCGTTGTAGAGGATAGGGAAATAGGGAGTCTCATCAGAGAAGAAGCGCAGCGAGTGGGATTTAACAACGCGGATGAATATTTCGAGAGGACCGGCAAAAAACGGGAGGAATATGTAGAACTGGTGCGCCCCATAGCCATGAAGCGGATTAGCCATACTCTCGTTCTGGATAAGATAGCTGATGAGGAAAAGATTGAGGTTGATGCCGGGGAGGTGGAGAAACGGGTGGAAGAAATTGTCGATAGGGCTGAAGATAAGGAAAAAGCGCGGCAATTTGCTGCTCTGCCGCAGGTTAAAGGTGGAGTAGAACAATCTCTGCGAACTCAGAAGACGCTTGATATGCTGGTTGAGATAGCCACCGGCGGGGTTAAGGAAGAGGAGGAACAGGAAGAGAAGAAAGATGAAGGAGAAATCGCTAAAGAGGAGGTAAATAAGGAATGATAGAACCAATATCCCAGATAGTAATCCCCACGGTGACAGAGACCAATGCTCGGGGAGAGCGCTCTCTCGACATATATTCACTTTTGCTCAGAGAAAGGATTATATTCCTTGGGTCTCCTATCGATGACCAGATAGCCAACCTTATCGTTGCGCAGCTACTTTATTTAGAAAGGGAGGCTTCTGACAAGGACATAAATCTCTATGTACATTGTCCTGGAGGCGTTATCAGTGCCGGCCTGGCTATATACGACACCATGCAGTTGATTCACTGCGACGTGTCCACTATTTGCGTGGGGCTGGCAGCCAGCATGGGGACAGTGCTTCTCTCCGCGGGAGCTAAAGGCAAGCGCTATGCCTTGCCCAACTCCACCATACATCTCCATCAGGCGCTTGGCGGAGTTCAGGGACAGGCAGTGGACATCGAAATTGCGGCCAAGGAGATTATGAGGATGCAGGAGAGAATCCGCGACATCCTGGCAAAACATACGGGCCAAACGGTGGAAAAAATCGCCCATGACAGCGACAGGGATTTTTATCTTGACCCACAGCATGCGGTGGAGTATGGGCTTGTTGATAAGGTGCTGAGCAAAGCGGAAGAGAAGTAAAGTTCTTTGCCGAAGCAAAGGATGTCAGGTCAA
Organism: Dehalococcoidia bacterium; assembly: GCA_021162545.1. GTDB lineage: Bacteria > Chloroflexota > Dehalococcoidia > GIF9 > AB-539-J10 > M55B177. Next base: position 18,245 of record JAGGYM010000009.1, on the reverse strand, counting down.
TCTTTGCTCTGTGGTATGGGTTGAGACCCGAGAAGGGGATTAGAGATGGCTGTATTAGCGGGGGCTGGTTATGATGGTGCGGTGGCAGTTGCTCAGCGCTTTGGGGGGTTGGGTACAGGGGGGCTCATTGTCGTCATCGTTGTCGCCATCGTTCTCATTGTAGCTGTTGTGTGGCTTATTAGTGGCACCAGCAGGCATGATTAGGAGTGTGGGGCTTGTCTCTATACTTCTGGCAGGTGAAGAAGAGGTCTCTAAAGAGCAGCAATCAGGGGAAGTGTGGACAGTCCTTCTCTGGCGCCTGATTGGTTGATGGCGTGGAGAGCCACCCTGTTTCCGAGAGCTCCACATTGAGGCATGTCTTTTCCCCTGAGAAAACCGAAGAGAAATCCTGCAGCGAAGGCATCTCCGGCGCCGGTGCCTTCCGGGTGGGGGGAAAATGCCTCGCCGGGAGCGAAAAGAGGCTCGATTTTGTGTGTTTTATCTCCATGGCGAATGTAGCTGGTGATTACCTTGCCCGACTCCAGCACTATGCCCTTGCCCATCGTGACAACGACAATACGACAACCTGATTTGATGCATTCTTCTGTTCCGGAGATGAATTCCCTGCCGGTTAGCAGTTCTATTTCACCTTTGTTGGCAAAGAGAATATGCGTTCGCTCGAGCAGCGGCGATAAAGCTCTCATGCCTCTGGAGGCGTAAAGCATTCCCGGCGAAAAGCTTACTTTGATCGAGGCTGGCAATTTTCGTACCATCTCTATCTGAAGGTTGAACTGCCTGTCGCTTACAAAAGAGGAGAGGTGGATTATTCTGGCGTGCTCAAGATGGGACAGGTGCACGTCCTGCCATTCGAGGAGGTTATTGGCTCCAGCTGAAATGTACAGGGAGCGCCTTCCCCGCTTGTCGGAGAGGCACAGAGTGTAGCCCGTTTTTTCCCCCTCCTTGGCCTGGACCTGACTGGTGTCCACGCCCGCCATTGCCAGACTTTCAACCGAGGTTTTGCCCTCTTCGTCGTTGCCTGTAGCTCCTATGAATCCTGACTTCACTCCCAGCTTTGCCAGGCCATATATGGTATTGGCGGCTGAGCCCCCCGGCGTTGCCACGGTGCTCTCGATGCTGGTTTCACCGTCAATGATAATATCGTTCACCCGGTAGAGGTAGTCGATATTGAGTGCTCCCATGCCGACCGCTTCTATATGTGACATAATGTTAGCCCAATCTGGCAGCTTCGTTTCTCGCCGATTGACGAATCCTGTGGTGAATTTCCTGGACGTGGGAGATATCCTGGACTTCAACCAGCCAGTGAAAATGTCTTCTGTCTCCGCTGCCGCCGCTCCTTTCCTCTTCCCTGACTGCCTGTTTTACCATCTGTCGTTTGCCTTTATCCCAGGCATCCAAAACTGTCCAGAGGTCGTCCAGACTTGTGGAAGCGAGACTCATGGTGGAGTGAGCCAGGGCATATTCGTTGGCATTGAAGGAGATAGCCAACCCGCCGGCCCTGTTGACGACCTGCAGCATTTTGTAATCGGTAATGCTGTCTCCCACGGCTATCCACCGGGAGAGCGGTTTTCCCTTCCTGGAGCTGAATCTCTCCAGCGCCTCGACCTTGCGCTTTCCCCCTACCGGCTTCACTTGGGAAATAGCCCTTCCTGACTTCGTTCTGGCCAGCGTTTGCAGGTAAAAATTGTCCAGCACCCGTTTTATTTCGGCATCGTCGGTGAGGAGCATGAATTCTTGCGCTGCTTGCTCCAGCAGGGCGAAGTCATCCCGGCTCAACAGGTGCCGGATTTCGTCCAGCATGAAGGAAGTGCAGGCTACGTTTTCTTCGGGTATGCCCAGTCTCCCGGTGATGGCAAGCGCATATTGCTCATAGCTGGTGCTGATGCAGAACACCTGCCAGCCATGCATTCTTAACCTGGAAATTAGTTCCTGAGCGCCCGGGGTAAATTTGGCCTCCTGTCCCATGGCGGCAATTTGCTTTTCTTCCACGCCATGGTAGGCCAGGAAAGGCGTGATAAGCGCCAGGGTGTCTCCCGGTTCATAGCCCTGCCTGCCCTCGATGGTTAGTAAATCATCGTAGCGGCTGATAATTTCGAAGATTTTGCCGCCATGGGGCAGGAGTTTCATCAGTTCATAGGCATTGTCCTGGGGAACCAGTGGCCCTTCCAGGTCGAAGCAAATTAAATTGACCTCAGTTCCGTCCGCTGTCATGACAGGCAACTCCCTCCGTTCAGCTACCGGGAGGCGATGACCCGGCAGGGCCGTTGCCCTTCGTCTCTGAGATAGCACCGATATTCTGGCCCTTGTGATGCCCTTCCTTTCTTTTGTCTTCCATTGCCAGGTCTATTTTAGCACTCAGGTCATATCCGCTGATATAGTTTCCCTTGCCGTCGATTATCCTTCCATTGCGTATGCTTATTTCTCCCAGGCTGAGTAACTTGAGCGTGGCAACGATCAGTGGAAATTCCCGCATAAGTTCATGTTCACGTATGAGATGAAACAGCGCTTCCCTGTTGTCCTGTTGCCAGTACGGGGCAAAGATATCGCCCTTGATGGGGAAGGTGCAGTAGCTTATCACCGGACCTTCGTCTAACCGGGGGGTAACCAGGTGCATCATTGCGCCTGCCTCGTCTGCATTATCCCGTATCAACTTCCAGATTACTTCCTGCCAGCTGCCGGTGCCTCCCCCGGGGGGGGCGGGATGAAGATTTATCATGCTGTATTTTCGACAGAGCGCTCCTCCCACGACGAGCATATATCCAGCAAGTACACAGATGTCAGGGGAGAACTTTTTAATCTGTCTGTCCACTTCGCTGTCGTATTCAAGGCGCCACTTTTCCTGGTATTGCTTTGCCGTTTTTTTTACCTGCTTACGTCCTGCTTTGCGCTGAGAGACGTTACCCTGTGTGGCAATGGCATTCTTGAACTTCCGATGTGAAAGGGAGATAAGCGGGATGTCATACTGGCTGACCAGGTCAAAGAAGGCATCGCTTTCTGCCGATTCTCCTCGTTCCCTGTTGCTGAAAACGAAACTGATTCTGCCCTGGATGTCGCCGGCAGCGATGCTTTCCCTGGTGATTTTCAAGAGCTGGCGCGCCGCTTCATCTCTGCCGGTGGAAAACCAGCCGATATCTATCAAGGGTAATTTGTGCCTCCTTTCATCACTCGCTTCCTTACCTTGGCCCATGTGCTGGTGAGGTGAATCAGGGGACTGGAACTTTTGCCGTGTATTGTGCCCTGTTTCAGGCAGGCCACAAAATCACCTGCTCCCGTGAACTCGGGCATTTCTACGTATGCTCTGCCGATTTCTCCTGCTGTATGGGCATCACTTCCCGCGCTGGCGCCCAGCCCGTATGTGACGGCCAGTTCTCTGGCCCTGGTGGAATGTGAAGAAAAAGGCGTGCGTGAATTCAGAACTTCTATCATATCGATTTGTGAGAGAATCTCTCCTGACAGCAGGACGTTCTGTTTGGAACCCCGTCTCAAGTGTAAACTTCGACCGAAAGGATGAGGAATGTTAACCACTCCTCCCTGGCTTCTTATTCGCGCGATTGCTTCTCCGGGTGATAACCCGCTGGGGATATCTTCGCTCAAGAATAGCCCCATCAATTCACCGAAGGGCGTGAGAATTTCCTGGGCCACGATTACCTCGAATGGGGCAATCTCTTTGAGTTTCAATGCGCCGGCGACGGTGCCATGGTCGGATACGGCAATGCAGTTTATACTTGCTTTGCGGCAGCTATCGATTATCCGGTTCAGCGGTGTCTCGCAATCCATGGAGTAGCAGGTATGGACGTGCAAATCTGCTCGCAACAATTAACTCGCCTTCTCCAGGTATTCTCCACTTCGGGTGCTGACTTTGATAACGTTGCCCTCGCTGAGAAAGAGGGGAACCTGTACAGTGAACCCCGTTTCCAGCCTGGCAGGCTTGGTTCCTGCTGTAGCTCTGTCCCCCTTGAAACCTGGCTCTGTCTCCATAATCTCGAGTTCTACGGCAGCGGGTAATTCCAGGTTTACCGCCTTGCCCTCGCAGGTCAAAACCTCCAGGTCGAGGCCTTCCTTGAGGTAGTTTAAAGCGTCTCCTACTTGCTCCAAGGGCAACACTATTTGTTCGTAATTCTCGGCGTCCATGAAGTAGTAGAGGTCACCGTCGTTGTAAAGATACTGGATAGGGCGGTGCTCCAAGAATGCGAGATTAACTTTCTCTCCTGATTGGAAGTTGCGCTCCATCACGTTGCCGCTCCGTATATCGCGGAGCTTTAGTTTAACCACGGGCTGCCTCTGTTGCATCTTGACGTGCTGAAACTCTACGATCTGGTATATGTTGCCTTCCAGCTCAATGGCACTTCCTTTCCTCAATTCTCCGGCATCTAGCATAAAAACTCCTTCCCTGCTCGGTCAGCATTCAAACCGCTATTGGGAAGATAGCTGAACGGCTGTCTTTTCTCGACATGGTAAGCACTCTGGACTTGCCTTGCTCCAGTGTCACCACGTCTTCAATTCTAACACCTCCCCACCCGGGAAGATAAATTCCCGGTTCTACGGTAAAGACCATGCCATCAGCGAGCACGTCTTGAGAATTGGGGCTCAGGGTGGGCAGCTCATGAATTTCCAGGCCAACGCCATGTCCCAGACTATGCCCGAAGGCCTCTCCATAGCCAGCGCGGTCGATGACCTCTCTGGCTAACCGGTCTGCTTCTGCCATGCTCATCCCTGGTTGGATTTTCTTTATTGCGGTTAGTTGTGCTTCCAGAACGATGCTGTAAATTTCCTCCAGTTTTTCGTCCCTTCCGAGAGAAAATGTACGGCTGAAGTCGCTGCAATAGCCATCTATCCTGGCTCCCATATCAATAAGAACTGGCTCTCCAGAACAGATTCTCCTTTCAGAGGGATGTGCATGTGGCAATGCTGAATTGGGACCTGAAGCCACGATTATCTCGAAGGGTATAGCCTCACTGCCTTCCTGCCGGAGAAATTTCTCCAGCTCCCATGCTATCTCTTTCTCTTTCATTCCGGGATGTATTATGGTCTTGATGTGTTCAAAAGCAGCGTCGGTCAAGTGCACAGCCCGGTCGATGATCTCCAGTTCTGCCGGTTCCTTTATGCAGCGCAAGTTCTCTACCAGACCGGCAGTGGGAACAATCTCCAGTTTGCCTTCCGTTGCCGCTTTGAGTTGATGATACGTGGAGAAGGGAAGGCTCGTTTCGAACCCCAGCCTATGCCAGCCCATATCCTGTGCTATCCGGGGCAGCCAGCTGTGCAAGTCACCTTTAACCTGGATAACTTCAAAATTCGGTGCCTCTTTTCCTGCCTGCTCGATATAGCGGAAGTCTGTGGCCAAAATGGTATGGTTGTTTGAAATGAGCAACCATCCGGAGGAACCGGTGAACCCGGAGAGGTAACGGCAGTTTTCCTCCCGGGAGACCAGAAGTGCATCAAGGACCATGTCAATAAGCCCTGGTTGCAGTTTCTGTACCCGCTTTCCGGTCAATTTCCTTCCTTTAATTCGTTTGCCAGGATTTGTATGGCGGAGATGTATCCTCTCCAGCCCAGTCCGCTGATCTGGCCTCTGGCGATGGGAGCTATCACAGACCTGGCTCGCCATTCCTCGCGAGCATAAATATTGGATAGATGAACTTCAACTACCGGCAGCCTGGTATCGGACAGGGCATCGCGCAGGGAAAGCCCGTAATGCGTGAGAGCTCCAGGGTTGATGATGATACCGTCAGCTGAACTTGCCTCCTCCTGGATGAAATCTATCAGTGCACCTTCGCTGTTGGATTGAAACGATACTACCTCTGCATTTAGAGCCGCTCCTTCTTTCTTCACCAACGAGTCAACTTCCTCCAATGTCTTATCTCCGTATATCTCCCTCTTTCTCTTTCCCAGCATGTTCAGGTTTGGTCCCTGGATAACCAGAATTCTCATGATGACACCTCCAGTTTTTGCTTTTCACCTTCCAGTTGGGAGAGTTTTACTCTGTATCCGCAGGATGTGCATCTTGCCTGGTCTTTTCCCTGTTGTACCAGGAGTTTGCCGCAATGAGGGCAGGGTTGTGGTACTGGTTTGTAGTTCGTGGCGAATTTGCACTGTGGAAAGTTGCTGCACCCGTAAAACACCTTCCTTCTCTTTTTGCTCTTTTTTTCGACCAGTTCGCTGCCGCAATCGGGGCAGAATGCCCCGACCTTAATCACGTATGGCATAGCTGTCTTACATTCGGGATAGCCACTGCAAGCCAGGAATTTGCCGAAACGCCCTACTTTGATTACCATGGGACGACCGCAGTTAGGGCATATCTCGTCGGTTGGTTTAGTCATATCTATCTTTTTAACGTTGGTGAAAGCTTTGTTCAGGGTGTCTTCGAAGGGATGATAGAATCTCTTCAGAATTGCTATGTAGTCATTTTCTCCCCGGGCAACTTCGTCCAGGTGACTCTCCATGCGTGCCGTAAATTTATAGTCAACGATCCTGGGAAAATGTTCATCCAGAATGTCATTGACGATTATCCCCAGTTCGTCGGGGTGGAATTTGCCATCCATTTTGTGCACGTATTCTCTCCCCTGAATGGTAGAGATCGTGGGGGCATAGGTGCTGGGTCTCCCGATGCCTTTTTCCTCCAGTGCTTTTATTAGCGTCGCTTCGGTGTAGCGGAGAGGAGGCTGGGTAAAATGCTGCTCCGGCAGGAGCTTCAAGAGCACCAATTTTTCGCCAACGTGCAATTCAGGAAGAGGGGTGGAGCTTTCTTCCTGTCTTTCCTCGTCTCTGCCTTCGCTGTAGACGGCGATAAAACCGGGGAAGCTGATAATGGAATTGCTTGCCCTGAGCAGGTAGCTGCCTTTGCTGTTCACTCTCGCCGCAATTTCTGCTGTAGTAGAGTTGTATATTGCCGCTGCCATCTGACTGGCCACCATGCGTTTCCAGATAAGTTCGTAAACCTTCATCTGGTCCTGGTTGAGAAATTGCCTGATTTGCTCCGGTTGACGATAGACTTTGGTGGGCCTGATTGCCTCGTGAGCTTCCTGTGCCCACTTCGTTTTCCTGCTAAAAGCGCGTGGCTTTGGTGGCAGGAAATTCTTACCATGCTTCTCCCTGATGAAATCCCTTACCTCGTTTAAGGCAGAAGAAGCTACATGGGTTGAGTCGGTGCGCATATAGGTGATCAGGCCTACGGAGCCTTCCTGCCCAACGGGCAAGCCTTCGTAAAGCTGCTGCGCTACTGCCATGGTGTGCTTTGCCGTGAAGTGCAATTTCCGCCATGCTTCCTGTTGCAGCGTACTGGTGATGAAAGGTGGGGATGGTCTGCGAGTTACCTTCTTGTTTTGTATCGATTTGACGGTGTATCCGGCATTTTCCAGGTCGGCAATAATGCCGTTCGCCGTCTCTGCGTCCTGGATATCTGGCTTGCTTCCATCAATTGAGCGCACCAGCCTGGATCTGAAGCTTGAAGCTCGCTCACCTGTTCGTGCTAATTCCGCCTCAATGCTCCAGTACTCTTGAGAGGTAAAATTCTGTATTTCTCGTTCCCTCTCAACGACTATTTTTACCGCTACTGACTGAACTCTGCCTGCGGAAAGTCCCTTTTGCACCTTCCGCCATAAGAGAGGACTTATTTTGTATCCTACAAGTCTATCCAGAATGCGTCTGGCCTGTTGGGCATTTACCAGATTCATATTTATAGAGTGTGGATCTTCGAATGCTTCTTTCACGGCCTCTTCAGTAATCTCGTGGAAAGCCACGCGGTAAATGGGAGTGCTAGCGGCATCCATTTTAGCTGCATGGGTGAGATGCCAGGAAATTGCCTCTCCTTCCCTATCAGGGTCGGTGGCCAGAAAGATGGAACTGGCCCTGGAGCTGGCTTCCTGGATCTCCTTGACGATTTTTTTCTTCTCTTTTGGAATTACGTATTTGGGGGCAAAGTCATTCTCTATGTCCACTCCCAGGGCCGACCTGGGCAGGTCGCGCACATGCCCCATTGAAGCCTTTACGGCATAGCCCCTTCCCAGAATCTTGTTGAGAGTTCTGGCTTTGGCCGGCGATTCGACGATAACCAGCTTTTGGCTCTGGCTTCGCCGCGGGGCTTCTTTGCCCCGCCGTTTGCTGCTTTTTGTTGCAGATTCTTTTACAGGCTTCGCCTCTAGCTTCTTTTTGGGCATGATTTATCCTGTCCTGACCCTGTAATCAAGCACATAGCTCATATTCCCCACGTGTCGGACTATACCATTAAGCTCCAGGATAGCAAGCGTACTACTTACCTCAGCTATTGGCAAACCGCTGAGGCGGCAAATCTCGTCTGCCTGTACTGGCTCCGACGTCAATTGTTTCAGCACTGCAGTTTCACTTTCGTTCGCCGGCACGAATTCTCTGATTTCCGCCTGTCTGGGAAGTGACGTGATTAAGTTCAGCTCTTCCAGGATATCGGCGTAATCGGCAACCAGCTTGGCTCCTCCTGCCTGTATGAGATGGTTGGTCCCCTTGCTGTTGGGGGAAAAGATGCTGCCGGGAACGGCAAAAACTTCACGGTTCTGGCTAAGTGCCTGCGAAGCTGTAATTAGAGCTCCGCTTCTCTCCCTGGCTTCTATTACCAGTACCCCCAAACTCAGGCCACTCATGATCCGGTTGCGCAACGGAAAATATTCGGGACGTGGCTTCGTTCCCAGGGGGTGTTCGCTCACCAGAAGGCCGTGCTCTGTTATGGTCTGAGCCAATCTGGCATTTTCTGCAGGATAAATGACGTCCAGGCCACAGCCGAAGACGGCTATGGTTTTTCCTCCGTTGTTCAGAGTGGTGCGGTGAGCTACAGTGTCAATTCCCCTGGCCAGTCCGCTGGTAATGAGGATGTCGTTTCTGGATAAATCACTTACAATTTCTTCAGCTGCCTGGCGGCCATAGGGAGAGGGGCGTCGGGTACCGACTACGGCCAGGCAGGGAGCATCTTCAGGGGGAAGTTCTCCCTTAACGTAAAGCACCGGTGGGTAGTCGTAAGTTTCCTTCAGCCTTGCCGGATACGAAGAATCCTCACAGGTAAGCGCTTTCACCTGGTGGCGTTCCAGCTCTTCAATCTCCCTGTCGAGAGAAATCTCAGGGCGCAACGCGAGCAAAGAATCTACACTGCGCGCATCCAGGCCTGCCTGTTTTAGTTTGCCCTCTGATGCGTGCCAGGCATCCTGCAAATTGTCAAAATGCCCCCTCAGCTGGGAGAACCTTATCCTGCCGATACCAGGCACCCTGGAGAAACCCACCCAGTATTTCAGTTCATCAGCATTTATCATGGGCTTGAAGCGTTGTTTTGTTATGGTACGTAGGTAACGGTGAGGGTAACCTTCTCCCATTCAATATACTGCTGAATTTTGTTCCCGTTAGTCGTATCGAGGAACCTGGCTTCAAACTGCAAGCGGTCTATAGGGGTGATTCCCTGCCCGATATTGCGCACGAAGCTCGTTACGTCCACAGTGGTTGGCGGTTCCCAGAAAACATCTGCTGCAGCGTTGTGTTTGGGTACATTGTAATCGGGCAATTGCCCCGGGTCGCTGCGAATTATCCATAGATGTAACCCGTGAAGGCCGGTTGCCGTGCTGGAAAAAGGATCGTCGACCACCTTCTTTCTGGTGAAGGTGAGTGTAGCCTCTTTGACGTCGGTGCTTCTCAAGCTGTAGAGATCGAAAGTCAAGAAAGCATGATAGCCAACGTTGTTTTCATCATCTCCTGCCATGATTCTCGAAACATCTCTGTCTCCTGTGCTTGATACCGTGCCGGTTTCCTCAGCTATGGGATTGAACGTTTCTATTTTCTGAGTTGAAGCTAAAGAGGCCAATATATCTATCTGGTCCACATTCTGGCCACCATGTCCATCATCAACAGTGACCGTGACAGTGAAAGTTCCTTCTCTATCCGGAGCTATCCAGGTAACCGTATTGCCGACGCCGGTGATGCTGCCATCGCTGGCCGTCCAGCCATAGTTGACATTATCGCCATCCGGGTCGCTGGCAATGCAGGTGATAATAGACTGTCCCAGGGGCAAGACTGAGGTTGAGTTGGCAACGAGGCTGGTGATGACTGGATTGCGGTTCGCTACCACGCTCAGTTGCATGTTTTCCTGGGTAATGCCCTCTTTGCTATCATCGACGGTAATGGTGATGTTATAGGTGCCGTACTGCTCAGGAGCTATCCAGGACACCACTGGTTGGCCATTTCCAGTAAATTTGCCACCGTCTGCGGACCACTCATAGCTTATGGTATCGCCATCCGGGTCGGAGGCTTCACAGCGAAGCTCAATTATGTCTGCAGGCAGAACCTGCGTCTGCGCAGCTGTCAGGCTTGAAATTACCGGAGGCTGGTTGCCTCCTGGCCACTGACCTGGTGTTGGCGTTGGAGTTGGTGTCGGTTCTGCGGTTGAACCGCAGGCACTGCTAAGGACCATCATGATGGCTAATATAGCCAGAGTTGCTCCGAACTTTATCTTATGTTTCTTCATTTGCTTTCCTCCCTATCCGAATAATCCTCCTGCTGGTTTTATTATATACAGGCCATGAAAGTTTGGCAATGAAATCTACTCGCGAACGCATGGCTTTGCCGTGCCAGTCGGATAACCTGCTTATTTGCAGCTGGGCGATGGCGCTTATGTAGATGGTGGGATGGAGGGACAAACCTTTTCCCGTATCTCAGGAAGAATCTCTTTCGTAGCTTCGTATCCCCGGGCAATGGCTTCGTCCGCCCTGTAGAAATCAAATGTGCCGATGTTGCTGACATCGGGGTTGATGACTATGTCTGCCAGTTGTGCCGACCGCTTGATTTTTTCATACTGCATGGCATGAAGCGATTGTGTTAGAACCTCAAACATATTTGGCATCTGTGGGTCCACCTTTTCTATGGCGGCATGAACTTTGTTCCTGGCAATTTTAGAAAGATCGTCGAGAACCTCAACTCTGTCTTTGTTCTCTTCCAGGAAGCTGTTTATCTTTTGCTTTATAGCCAGCAGGTATGGGTGATCGGCGTGGGGCCCCGGAGAGGTGAGGGCTTTCTTCCCAGGTGGTGGGGGAGTGACGCGCGGCACGTCTTTTTTAACGACAATGGCTACGTTGGAGGCAATCACTTTTGCGGCCCCCATTTTGCGTATGACATCTACGGGCATGGGGTTAACCACTCCGCCGTCGATCAAGAATCTGCCGTGCCATCTCGCGGGCGTGAATATTGCCGGCATTGAAATGCTTGCTCGTATGGCCTCTATTACCGACCCTTCGCTGATGACGATTTCCTCCATGCTCCTGGCATCGGTAGCTACTGCAGCAAAAGGCATTCCCAGGTCGCTAAACTCTATGTCGCCAATGAGGTGAGTTAGAAGCGATTTGACCTTTTTCCCCTGAATAAATCCTTTCCACAGAACTAAATTTACATCGAACAGGTGAGTTTCCTCTTTCCAGTCTATCCCGCAAGCTATCTCTTCCAGGATAGCGGAGTTTCCCTCTTTGGCGTACCAGGCACCTATCAATGCGCCCATGCTCGTGCCGCTTATCATGTCAATGGGAATCCCTTCTTCCTCCAGTGCTTTCAGCACGCCGATGTGGGCCAGTCCAAGGGCGCCGCCGCCACTCAAAGTCAGGCCGATTTTTCGCTTCGTGCCCACTATGTTCTCCTATCCTTCAAGAGCAAGGTCCACAGCAGCCTCAGCATGTATTCTGGTGGTATCGAAAAGAGGAATTTTGCAGTCGGTCTGCTTGATCAGCAGGGGTAACTCTGTGCAGCCAAGAATAATTCCCCCGGCACTATCGTTGACAAGTTTATCGATTATCAGTTTGAGCCTCTCTCTTGAGGAATCCTTTATTTCCCCCAGGCATAGCTCATCAAAGATGATAGTGTCTATTATTTTCCGGTCGATTTTATCCGGAACTATGATTTCTAAATCGTATCTTTTCCTGAGCCGCTCTTTATAAAAATCCTCCTCCATGGTGAAGATGGATCCCAGAAGTCCAATTTTCTTCAGGTTTGTGGCGGCGATCTTCGCTGCTGTAACATCAACTATGTGCAGCAGCGGGATGCTTATATTAGCTGCCACATCATCTGCCATTTTGTGCATGGTATTGGTGCAGATTAAAACGAAGTCAGCTCCAGCCCTTTCTACGCGTTTGGCGGCATCTATCATGAAATCTGTAGCTTCGTCCCACTTACCGGTGCGGTGAAGTTCTCTGACTTCTTCAAACTCCACGCTATACATTGCAATTTTGGCTGAATGAGAACCACCCAGTCTTTCTCTTACCGATTCGTTTATAATACGATAGTATTCTGCCGTTGACTCCCAGCTCATTCCGCCTATCAGACCAATCGTTTTCATAGTTATTCTCCTCCTGGATTTGATATGCCTGAATCATACGCACATGGCATCTGTAATACCACCTTGAGTAACATTAATGTAAGGATATTTTCAGTCTGTATTGTTTTCTTGGCGGAGAGGGTGGGATTCGAACCCACGGTCGCCAAGGCGACACGCGCTCTCCAGGCGCGCCTGATAGACCACTCCAGCACCTCTCCGCGGAGAGGGTGGGATTCGAACCCACGAGGCATTGCTGCCCACCGCTTTTCGAGAGCGGCACCATCAACCGCTCGGTCACCTCTCCAGGTCAATTTTCAAAGCTAAATTAAAGGCTGCAAGGCCTTTCTCTGATAGACATAACTACTTTTTGCTAATAACTTGCTAATGCTGGTTTTCAACAGCCTCATTTTCAACGAGGTCATTATAACTGGGTGACACCAATTTCTCAAAGCTTTCCGCCACCGCTTCCTGGAATCCGGGGGTAACGTGGCTACAAGTATCAAGAGTTATCTGAATACTGGCATGACCTAACCGCCCCTGGACTATTTTGAGGTGTACCTCTTTAAAGAGGCATAGGTTGCACCTGGCAGCCGTCCGACAGCTCCATCGCCATCATCGATGAGCGCGTCGGCCTGGACGCCGTAAACCACCGCATCACGGCCATAGAGACGGACTTCGATAGAAGGAGCAGACGCTACGACCAGACATTCGTTGGGGGGCGCCATAGCTGCACCCTGGAGCAGAAATGCCTGGCCCACGTGCAGGCCACGCGCGCCGGTTTCGGGTAATATGACCAAGGTAACGGCGCTTCGAGGAGCCGGCGAAGAAAGAAAAATCTCCATGGTATTTTTGTCATGGGGACACAGGGTTCCCAGGTGAATTGCCCCCGATGTCTCTCTCCTGACTCCAGGTTCCGGGCGTCTGTATCCCGTGGCGCTTCATCCGTCCAACGGAGTTGATGGCCCCCCCTGGCGGGACTTTTGGGTGATGGTGATGATTTGACGGCCGTGCTAGCATGGACATGAAATCAGATACAGTTAAGCGAAGCCCCCTGAGAGGGCATGGCCTGCAGAGGGATCAGGTGGCAATGCTTGAAAGAAAGACGGAGAAGTAAAGATGCAAAAGAGCGAGTGGCTGCTAACGAACGAAGAAATAGAGGAAATAAGAAATGAAGCAGGGGTGCGTCGCCTTAGTTCTGCCCCTGAAGAGGAAAAACAGCTCAGGATAGTATCGTTTGCGCAGGACGCCAAGACCAAGCGCAAGCTGGTGGAGTGGATAGGCTCACTGGGCAGTTACCTGCATGAGCCCGCGGCAGAGACCATGGCCATTCCCTCATCCGCGTGGAAGGGCCTGTGCGAAGAGCTGGGCATACGGAAAAATGGGAGCGGGGAAAGAGCAGGGAAAGCTCTCACGCCTGAAGGCTGCCTCCGTGGGCAACACTGCACCCCATGCGCTTCGGGCTGAGTTCAATTATATAAAACTCTTCTGCCTTACTTCGCCGTGCTCAGGCAGAGCTCTTTCAGCATGTTGCGGGCCTGGGTTTCGTCCATCTTGCCGCTTTCAAAAGCCGTGACTATGCTATCCACCTCTTCCTTGATGCCCAGAGAGACTAACCCCGCAGCGTCCAGGGGGAACTCGGGGAAGAGGGGAAACATCTCGGAGACGCGCACGCTATCGCAGCCCAGCAGGTTTTCCACCGGCTTGTCCAGCACCTCCCTGTCTTCCTGGCTCAGTGTCTCCGCGTTCGATATCTCCCAACAAAAGTGATAGCGGCACTCCCGAGGCCTTATCTCGTAAATGGGGCAACAGGAGAACTTCTCCGAGTAGAGCCCACAGCCAATATCCACACAGCATTTGCCGCCGCAGGCAGGGCACTTCTCCTCCGCAACCTTGCCCAGCGCCCTGGTTATGCGGGCTATCTCCGGGCCAAAGAGCTCTGCAAAATCCGCATCGGTAAGAAATATTCTGGATTTTTTCATCAGAAGCTTGCCGGGACATCGCCCCGGAGGCACACAAGTACTATGTTTGGCCCACCATGCGTTCCCAGCACCGGGCCTATCTGACCAATCGTGATGTGAACATCAGGGAAGGCAGGCGCCAGGCGGCCAGCCAGCGCCTCTGCACCTTCCGTCGCGGTGCTGTACATCACCGCTATATCGCTCACGTTGGAAGAGCCCATAACGAAGTCGAATATCTTATCGATTGCCTTGGGAAGGCTGCGGGTTCTGCCCACGGGCACCACCTCGCCATCTTTCAATGAGAGCAGGGGTTTCGTGCTCAATATCGATCCCAGCAGCTCCTTTGCCTTGCCGATGCGCCCTCCCCTGGCCAGGTACTTGAGCGTGTCGAACACCGTCAGCAGGTGGGTCTCCGGAACGGCTTTCCGCGCTTCCCCGGCTACCTCCTCCAGGCTTCCTCCGGCGGCGGCGACCCGGGCCGCCGCGATGGTTATCAGCCCCAGCCCCATGCTGATGGATTCCGAGTCGATGACTTCAACGGGACATGCACCGGCCAGATCTTTCTTCGCCTGCAGTGCCGATTGGTAGGTGCCGCTCAATTTCTGGGACAGGTGAATGGAAACGATGCCGCCGGCTTCCACGGCCAGCTTGCGATAAGCCTCCAAGAAGTCTCCCGGTGAGGGCAGAATGGTGCAGGGATGATTGGGGTCATGGGTCAACTTGTGATAGAACTCGTTCCTGGAGATGTCTATCCCATCGCGGTAGGTATCCTGTCCGAAGCGCACGAACAAGGGGACGACGGTGATTCCCATCTCATCAAGCAGGCCTGACGGTATATCTGAACTACTATCGGTTACTATCTTTATTGTCATTTTATCCCTCCAGAATTTTGACGGTGCATGAAAGGGCACTGCCGGATTTTGCCTTCTCGCAAAAGAGGCCTCATCTTACACGATAATGCCAAGCATGTCGATTTTAACTTCCGTGACGATATTCTGCCGTCGAAGAGCGCAGCTATTCGAGCCGATGCTCTCAGCCACTGCGCCGTGCAGCCGGTTTCAAATCCCGAGGGAATTAACTATAATGTGCAGGGTGAAGAAAACATCACAAGGAGGATTTCATGATGAAAGTAGTTGTTCCAATGGCAGCAGGGTTTGAAGAAATCGAGTTCAGCTGCATAGTTGATATTCTGAGACGAGCAGGGCTAGAAGTCGTCACCGCCGGACTGAAAGATGGTCTTATAGAAGGGGCTCACGGCGTCAGGGCAATGGCGGATATATCGCTTGACCAGGTGAAAGCAGATGATTTCGACGCCATCGTCCTTCCCGGCGGCTCTCCCGGCTTCATCAACCTGGGGCAGGATGAGCGGGTCTTCAGCCTGCTGAGGGAAATGGACAGAGCCGGCAAGTACATCACGGCGATATGTGGCGGCCCATCAGTGCTCTCCAGGGCGGGCGTGCTCAAGGGCAGAAAAGCTACCATTTATCCCGGACTGGAGGGGATGCTCGCGGGGGCTGAAAGCGTCAGCGACAGAGTGGTCGTCGATGGCAACCTGGTCACCAGCCGGGGGCCGGGCACGGCAATGGAATTCGCTCTCAAGCTGGTGGAAATCATGGAGGGCGAGGACGCCATGGAAGAGGTAAAGGAAGGTCTGGTCATCTGAACTCCGACAGCACACACAGCCAGCACCTGCCAACTGCGTTCAGAAATATACCGCTGGTAACTCCCTCAGCTAGACAGAGACTACCTCTTTGACCTCGGGAACGTTTTCCTTGAGCACGCGCTCGACGCCCATCTTGAGAGTCATGGCTGCCATGGGGCAGCTACCGCAAGCGCCTTTCAATTGCACTTTGACGATGCCGTCATCACTGACACCGACCAGCTGCACGTCGCCTCCATCAGCGGCCAGAGCAGGCCTTATCAGGTTAAGAGCTTCTTCTACTTTTTCTCTCATGATATTTCTCCTGTTGCTTTATCCATGAACGGAATATCATAGAGTGTAATGATGGAGAGAGTCAAATGGCAGGTACTCAATGATATCTCAAGCAGGACACAAGAAGGGCGAGTACGATCTGAACCTGTTCAGGTCGTACTCGCCAAAGGTTCGCTGCCAGCACTGGTGAGCCGCCATTCCTGATAAACATAATAGCGGAAAGGGCTTTTTGTTGTCGTTGACGGGGTATATTCTCATATGCTGCCTTGTGTCATCTTTCCTCCTGTCTTTGGGTAACACTTTTTTTGAGGCAACGATACCACTTCGGCAACAATAATTATGACGCAATTCGTATGGTTGACAACATGTCGTCTAACGCTTAGACTGATGATGGAGGTGATAAAAGTGACCAGGAAAGCAAGGCTGGGCCTTTACCTTGAAGACGAGGAAGTTAAGAAGCAGATCAAAGTAGCGGCAGCCCGACGTGGAACGACGGCTACCGATTACTGTACACAGGCTATCGAGGAGCGCCTTATCAGGGATGGTGAGAGGAAGGCCAGGGGAGAAGATGAAAGCAAAGCAGCTTTCTTATCTCGCATGGATGAGTTCAAGCAAAAGATAGGGCCCATTGGTGCTTCTACTACAGAAATTATTGAGGAAGGCCGGCGGAGATAAAGAACATGCCTCAAAAACCAGGTCTGGCAGTTGTAGATGCCTCGGTAGTTCTAAAATGGCAGCTTGATGATGAAGAATACCTCCCACAAGCCACCGCACTGAGAAACGATTTCTATGCCCTGGGAGCTATCAAAGCGATAGCACCGCATCTTCTGGCCTGCGCGGTAATAAACGGCATCCTTACTGCTACCAGAAGGAAAAGACTGGATCCTGACAAAGCGCTGGAAGCTGTGGACAACCTGATGAGCCTGGGAGTGGAATTAAGGGAGGTGGACCCAAGGATGGTTTCGGTATTAGCCTTAAAGTACAACCTGTCTGCCTATGACGCTGCCTACCTTGCCCTGGCTGAAAGTGAAGGCTGCGAGCTCTGGACTGGTGACAGACCTTTCTATCGGGCAGTTAAAAGCGAACTGCCCAGAGTAAAGTGGATCGGCGATTATGTCCCGGTGAGTTGATAATGAGTGATAGCTTAAGGGCATTCAATACTTACATCCGCACTATCGACAAAGAACTGGCATTGGGCAATGCCACCGAGCATACCCACCGCCCAGCACTTAAAGCACTGCTCGAATCATTAGGCGATGGCATCGTGGCTACCAATGAGCCCCGGCGTATAGAGTGTGGTGCTCCCGATTTCATAGTCAGCAAAGGCTCAACCGGTATTGGCTATATTGAAGCTAAGGATGTGGGTAAGAGTCTTGATGAAGCGGAAAAGTCCGAACAACTCCAGCGCTATCAAGATTCTCTCACTAACCTTATCTTGACCGATTACCTTGAATTTCGCTGGATTGTGGACGGTAAACGGCGTCTCTCTGCCCGTCTGGGCACACCAAGCAGGGATGGACGGATAAAGCGAGACAAAGCAGGAATAGAGGCTGTTACCTGGCTTATTGATGACTTCCTCTCACATCGCGCTGCGCCTGTAGGCACACCCAGGGAACTAGCCTTGCGTATGGCTCGCCTGGCTCACATGATTCGCGACCTCATAATCGCTGCCTTTGAAAAAGAGCCTGAACGCGGTTCACTCCACGCCCAATTCGTAGCCTTTAAGGGCAACCTCATACCTGACCTTTCTGCTGAGCAATTTGCTGATATGTATGCCCAGACTATCGCCTACGGGCTCTTCGCTGCCCGCTGTAACCAATCTACGGGGGCAGGCTTCACCCGCCAGAATGCCGCTTATCTTTTGCCCAGGACCAACCCCTTCCTAAGAAAGCTCTTTAACCACATTGCCGGGCCCGATTTAGATGGCCGCATTGCCTGGCTGGTAGATGACCTGGCGCAGCTGTTAGAGCAGGCTGATATGGAAGCGGTTCTCAAG
This sequence comes from Dehalococcoidia bacterium, assembly GCA_021162545.1. GTDB lineage: Bacteria > Chloroflexota > Dehalococcoidia > GIF9 > AB-539-J10 > M55B177. The sequence goes on along the minus strand of JAGGYM010000009.1, from coordinate 57 downwards.
AACTTTGGCAAACGCTCCGCTAAGGAAGATCCAGTGGTGCATTTCTACGAAACCTTC
>JAGGYM010000024.1 GCA_021162545.1 Dehalococcoidia bacterium | reverse complement strand
GACCGGGAGTGGGGCAAATACCACACGCCCAAAGACCTGGCCCTCTCCATCTCGATAGAGGCGGCGGAGCTGCTGGAGATCTTTCAATGGAGCGGGGAAACTGGTGCAAAAAAGGCGCTGGATACCCCGGAAAAGTTCATCCACCTGGAAGAAGAAATGGCCGATGTCATAGTTTACTGTCTCAGCCTGGCCAGCGTCACGGGCATCGACGTCTCGCGGGCCATTGGCAGAAAGATGATTAAGAACGAGCAGAAATACCCCCCGGAACTGGTCAGGGGCAACTACAGGAAGTACACCGAAGTCAGAGGTGCTAAAATTAACCAGGGGGGAAATCCAAGCTCATCAGCGGAATAAGGGGCAATGGTCGATTCTCTATGAAACACGTGCTGGGAATGGCAAGGCCCTGGTCGGACCTGGAGGGCGCCAGGGAAACCAGACTGGAACTGGACTATCTGCGCCTGGTATATACCATCAACGAGTTAAGAAAAGCAGGTGACGCCGCCCAGGGATACCTCATTGTCCTCTCCCCGGACATCCTCAACAGGGTAAAGCAGTGGGAGCTCAAATACCAGGCAGCAGAGTGCGTGCAGGTGGTTTACGGAGCGCTATCGGTCAGCGACATGAGCAAACTCAGGCAGGGAAGTGCCAGCACCACGGATGAACTCCTTGCAGGCCTCACAGGATACGGTGCGGGCAAAAGCTCAAACGACATCTTCGGCCAGGCCATCGGAGAAAACGCGCTCAGAAAAGAAATACTGAAGCAGGAACCAGGCGTAAGAGAAACCATCAACGAGAGCGAGTTCCCCTTCGGCATACACTGGGACTTCTACGGCAGGACAGCAGAAACGTAGCCCCCTGCGGACAGCGCGGAGAGAGGACATTTCTAAAGAGTCTTGACACAACCCGTGAAAAAGCTTGCCCTGTGAGGGGTCTCTGTGGTAGCATCAACACTCCGAATTCTAGAGACAACAGAGACCGGTGAAAAACAACTGTCTTGCCAGAAAATACCATCCAGAGAGAGGCCTGCTGTGCTAAGCGAGAGAGCGCAGACCAGGAAAGGAAAAAACACCGCGCACGGTACTGACCGGACAAGTTACTCATCAAGGGGAATCAACATCAGGAGGACCTTAACATGTGGAGCGAACACAGAATCGGCGTCTATATTTGTCACTGCGGCAGCAATATCGCCGACACCGTTGACGTAGCGCGAGTTGCCGAATTCGCACAGGACCTGGATGGGGTGGTCATAGCGCGCCATTATAGCTTCATGTGCTCCGACCCCGGCCAGGAGCTGATTAAAAAAGACATCAAAGAACTCAATCTCAACCGCGTGGTCGTCGCCTCCTGTTCACCCACCATGCACGAAGCCACCTTCCGCCGCGATTGTCAGGAAGCAGGCCTGAACCCCTACCTCTTCGAGATGGCTAACATCAGGGAGCATTGCTCCTGGGTAACCGAGGACAAGGAGCAAGCCACACAGAAAGCCATGGCGCTGGTAAGCGCCGCGGTGAGCCGCGTTCGCTACCACCAGCCACTGGAAGTCAGAAATGTCGATATCAACCCCGCCACCCTGATAGTGGGCGGAGGCATCGCCGGCATCCAGGCAGCACTGGAGATAGCCGATTCCGAGCACAAAGTCTATCTGGTAGAAAGAACGCCCAGCGTCGGCGGCCATATGAGCCAGCTGGACAAAACCTTCCCCACGCTGGACTGCTCGTCCTGCATCCTCACCCCCAAGATGACTATGGTAGGCTCTCACCCCTATATCGAGCTGATGACTTACAGCGAGGTAGAGGAGGTCTCGGGATTCATAGGCAATTTCAAGGTCAGGGTGAGGAAAAAGGCCAGGTCTGTCGATGCAGACAAATGCACCGGCTGTGGATTATGTCAGGAAAAGTGCCCCATCAAGACAGAGAGCGAGTTCGAAGCCGGCATCGGCAAGAGAAAAGCCATCTATACCCCCTTCCCCCAAGCAGTGCCCAACACGCCGGTGATAGACCGCGAGCACTGCACCTACTTCCTCAAGGGCAAATGCCGCCTGTGCGAGAAAGTCTGTGAGGCGAAGGCCATCGACTTCGAACAGGAAGACGAAATCGCGGAACTGGAGGTGGGAGCTATCATAGTAACCACCGGCTATGAACTGTTCGACCCCAGCGTCATCTACCCGCTGGGATACAAGAGATTTGACAACGTCGTTACCAGCCTTGAGTTCGAGCGGCTGGTCAGTTCCTTCGGTCCCACGGATGGCGAGATAAAGCTGAAAGACGGCTCCGTGCCGCAGAGCGTCGCCATCGTCCACTGCGTGGGCAGCCGTGACAAGAACTACTGCGAATATTGCTCCCGGGTATGCTGCATGTACGCCCTGAAGTATTCCCACCTCATCAGGGAAAAGACTTCCGCCGAGGTTTACCAACTCTATATAGACATGCGCAGCTTCGGCAAGGGATACGAGGAGTTCTACAAGCGTGTCTCAGAGGAAGGCACCACCTTTATACGAGGCAAGGTAGCCACGGTTACCGACCGCGCCATAAGCGAAGAGGAGCAGGGCAAGCTGGTCGTCGTGGCCGAGGACACCCTGCTGGGCAAGGTAATCAGACTGCCGGTGGACATGGTCATCCTGTGCCCCGCCATAAAATCACAGCCGGACGTCGAAGCAGTCGCCAGGCTTTTCAACATCAACCGCAGCGCAGACGGCTTTTTCCTGGAAAGGCATCCCAAGCTGGACCCGGTGGCCACCACTACCGAAGGCGTCTTCGTGGCGGGCTGCTGCCAGGGCCCCAAGGACATCCCCGACACCGTAGCCCAGGCATCCGCCGCCGCCGCCCGCGTCCTGGCCTTAATCAGCAAGGGCAAGACCGAGATAGAAGCGGCCACCGCCGTGGTGGACGAAAAGCTCTGTTCCGGCTGCCAGTTCTGCAAGCTCATCTGCCCCTACAGCGCCATTTCCTATGATGAAACGAAGAACGTCTGCCAGGTCAACGAAGCCCTGTGCAAGGGCTGTGGCACCTGCGTGGGCAACTGCCCCAGCGATGCCATCAGCCTGAGCCACTTCAACAACGAGCAAATCGTGGCCGAAATGGAAGGCCTGCTGGTCTAGTGGCAGAGGAAATTTCGATGGCGAGCCCGGCTCTCAACTCCTTATACTCATCTCCAAGGTATGTATCTGAGTAAAGCCTTAGTCAAAGCTAACTGAGCCCGAAAATAGCTCGCTCCAGATACGCTTATGGATTTACTCGGCCAAATTCCCTGTACCCCGACCACACTTCTCATGCCTTTCCTATTGCTCCCTGAGCAACAAATAGATAAAATATAAATATAGCTTCGCTTGGGAGATTAAACGGGCATGACAGTGAAGATTGTAACTGACAGCGTTGCCGATTTGCCACCCGATGTGGTTGAAGAGCTGGGGATTACGGTGATTCCCATACTTGTTCGCTTTGGAGAAAAGGTTTATCGCGATGGCATTGACCTGACTGCCGAACAGTTCTACCAGAAGCTAAAAGAGAGCAAGCTCCTTCCCGGCACTTCAGTACCATCGCCTGGAACCGTCGCCGGGGCATACGACAAGCTGGCTGAAGACACGAATGAAATCCTTGCCATCACCCTCAGTTCTAGGCTCAGTGGCACCTATGTGGTAGCGAAACAGAGCGTCGGGCTAATGGAGAAGAAATGCAGGGTAGCGGTAATTGACTCAGAATGGGCTACTATGGCAGAGGGGTTCATCGTCATGAAGGCAGCTAAAGCAGCCCAGTCCGGCGCCAGTCTTGACGAGGTGATAGCAATAACCCGCAAGACTATTCCCCGCGTGGATTTTCTCTGCACTTTTGATACCCTGGAGTATCTCCGGAGAGGCGGCCGTATTGGTAAGGCCCAGACTTTTCTGGGGTCAGTGCTCAAGGTGAATCCTCTAATCACCCTGAGGGACGGCGTGGTTGAACCAGCGGGCAAAGTATTCTTCCGAACTAAAGCGATAGAGCGTTTGCGCAGCTTCGCTATGAGCTATTCTCACATCGAGGACATGGCTGTGGAAGATACTGCTTGTCCCGGCGAAGCGGAGACACTGGTTAAGCAACTCAGCGCTAAACTTCCCAGGGAGCGCATCTACCGGTCAAAAATGACCCCGGCAATTGGCACACATACAGGGCCTGGCCTCTTGCTGGTGGCTATACTGGGAGACAAGATAACCTCACCATAATGCTAAACATCGCTATCGGCATCATCGCTGCTTATCTGCTAGGGTCTATTCCATCAGCATATATTGCCGGCCGGCTGAAAAAGGGGATAGATATCCGCAAAGTGGGCGGCAAGAACATGGGGACATTGAACGTTTACTATGAGGTGGGACTGGCAGAAGCGGTTCTGGTGCTCATAGTTGATGGGGCTAAAGGTATCGGGGCAATTCTCCTGTCCCGCTGGCTGGGACTCCCCGTAGCATGGCAGCTTGTCGCCGGGTTTGCTGCAGTAGCAGGTCATTGCTTCCCTGTTTTCCTGCAATTTCGTGGTGGCAAAGGCGGAGCTCCCGCCCTGGCTATCCTCCTTTTCCTCATGCCCTTAGCAACTCCCTTCTTCGTCGCCATTGCCGTGATAGCTCTAATTATTACCCGTAACTACGTCTTCTGCTACAGTGTCGCCCTCATTACCTTTCCCTTTGCCGCCCGGCTGATTTATGACTCCCAGCCACTCATGTTTTTCTCCATTGCCCTGCTGCTCTTTCTGGGCATAAACTACATTCCCCGCTTCAGGGAAATGAGCACAAAAACCGGCGGCAAGTGGAACAAAATCATCAAGCGAAGCAACCTCAAGGAAAGACTATAGTGAATTATTTATCTTCCCCCCTTCTCCTCTTGTCTTAACCCCACCAACCCCCTCCCTGCTTTTCGCGATGTTCTACATTAGCGTATAATACCAGATAGATAAGCAAGGAGGGGCAATGATAATAGACAAACTTCTAACACACAAAGGCTGGCGCGTAGTGGCCCACTCCATGTTGGCAGGGTCCGGGATAGGTTTTGTCTACCTATTGTCCAAGATAATCGCAGTTGGTATTCAACAAGGATACCAGTTGAACCTGTGGATTTTAGGTACAGGAATCGCCCTGTCGCTATGGTCAGTGGCACTCGGCAGCATGCTGGCGAAGTCTGAGCTGACTGATTGGAAGTAACACCGTAGCCAGGCCAGTAACGCTTCCTGTCACTGTCTGTTGTACGACCCGAGAGAGGATGATGTTCATGACCAAGGTAGCTATTGTAACCGATAGTATTGCCGACCTGCCACCTCATGTCGCTGAAGAGCTCGAGATTACAGTGATCCCGCTCATTGTCCGCTTTGGCACCGATATCTATCAAGATGGCCTTGACCTGAGTCCCGACCAGTTCTATGAGAAGCTTAAGAAGAGCAAGGTTTTACCTACGACGTCTACTCCGTCCCCGGGGACATTTGCCAGCACATACGACAGGCCGGCAGAAGAAACAAGCGAAATCGTGGCTATCACCCTTGCCTCTAAGCTCAGTGCGACCTATCAGGTAGCGTTACAGAGCACAGGATTAATGGAAAGGCAATCCGAGTAGAAGTCATAGGTTCGCAATGGGCGATTATGGCACAGGGCTTCATAGCAATTGCCGCAGCCAGGGCAACCCGGGCTGGAGCCAGTATTGACCGGGTGCTGGATGTAGCCCATCACGCTGTTCATCATGTAAACTTGCGTGGCGCTTTTGATACTTTGGACTACCTGGAACGTGGCGGATGCATCGGGAAAGCGGAGGCTTTTCTTGGTTCATTGCTCAAGGGGAACTCTGTCATCGGAATGAAGGATGGCGAGGTATTTCCTTATGCCAGGGAACGCTCCCGGGCCAGGGCAATAGACTACCTGTATGACTTTGCCGCGAACTTTGGCGATGTTGAAGGGCTAGCTGTGGAGTACGCCGCTGACTTCGACGAGGCTAACAGGTTGGTTCAGCGGCTCCGTGCAAAATTCCCTCAAGTACCTGTTTACCTCTCACGAGCAAGCCCGGTTATCGGTACGCACACGGGGCCCAGCCTCATCGCTGTTAGCGTGTTTGGAAACAGGCAGGGCAGCTAGAGCTACTAAGAGCTGCAATTATAGTATCTTCAGCAAGCCGCCTCTTTTATCAGGCACACTTTGTCCTGGAAATCACCCCCCTTCAGGCTCGCCCCATATTGGAAGAGACTGTCCAGTTCCAACGGGGTGCATTCCAATGGTTCACAAGATAGAGAATCCAGGTCAACGATAGACTTCCCTCCTGTGTTTGATTCTATAAATACGAACTACATTCTCTTTATCATCAATTTAATAAAGGAGCCTGTAATCACCTATTCGAAGTCGCCATCCTTGACTTTCTCTTCCTTTTAATTTTGCTGCTCCTCTGGGGTGGGGATTGAACGATAAAGCTTGCAACTTAATATCCACACGCTTCAAAGGCTCCTTGAGGAAGGGATTTAAGTTCCTTTTCAGCTCGACTTTCCAGGAGAACAACATATCTCACAGAAGTTCTTCTCGCTTTAATTCAGCTCTAACTTCACGATAATCGCTAAAACTTTGAGCGGTACGGATTGCTTCGTCCAAACTGAGAGCATCTTCCATCTCTTCGAATCGTTGTAAGAACTGCTGATATTCCTTGATATCCAGGAGAACTGCTCTTTTCCTGCCTTTCTCATCTACAAGGTATTTAGCCTTTGCCATTTCTTTACCTCCCAAATATACTATCCACTCATCGCTCTTACTAATTTGGTCTTCGCCAGCTCCACCACCATCCGGTAGATTTTAAGCTGTGCTCAATCATTGTAGCTTAAATAGCTGCCAGTGGACAACAACTTACCCTTTTTATTTAACAATATAGCTACTGACACATCATTTGAACGAACTGGAGACTGCAGTAAGAGAGGACACCCCCCTTTGATAAATATTTAATGGGCCACTATACTTCAACGTGTTGTGTTAGTAATCTTGAATGAATGTAAGAGGAGTTAGCAATGCCTTCTGTGGAAGAGGTAATGGAGAGGTTAAAGAGTAATTCCAGGTCTGACCGGTTGGAAGGGATGGACAGATACGGGATGGCAGCCGAACGAAGATTAGGAGTGTCAATTCCCGACGTCAGAAAGATAGCGAAAGAACTGGGAAAGAACCACGATCTTACACTGGAGTTATGGAAGACCGGAATAGCTGAAGCAATGATCCTGGCGGCGCTGACCGACAACCCTGACGAGCTCACTGAAGAGCAGATGGAGGATTGGGTGAAGGACATCAACTCCTGGGATGTCTGCGACCAGGTGTGCATGAACCTTTTCGAAAAGACCCCTCTCGCCTGGCGGAAAATCATCGATTGGTCCGAGCGGGAAGAAGAGTTCGTCAAGAGAACCGCTTTTGCACTCATAGCTTGCCTCGCGTGGCATGATAAGAAATTAGAGAATGAAAAATTCATTGAATTGTTTCCAGTGATAGTACAAGGAGCTACGGATGAGCGTAACTTTGTGAAGAAAGCTGTCAACTGGGCACTCAGGAATATAGGGAAAAAGAATCTGGCCCTCAATAAAGCCGCGATAAATACCGCCAGGGAAATTCAGCAACTCGACTCGAAGGCTGCTCGCTGGATTGCTTCTGATACCCTCAGGGAACTGGAAAGCGAAGCTGTCCAGACAAGGCTTACGGGGGTGTCAATAGCCACCATCTTTGACCCACCTCTAACCACATACTTTGACCCACCCGGTTGATTAGTTTTTATCACGTTGTGCTCATGGGAGTCAACACCTCCTTTCTCCGGTGTGG
>JAGGYM010000006.1 GCA_021162545.1 Dehalococcoidia bacterium | reverse complement strand
CGAACAACTCTGGTGCCACCCACTGGACAAAGTAAATCAAAGAAAGGAGACGGCGGCATTAGCCCGGTAACATTCCTATTTGAGTGAATGTCTCTTCTCCGGTAACATTTTTATTTGAGTTGACACGTGGATCCACCTGACTCTCTAATTGACGCTAGACATGCATTATGCTATGTTACATAGCGTGTGCTTAACTGTGGATTTTGTTCTTAGAAGAGAAATGGAGGAACAATGAGAAGCGATGTGGTCAAGAAGGGCGTTGAACGAGCGCCTCACAGGTCGTTGCTGTATGCTGTCGGGTGTTCTGCCAGCGATTGGAATAAACCGTTCATCGGGGTTATGAATAGCTTTACCGAGGTTGTTCCTGGTCATATTCATTTACAGTCTCTTGCTCAGGCGGTAAAGGAAGGGATACGGGATTGTGGTGGAGTGCCATTTGAGTTTAATGCCATAGCTGTCTGCGATGGCATTGCTATGAATCATCCGGGGATGAAATATAGCTTGCCCAGCAGGGAACTCATTGCTGACTCCGTTGAAATCATGGTGCAGGCACATGCCTTTGATGCCGTGGTATTCATTCCCAATTGTGATAAGGTCGTTCCAGGGATGTTGATGGCGGCAGCGAGGCTTAATTTGCCCTGCATCTTCGTCAGCGGTGGCCCCATGATGGCAGGCAAGCTTACCCTCCACGGTGAAACCAGTGTAGTTGATCTTAACTCGGTCTTCATGGGAGTGGGGAAACTCGCCAAGGGAGACATGACTGAAGCTGAACTTGTAGAGCTGGAGAAAGTTGCCTGTCCTGGTTGTGGCAGCTGCTCCGGCATGTTCACTGCCAACACCATGAACTGTCTTACTGAAGCCATGGGCCTGGCCCTGCCCGGCAACGGAACTATACCTGCGGTGCAGGCCAGGAGAACTCAGCTGGCTTATAAAGCGGGGCAGCAGGTTATGGATGTGCTGTCAAAACGCATTTTGCCTGAGGATATTATTACCAGAGATTCTATCTATAATGCCTTCGCCGTCGATATGGCTCTTGGTGGCAGTACCAACTCCGTTTTGCATCTTACCGCGATAGCCCACGAGGCAGGGATAGACTTTCCCCTGTCCTGGATCAATGAAATCAGCCAGAAAATTCCCCATATCTGCAAACTAAGCCCGGCGGGAGAGTATCACATGGAGGACCTGGACCAGGCCGGTGGCATTATGGCAGTGATGCGGGAGATATCGGGATTGCTGAAGACCGGGGCCAGGAGCGTGCTGGGAAAATCTATGGGTGAAGTGATAGAGGAATATGATGTCAGGGACAGAGACGTAATTCGCTCTCTGGCTAACCCCCATGCTGCTACCGGGGGCATTAGCATGTTGTTTGGCAATCTGGCGCCCGATGGGGGTGTGGTGAAGAGTGCAGCTGTGGCTCCTGGGATGATGGTTCACCGGGGGGCAGCGAAGGTTTTTGATAGCGAGGAGGATGCCACGGCAGCTATCATGTCTGGAGGAATAAAGGGGGGGGATGTGGTGGTCATCCGCTATGAAGGGCCGAAAGGGGGCCCGGGAATGCGTGAAATGCTGACGCCAACCTCTCTTCTCAGCGGTATGGGCATGGACAAAGAAGTGGCTCTTATTACTGATGGGCGTTTCTCCGGGGCAACCAGGGGCGCAGCTATTGGTCATGTATCTCCCGAAGCAGCGGAGAGAGGCCCAATAGCGATATTGAAAGCCGGAGACGTTATAAGAATAGATATACCTGATCATAAGTTAGAAGTAGAATTGTCCCGGGAGGAGATAGAACAGCGGATGGCCGCGTTGCCTCCCTTTGAGCCCAGGATAAAGACGGGCTATCTCGGCCGCTATGCTGACAGAGTGACTTCAGCCAGCAGGGGGGCGGTTTTTGCTGATTGAGGTGAATTTCAAATGAATAAAACGGGTGCTCAGATTCTATGTGATAGCCTGGTTAAAGAGGGAGTAGAAGTTATTTTCGGTATCCTGGGAGGTGCCCTTCTGCCTCTATACGATATCCTGCCTCAGTATCCCCAGATCAGGCATATATTAACCCGCCATGAGCAGGGTGCAGTTCATGCAGCCGAAGGATATGCTCGGGCTACCGGCAGGGTGGGCGTGTGCATTGCCACTTCGGGCCCGGGAGCTACTAATCTCGTCACGGGCATTGCCGATGCCTACATGGACTCCGTTCCCCTGGTAGCCATAACGGGGCAGGTAGCTACCCCATTTATTGGCAAGGATGCCTTCCAAGAGACGGACATTACCGGAATTACCCTTCCAATTACAAAATACAACTATCTCGTTACTGATGTAACGAGGCTGGCGGAGATCGTCAAAGAGGCTTTTCACATTGCTCAGACGGGCAGGCCCGGCCCTGTGCTTATTGATATTCCCAAAGATGTCCTGCAAGCGGTGACGAACTTCGTTTACCCTGAGAAGGTCAACTTGCCCAGTTACAAAATCACCTCCCGGGGGCATATGGCCCAGATCAGGAGAGCGGTGAAGCTCATTGACAAAGCTGAGAGGCCTCTCATAATCGCGGGCAGGGGGATACTTATTTCCCGTGCGTGGGATGAGCTTAAGTTACTGGCTGAAAAAGCGCAGATCCCCGTGGTCAGTACCCTGCTCGGCCTCAGTTCCTTCCCTGGAAGGCACATACTTAATTTTGGCATGCTGGGTATGCATGGCATGGCTTATGCCAATCTAGCGGTGCAAAATGCTGACCTCGTAATTGCCATTGGGATGAGATTTGATGACCGGGCCACTGCCAACACCGATGATTTTGCTCCTCTGGCTCGCATTATCCATATCGATATTGATCCTGCTGAGATAAGTAAAAACGTGCCTGCAGATGTTCCCATAGTTGGTGACGTTAAAGCGGTATTGAACGTTCTCAACAAAGAGGTTGGGAGCAATGACCATCTGGAGTGGGTGTCTCAACTGGGGCAGTGGAAGTATGAATATCCCCTGGTGGATCTCAGCCAGGGCGATAAACTTTTACCTCAATATATTGTCGAGCAGATTTGTGAAGTTACTCAGGGAGATACTGTGGTGGTTACGGGAGTGGGGCAACACCAGATGTGGGCAGCGCAGCACTTTACCTATACCAGGCTCAACAGCTTCATCTCCGCGGGTGGTCTGGGCCCCATGGGGTTTGGTCTTCCGGCGGCTATGGGTGCCAGGATAGGTCTCCCTGAAGAAACGGTGTGGTGCATCGACGGTGATGGCAGTTTTCAAATGAACATACAGGAGTTAGGCACCATAGCGCAGGAGCGCATCGCTATCAAGATAGCTATCATGAACAACGGCTTTCTGGGAATGGTACGACAGTGGCAGGAAATGTTCTATCATGGGCGCTATGTGCACACGAAATTGTGGAACCCCGACTTCGTTAAGATTGCTGAAGCATATGATATCCCCGGCATCAGGGTAAAACATAAGGAAGAAGTAGTTTCAGCTATAAACAGGGCCATGGATTGTCCTGGGCCGTTTCTTCTCGATTTCGCCGTTGAGCCGGAGGAAAATGTTTATCCCATGGTATCTCCGGGGGAAAACCTGGCTAAATTTATTGATACACCAAGACCGGAGGTTTTGAGCAAATGATATTTCCTGCCGTTATAGAAGTGCTTCTGAAGGAGTGAAGTGTTCAAGAAAAAGCGTACTTTGATAGCCCTGGTGGAAGATAAACCCGGCGTGCTCAACAGGGTAGTGAGCCTGTTTCGTCGCCGGGGTTACAACATACAGAGTCTCGCTGTTGGCGGCAGCGAGCGGACAGGTTTGTCCCGCATGAGTTTTGTTGTGGTTGGCGATTCTGCTGTGGTAGAGCAGGTTAGAAAGCAACTGGATAAATTGATCGATGTGGTTAAAGTATCTGACATAACTGACATGGATGCAGTATTCCGGGAATTGGCTTTAATCAAGGTAAAAGCTCCTGCTTCGGTAAGAAGTGAAATAATGCAGATCGTCGATATTTTTCGCGCCAACATAGTTGACGTGTCCTTGAATTCGTTGACGGTGGAAGTCACTGGAGATGATAGCAAGATAGGATCTTTAATTGGGTTGCTTCACCGTTTTGGGATCAAAGAAATCGCTCGAACTGGTAAGATTGCTATTACCCGTGGTGGGGTCAAGGATTAATTTTTTAGGTAATCCCTGACGGCGATGATATGCCTGTAAGAATAGAAGGAGGTAAGTATGGCTAAAGTTTACTATGAGGAAGATGCTAATCTGGACCTGATTAAGGAAAAGATGATTGCTATTGTTGGTTATGGCAGCCAGGGTCATGCCCATGCTCAAAATCTCAGGGATAGTGGCTGCCAGGTCATCGTCGCTGAGATGCCCGGCAGCCAGGCATGGAAGGCGGCACAGGAAGCAGGATTTCAGGTGTCCGGTGCCAGAGAAGCAGCCAGGAAGGGTGACATCATTATGATGCTGGTTCCGGATAATTTGCATCCTCAGGTCTATCGGGAGTTTGAGGGAGAGTTAACCGGAGGTAAAACCTTGATGTTTGCCCATGGTTTCAATATCCACTATTCCCAGATCGTACCACTCCCTGAGATCGATGTTAGCATGATTGCTCCTAAGGGGCCAGGGCATATGTTGCGCCGGGTTTATACTGAGGGCTCGGGAGTTCCTTCTCTGGTTGCGGTACATCAGGATGTTTCAGGAAAAGCTAAGGAAGTCGCTCTGGCTTATGCCAAAGGCATTGGAAGCACCAGAGCTGGAGTTCTGGAAACGACTTTTGCCGAAGAGACGGAGACCGACCTTTTTGGAGAGCAGGCAGTACTCTGTGGAGGGGTGTCGTCCCTGGTTAAGGCGGGTTTTGAGACCCTCGTAGAAGCTGGCTACCAACCGGAAAGTGCTTACTTTGAGTGTTTCCATGAGTTGAAGCTCATAGTTGACCTCATGTATCAGGGTGGGTTGAATTACATGCGTTATTCTATCAGCGACACGGCGGAATATGGCGATTATACTCGAGGGCCCAGGATTGTTGGCGAACTGGCCAAGAAAGAGATGAAGAAAATCCTGGCGGAAATACAGGATGGCACTTTCGCCAGAGAGTGGATTCTGGAGAATCAGGCGGGCCGGCCGTGCTTCAATGCAATGAAGCGGCGGGAATCTCAGCATCCGGTAGAGTTCGTGGGCGAAAAGTTGCGAGAGATGATGAAAAAACCGGAGAAGTAACTTTTGGAAGAATAAGCTCATGGATAGGGTAATCATCTTCGATACCACCTTGCGTGACGGAGAGCAAGCAGCTGGAGCGAGCCTCAATGCTCGGGAAAAACTAGAGATAGCCCGCCAGTTGGAAGAACTTGGCGTCGATGTTATAGAAGCTGGCTTTCCTGCCAGCTCACCAGGTGACTTTGAATCTGTCTCCCTCGTTGCACGGGAAATCAGGCAGCCCGTAATTTGTGCCCTGTCTTATTGTAGTGCTGAAGCTGTAGATAAAGCATGGGAGGCAGTCAAAGCAGCTGCGCATCCCAGGATTCACATCTTCTTTTCAGCTTCCGATATACATCTTTCTTTTCAGCTTAACAAAAGTAGAGAAGAAATGCTTGAAGGTTCCCGCGACATGGTAGCCCGGGCCAGGAGTTATCTGGAAGATGTGGAGTTTACTCCTATGGATGCCAGCCGTGCCGAACCTGCTTTCCTTTACCGTATCCTGGAGGCGGTGATTGATGCCGGAGCGACGACGGTTAATATTCCCGATACCGTGGGATATGCTACTCCTCAGGAGTTTGGTGCCCTGATCAAGGGCATTAAGGAAAACGTGCCCAATATACATAAGGCTATGCTCAGTGTGCATTGCCACAACGATTTGGGATTGGCTGTGGCAAACAGCCTTGAAGCGGTCACTGCAGGGGCGCGCCAGGTTGAATGTACCGTTAATGGCATTGGAGAGCGAGCAGGCAATGCTTCCCTGGAAGAAATTGTCATGGCGCTAAAAACTCGCCATGACTTCTTTGGACTTACCACCAATATCGATACCACTCGAATCTACAGAGCAAGTCGCCTGGTGAGTGAACTTACAGGGTTTTCCATCCAGCCGAATAAAGCTATCGTAGGAGCAAATGCCTTTCGTCACCAGTCAGGAATTCATCAGGACGGGGTACTCAAGAAAGCCATTACTTACGAAATTATGGACCCGAAATCGGTTGGGATTCCTGCGAGCAACCTGGTGCTAAGCAAATTGAGCGGCAAGCATGCTTTTAAGGAGCGGTTGGCTGAGCTCGGGTATGTCCTGGGCAAAGAAAATATAAACCAGGCTTTTCAAAGGTTTAAGGAGTTAGCCGATAAGAAGAGAGAGATCACGGACCGCGATATCGAATCTCTCGTGGATGAAGAACTGCGTACTTCCCAAGAAGCATATCACCTTGACCACATTGAAGTTTCCTGTGGTAATCATAATCTACCTACAGCTACGGTAAGGCTCATTGATCCTGATGGACGAATCCTGGCTGATGCTGCTCTGGGTACAGGTCCAGTGGATGCCATATACAAGGTTTTTAACCGCATAGTTGGTGTGCCCAATAAACTCACGGAGTTCACCATTAAGTCGGTTACAGAAGGAATCGATGCTATTGGTGAGGTGTTAATCAGGATCGAGAGTGATGGTGTGACTTATACCGGGCGTGGTGCCTCTACCGATATTATTGTGGCCAGTGCCAAGGCATATATAAATGCTTTGAATCGCTTGCTGGCCAGTAAGGCAAAAGCAAAGGAGATGGAGGAAGCCAGGTGAGCCCGTGGCTGGATGTAGTTTTGCGTTTGTTGCTGGCTGCTGTCCTGGGAGCAGGCATTGGTTATCACCGGGAGCGAGCAGGCAAGTCGGCGGGTTTACGTACGCATATTTGTATTTCTATGGGGGCGGCACTGTTCACGGTGGTCTCTATTTTTGGTTTCAGCAATGTGGCGGATCCCGCGCGCGTTGCTGCTGGGATAGTGGCAGGAGTTGGCTTCATTGGAGCTGGCGTTATCTTTCGGGGTATGCATGAGGGTGGGGTTGCAGGGGTAACCAGCGCAGCGGTTATCTGGGTAACTGCTGCCATAGGCATGGCCGCCGGAGCAGGGCTCTGTTCTATTGCTGCTGTTGTGACTCTTGTCACGGTGATTGTTATCTTGCTTCCCAAAATCCATGGATAGAGTGATTCGTCGCCACTTTGATTTCTTCTCGCCGGACAGTATAGGATAGAAGCTTGATGAAAGGTGGATTGCTTTGATGGGAACGTTAGCGGAAAAGATTTTAGCCGCGCATTGTGGCAGGGAAAAAGTCAGGCCTGGTGAATTCTTAAATGCCAGCGTTGACCTGGTGCTGGCTAACGATATCACGGCGCCCCTGGCGATAAGGGAATTTCAGCGGCTCGGAGTGTCCAGGGTCTTCGATGCCGCAAAAGTGGTCCTGGTTCCTGACCATTTCTGCCCCAACAAAGACATCTCCTCCGCGGAGCAGGCGAAACTCGTGCGAGAGTTTGCCAGGCAGCAGGGTGTGGTTTATTTTGAGGTGGGCAGAATGGGAATCGAGCACGTTATCCTGCCTGAACAGGGTTTTGTCATGCCTGGTGAGGTTATCGTCGGGGCTGATTCTCATACTTGCACACACGGTGCCCTGGGAGCTTTTGCTACAGGTATGGGGTCAACTGACATCGCAGTGGCTATGGCCACGGGTGAGATATGGATGAAGGTGCCACCCACGATTAAGTTTATCTATCATGGCAAATTGGGGGAGTGGGTTGGTGGCAAAGACCTTATTCTCTACACCATTGGAGATATCGGCGTCGATGGGGCGCTTTACTCGGTGATGGAGTTCTGCGGCGAAGCCATAGAAGCCCTGCCCATGGAGGGGCGCTTCACTATGGCCAATATGGCTATTGAGGCTGGCGCTAAAGCCGGAATTTGTGATGTGGATTACAAGGCTGAGGAGTATCTTCGCGGTACTGTGGCGAAAGGCAAAATATCCGGGCGGTCTCGAAGTTATTCGGTATACCGGTCGGATGAGGATGCGGAATATGCCGGTGTGATTGAGTACGACGTATCAAAGATTGAGCCCCAGGTAGCTTTTCCCCATCTCCCCTCCAACGTCAGGCCTGTCAGCCAGGCGGGTGACGTAGAACTGGACCAGGTATTAATCGGCAGTTGCACCAATGGCCGCCTGGGGGATTTGAGGCTGGCAGCCGAAATTCTCAAGGGTAGGCAGGTAAATTCCAATTTGAGGTGCATCGTCATACCAGGTTCACAGCAAGTTTACCTTGATGCCTTGAAAGAGGGATTGATAGAAACCTTTATAGGGGCAGGGATTGCAGTAAGTACTCCTACCTGTGGCCCATGCCTTGGGGGACATATGGGAGTTCTGGCTGCTGGCGAGCGTTGCCTCTCTACCACGAACAGAAACTTCGTGGGCAGGATGGGAAGCCCCGACGCTGAAGTATATCTGGCCAATCCAGCGGTAGCAGCCGCCAGCGCTGTTCTGGGGAGAATTGGAAGTCCTGAGGAAATTGCGGGCTGAGCGCGCGAAGTGGAGATAGCTTCTAGCGGAGGAGAGGATTAACTTGAAACTGAAGGGTAAAATCCATAAATTTGGTGCCAATGTCAACACGGACGTCATCATCCCCGCGCGCTACCTGAACGTTTCCGAACCAGGTGAGCTGGCGAAGCACTGCATGGAGGATATCGATGCTGAATTTACAGCTAAAGTTGAGCCCGGAGATATCATAGTCGCTACTGCTAATTTTGGCTGCGGTTCCTCCCGTGAGCATGCTCCTCTGGCTATCAAAGCTTGCGGCGTGTCCTGTGTCATTGCTCAAAGCTTTGCGCGCATTTTCTTTCGCAATGCCGTTAATATAGGCCTGCCCCTTATGGAGTGCGATGAAGCGGCAGAAGAAAATGAAGACGGCGATCTTGTAGAGGTGGATTTGTCCACGGGTGAGATTAACAATGTGTCCAGACAAAAAGTGTTCAAAGCTAATCCCTATCCTGCGTTCATGATGGAAATTATCAATGCCGGGGGGCTGATTGAATATACCAGCGGCAGGTTGTCCGGGAGATAGAGATGGAATTTGAGATAGCGGTCTTACCTGGTGATGGCGTGGGGCCTGAAGTCATAGATGAGGGGATAAAGGTTCTGCAAGCAGTAGGCGGGAAATTCGGACATGAGTTTCGCCTGCAGTGGGACCTCATGGGTGGCTGTGCCATAGATGCCTGCGGCACGGCCTTGAGTGAAAAGACGCTGGATATGTGCCGGCGATGTGATGCCGTATTGCTGGGGGCGGTCGGGGGGCCAAAGTGGGATGATCCTCAGGCCAGGGTCCATCCTGAGGATGGCCTTCTGGCCCTGCGGAAGGGGCTGGAAGTGTTCGCCAATCTGCGGCCGGTGAAGACCTTTGCCGTGCTGGCTAACTCCACTCCGCTTAAGCCGGAGATAGCAGAGGGGGTTGACTTAATGGTCGTCAGGGAACTTACCGGAGGACTTTATTTCAGTCAGCCCAAGAAACAGTGGCAGACTCCTCAGGGGAGGCAGGCTGTTGATACGCTGTCTTACTCTGAGGCGGAGATCGAGCGGATATTGAGAGTTGGTTTCGAAATAGCTCGTGGCCGTCGCAAAAAGTTAACTTCGGTAGATAAAGCCAATGTCCTCCAATCATCCCGCTTGTGGCGGCAAATCGCCATGGAGATTTCTGCTGACTATCCTGATGTTGAGCTACAACACATGCTGGTGGATGCCTGTGCCATGCAGATCATCCAGAACCCTGGAGGGCTGGATGTCCTGGTTACGGAGAACATGTTTGGTGATATTCTTACAGATGAAGCTTCTGTACTGGCTGGCTCGATGGGAATGTTGCCTTCAGCCAGTTTGGCGGGAGTTGCCCGAGGGAAAACCTTTGGTCTATATGAGCCGATCCATGGAAGCGCCCCCTATATAGCGGGGCAAAACATAGCCAATCCCATCGCTACTATCCTGAGCGTGGCTATGATGCTGCGCCACTCTTTTGGACTGGAAGTAGAAGCTGCGGCTGTGGAGAGGGCCGTTTTTGCTGCATTGGAAGAGGGATACAGAACCAGTGATATCATGTCGGAGAATAAAATTGAGGTAGGGACGAAGGAGGTGGGGGAAGTAATTGCAAACAGGATTTAGAAGGTGGAGGGTAGCAGAAGCGTTCATGGAATATCTGAAAAAGGGGAACGTTCGATGAGAAAGGTGCAGATTTACGACACAACTCTGAGGGATGGCACCCAGCAGGAAGGGATTTCCTTTTCTGCAGAGGATAAATTGAAGATCGCTCAGAAACTGGATGAGTTGGGCATCAACTTCATTGAAGGCGGCTGGCCTGGTTCCAATCCGAAGGATACCGAGTTCTTTTCCAGGGCGAAGGAGTTGCACCTGAATAATGCCACGCTGGTTGCTTTTGGCAGTACCAGGCGTTTGGGAGTCAGGGCAGAGGAGGATGCCAACCTGCAGGCCCTTCTGGAAGCCGGAACAGAAGTGGTTACCATTGTGGGCAAAAGCTGGGATAAACAGGTAACACAGGTTTTAGAAACTACCCTGGAAGAAAATCTGGCAATGATTGCGGATTCGATAGAATACCTTAAATCTAGGGGAGTAGGGGTTTTCTTTGATGCGGAGCACTTCTTTGATGGCTATAAATCAAATCCTGGATACGCGCTTGAGGTAGCAGTTCAGGCGGCAGCCTCTGGAGCTGAGTGCGTTGTTCTGTGCGATACCAATGGAGGCAGTTTGCCCCGGCAGATAACGAAGGCTGTCGGTGATGTTCGAGGAGTGACCTCTGTTCCTCTGGGTATTCATGCTCACAACGATAGCGAGCTTGCGGTGGCAAACTCTCTGGCTGCCTTTGAAGCGGGGATAATCCAGATCCAGGGGACTATCAATAACTATGGTGAGCGTTGCGGTAACACCAACCTTTGTTCTCTTATCCCGACCTTGAAGCTCAAGATGAATATCAATTGTGTCACTAAAGAGCAGTTAACCAGACTCAGCGATGTCTCTCATTTTGTTTCTGAAGTTGCCAATCAACCTCACTACAATCGGCTTCCCTACGTTGGGGCCAGTGCCTTTGCCCATAAGGGGGGCATACATGTCTCCGGTTTGATGAAGTGGCAGGATAGCTACCAGCACATTAACCCCAAGCTGGTGGGCAATCGCCCGCAGGTCATTATCTCTGAACTGGCGGGCAAGAGGAGTGTCATTTATAAAGCCAGTGAGTTTGGCTTACCCCCTCTCGGGAGTAAAGAAGTTGGAAAGGTTCTCAGGCAGGTTAAAGCACTGGAAAGCCAGGGCTTTCAATACGACACTGCTGAAGCTTCTTTTGATCTCTTGCTTCGCCGGACTCAATCTGCCTATCAGCCACCGTTCGAGCTGGTTGATTTCATGGTGGTAGTGGAGAGCCGTCGCCGTCTTCCCCTTAGCGGGAATACTGAAGAATTGCTGTCAGAAGCTACAATTAAGGTCAGGGTGGATGGTAAGGTAGTGCATACGGCTGCTGAGGGAGATGGCCCGGTGAATGCGCTGGATCAAGCTCTACGCAAGGCTTTACTCCAGTTTTATCCTGATCTGATTGCTGTAACTCTTACGGACTACAAGGTGCGAATCCTGGAAGAAACTGCCGGGACTGCTGCCAAGGTCCGCGTGCTGATCGATTCTAGTGACGGCGGGGAACACTGGCGGACGGTGGGCAGCTCGGCCAATATCATTGAGGCCAGCTGGCTGGCACTGGCAGACAGCATAGAATACTGGCTGGTGAAACAGGGGAAGCCCAACTAGAACAGGTCCGCCCCGGATTGCGTTAGGAACCTGGAGCCTCCTTCTCGTTATGGTCTTCTTATTATGTTGCTGGTGTTAGCCTTTGATAACGCCCAGGGGCACCGTTCTGGCTATTTTTCTGGAGATCCCACTCTGGTGAACGACGTCAATTACCTCGGTGACGTCCTTATAGGCCAGAGATGCCTCTTCTGCCAGTGAAGAAATGTCTCCTGTCCTGATGGTAATGTTTCTCTTCTGCATCTCGTGAACTACGTCCCTGCCGCTGATGCTTCGTCTGGCGGCACTACGGCTGAGCACCCTCCCTGCACCGTGGCATGTGGAGCCAAAGGTTTCCTCCATCGCTTTCTGCGTTCCTGCTGCTATGAAGGAGCAGCGCCCCATATCACCAGGAATAAGCACCGGTTGTCCTATCTCCTTATACCTTTGAGGGATGTCTTTATGCCCGGGAGGGAAAGCCCGGGTGGCTCCTTTGCGATGTACACATACTTTCATCATCTGTCCACCTACTACGTGTTCTTCTATCTTGGCGATGTTATGAGCGACATCATATATCTGTCTTATCCCGAGTTCCTCAGCGCTTTTGCCGAGGACTTTGCAGAAGCTTTCCCTGGTCCAGTGGGCAATGCATTGCCGGTTAAACCAGGCATAATTGGCAGCGCATGCCATGGCTGCCAGATAGTTCTTGCCCTCTCTGGAATTGATGGGGGCACAGGCAAGCTGTCGGTCAGGGAGCTCTATTCCATATTGAATAACTGCTTTCTCCATGACGCGCAGGTGGTCGGTGCAAACCTGGTGGCCGAAACCGCGGGAACCGGTGTGGATCAGGATCAAAACCTGTCCGATTTCACTAATGCCCATGACGCTGGCAGCATGGGGGTCGAAGATTTCCTCCACTGCTTGAATTTCGAGGAAGTGGTTTCCTGAGCCCAGCGTGCCCGCTTGAGGCATACCTCTCTTTATGGCCCTGTCACTTACCTTTTCTGGGTCGGCGCCTCCCAGACATCCATTCTCCTCTGTAGTTTCTATGTCATCTTCGAATCCCATGCCCAGTTTTATTGCCCGGCGTGCTCCCTCAACCATCAGTTTCTTCAGCTCTTTCTGGCTTACCTTTACCTTCCCCTCGGAACCCAGCCCTGAGGGAACGTTATCGTAGAGCTCATTGATTAAGCGGTCGATCCTGGGCCTGACATCATTTTCATGGAGATCGGTGCGTAACATCCTGACGCCGCAATTGATGTCATAGCCTACTCCTCCCGGTGAAATTACCCCTTCCTCTAAGTCCATCGCCGCTACGCCCCCTATGGGGAATCCATAGCCCCAGTGGATATCTGGCATGGCTAGAGAATATTTGACTATGCCAGGAAGAGAAGCGACGTTGGCGACTTGTTCCAGCGTTTGTTCTTTGCAAATGGAGGCCATCATTTCCTGGCTGGCATAGATTAAACCGGGGACTTTCATCCCCTCCTTGTAGTTCCGGGGAATTTGCCAGCGGTAATTATCTATGGGGAAAAGTTTCCCTTGCCATTGGGTCATGATTAATTCCTAAATATCGAAGATTATCCTGGTTCTGTAACCGTTGCTGTCTGTGGTTATTTTCAGCATATGGTAGGTGGCAGCCTTAACTCCCGTTTTTAATCTGTGTTTGGCAGGGTCAAATTTTTCTCCAAAGCAGGTGGCTTTGAGACAGTTGCCGGACAAGCTTTCGATTTCGAAGTCGCTGAACAAGAGTTGCTCAGCGTCGAAGAGATAGATGAGCTCATTGAGCCACGCTACCAGCAAATTTTCGCTGTCACTGTCCTGTATTTCTACCTGCCGTTCCAGCTTATGCTCGATGCTCGATGTGTCGGCAACCAAGTTGAATAAGCCCATGGCCGCATTGGTAAAAAGCTGCCTCATGTTCACTCCGTAGGCAACGATGCCCGCATCGGCGGTGTGGTCGAAGGTCTCAAAAGCTCTTTCCACCAAGTTGTGTAGCTATAGATTAGGGCATTTTTGCTCGTCGAGGTAAAATTTCAACTCCTGGCTTTCCTCGTCTCGCTCAGCCTGACAGACGATTCCCTGCCGCATGAGCTGTGTCAAGGCCTCTACCTGTCCGTCTCGGAGCAAGAAGGCATACTTAGCTTTGGAACGGAGCCCCATGTCGGCCAGCGGTTTGGCCCTGTTCTCTCTAATTGCTCCGTTTTCGCGGAATTTCCCCAGGACTTCACTGACATTTTTGCGCAGACGTTTGATCCTGATCCAGAATGCCAGTATGAGTAAAAGCACCAGTGCTGCGATGATAGCAGAAGTTTCCATAGATATTACTTCCCGTTAATTCATTATAGCAGGGCAGCATCTCATTTTGCACTTTGCCAGGCCCGATGCTACAATCTCTCCAGGGTGGTGTCTGGCAATCGCGCAATCGAAGAGGGGGCGCTGAGGGCAATGAAGTTAAGGATTTCCTGTGTGCATTTTTCACCTGAGTAAGTAGATTTCTTGCCGTGATGCTGCAGCGGAGAGATGTGCAGAGTTTCGACAGAGAGTGGCTCTAAATGTTAACTCTACCTGTAAATTATATGGAATGTGCACTCTCTCTGGCCGAGCTGGCTGTAGGGTATAGCAGTCCCAATCCAGCGGTGGGAGCCGTCGTTGCCAGGGATGGGTTTATTGTTGGCATGGGATATACGCAACCAGCAGGTGGTGACCATGCAGAGGTGATGGCTCTCCGCCAGGCTGGTGCTGCGGCCAGAAAGGCAACCATGTATGTCACTCTGGAACCATGTTGTCATTATGGACGCACTCCTCCCTGCACCGGGGCTATAATAGGTGCTGATATCTCAGAGGTACATGTTGCCATGCTTGATCCCAACCCTGTGGTTTCAGGACAGGGGATATGCCAGCTCAACGATGCTCACATCAGGACCTATGTGGGCGAGTATCAGCAAGAGGCTTACAGGATAAATGAAGCTTATGTTAAATATATCACTACAGGACAGCCCTTTGTTATTGCTAAGTTTGCTGCCAGTCTTGATGGGAAAATAGCCACCAGGACGGGTGACTCCAAGTGGATTACCAGCAGCGACGCCAGAAGGTATGCACGCATGCTGCGTCATTCCGTGGATGCTATAATGGTGGGAGCAGGCACAGTTATTGCAGATAACCCGCGCCTTACGAGCAGCGGTTGTGGTGGCAGGGGTGGGCTGAGAAAGGAACAGCCGTTGCGCGTTGCTGTCGATAGCCATGGCAGAGTGCCGTCGTACTCTCATGTTTTCGACCATCCGGGGTGTGTTTTGCTTGCTGTAGCTGAGTCTCTAGGAAGGAAGCAGAAAGAGCGCTTGGCTCAGGTGGGAGCTGAGGTAATAGAATTGCCAGGAGAGGAAGGCCTGGTAAATATTGAGAAATTGCTTCAGGTGCTGGGAGAAAGGAAGGTCGTTAGCGTTCTAGTAGAAGGAGGGGGCAAGCTTCTGGGGTCGCTCTTTGACCGGCGGTTGGTGGATAAGGTGATGGCGTTTATAGCGCCAGTCATCATTGGAGGCAATGAAGCCAGGATAGCAGTGGGGGGGCGTGGTATTGACAGCATTGCTGAAGCGTGGCATCTTAAGGGGGTCTCCCTCGATCGGTTTGGCGATAACATGTTGGTTAGCGGATATATATAGACACAGCGGTTTTCGAAGGTGAGATTTTTGGGGATTGAGAGCATGTTTACCGGTATAGTTGAAGAAATGGGCGTGGTTAAGCAGGCGAAGCCGCGGCTGACCATTGAAGCTAGCATGATTCTTGAAGATGTAAAAGTGAGCGATAGCGTGGCGGTCAATGGAGTTTGCCTGACGGTCACTTTCGTGAATGCCAGTGGTTTTAGCGTTGATGTTATGCCGGAAACGGTGCGTCGTTCTAACCTGGGAATGCTTCATTACAACGACAGGGTGAATATAGAGCGCGCTCTGGTGATGGGGGGACGCCTCGGGGGACATTTACTATCAGGACACGCTGATGATACAGGTAAGGTAATTGAGGTAACCCCAGAAGGGGACGCGCATATTATGAGAATTTCGGCGCCGGCGGAGATCATGGCTTATGTCGTCGAAAAGGGATTTATCGGCGTCGATGGAGCCAGCCTCACGGTTGCCGGATTCGACGGTTTTTCCTTTACTGTATCTCTGGTGGGCTATACCCTGAAGAACACTACTCTGGGGGAGAAGAAGCCCGGAGACATAGTTAATCTAGAAGCGGACATTATTGCCAAGTATGTCAGGAAGTTCAGTGAACGCGGGGACCGTGACCTGATGCTGGACTTTCTGAAATGAGATGATCTATGGAGGAGTTTTAGATGCTAGCTACTATTCCAGAGGCAATTGAAGAGATAAAGGCAGGCAGATTTGTCATAATCGTTGATGATGAGGGCCGTGAAAATGAGGGGGACCTGGCAATTGCCGCGGAGAAGGTCACCCCTGAGGCCATAAATTTCATGGCCGTGCATGGGCGTGGTTTAATCTGTTTGCCCCTTACAGGACAAAAGCTCGATGAATTGGGAGTGCCATTGATGGTTCAGAACAATACTTCGAGCCATTGTACAGCTTTCACGGTATCTATAGAAGCCAAGGAAAATGTGACTACCGGCATTTCTGCGTTTGATCGTGCTCAGACGGTGAAAACAGCAATCGCACCAGGTACAAGACCTGGTGATCTGGTATCCCCGGGGCATATATTTCCTCTCCGTGCCAGGCAAGGAGGTGTCCTGGTCAGGGCCGGCCACACTGAAGCCATCGTTGATTTGACCAGGCTGGCAGGTTTTCAACCTGCCGGGGTTATATGCGAGATCATGAATGAGGATGGCACTATGGCGCGTCTGCCTGTGCTCGAAGCGATGGCTGATGAATTTGGCTTCAAAATCGTAACCATTGCTGACTTGATTGCCTACCGGCGCAAGCACGAAAAGCTGGTGCGCTGTGTTGCTGAAGCTGACTTGCCCACCAGGCACGGAGAGTTTACTGTAATGGCTTACAGGAGCAGTGTGGATAACGATGAGCATGTAGCTTTAGTCAAAGGCGATATAACGAGTGAGTCGCCGGTGCTGGTTCGTGTTCACAGTGAATGCCTTACAGGGGATGTTTTTGGCAGTCTGCGGTGTGATTGTGGGGATCAGGTTGATCAGGCCATGCAGAAGATAGATGAGGAAGGGAGGGGAGTCTTCCTTTATATGCGGCAGGAGGGGAGGGGCATTGGTCTGCATAATAAGGTTCGAGCTTATGCCCTTCAGGATGAAGGGATGGACACGGTAGAGGCCAATGTTGCTTTGGGTTTTGCTGCCGATTTGAGAGATTACGGCATAGGTGCCCAGATTTTGGCTGATCTGGGGTTGCATGATGTCAGGTTGCTTACAAACAATCCCAAGAAGGTAATCGGTTTGGAAAGTTACGGCATCAAGATAGTGGAGACCGTGCCGTTGATCGTTCCGCTGAATCCTTATAATAAGCGTTACATGGAAACCAAGAGGAAAAAGATGGGCCACAAGCTTCCAGCTACAGGGGGAAGTTAAGGTGACCTTAAAATGCCTGAATTTTAAATCATAGAGTTGTGGCGTGGGGTTTATCCTCTCGCCAGAAGGAGGAAAAGATGGCTAAAAATTATGAGGGATTGTTACTGGGAAAGGGACTTAAGTTTGCCGTAGTCGTTTCTCGTTTCAATGAGTTAATAACCTCCAGGTTGCTTAGTGGAGCAAGAGACGCCTTGTTGCGTCATGGAGTTGAAGAGAGTGATGTTGACAGTGCCTGGGTGCCAGGATGCCTGGAAATTTCTTTGGTGGCGCAAAAATTGGCCAGGAGCGGGGAGTACAATGCCGTAATATGTCTCGGCGCTGTGATCCGCGGAGATACGCCACACTTCGAATATGTGGCTGCTGAAGTTAACAGGTCGCTGGGCAAGATAAACCTGGACAATGGCGTGCCCATAATACAGGGTATAATCACTGCCGATACACTGGAACAAGCTATCCAGAGAGCCGGCACTAAAGAAGGCAACAAGGGCTTTATTGCTGCAGTAAGTGCTATTGAGATGGCAAACGTGATTAAATCTATTCCATGACCCGGTAGACTTTGTCTCCGTGTCTTGCCCTGTCAGGAATGCTGATGCCTACGGAGTCGCCGGATTTGCCTTCGGCGATGTCAACGCGGTCGATTTGCATAGAATTCACCGTAAGTTCCATGTCTGTAGTACTACCTTTGATATGAATTCTATCACCTACCTTCAGGGTATCACTTAGCTGTATTCCTGCCACTACTGGTTTGGCAAAAAAGTCCGTTACTCTACCAACTTCTAACTCTGCCATTTCTATATACCTCCTGTATATAATATAAATCTTCCTTGAGTGTAAATCAATAGTGTGATGTTATTGCGAGTTGAAGGTCCGTCAATCTCTGTGGGGTTCCGTATGTAGAAGATTGCTTTGTTACTACTACCCCGTGCAATGACAGATAAGTGCCCGCTCGCCAAATCCGTGGGTTAAGGGAGCAGACATATGAAGGCATTCTCTTTGCATTGCACTTGCTGCTGTGTTACACTAAACGTCGCTGTGCTGGGTTAGCACAGGTAGGTGTTGAGAGCATGATAGAAAACTCCTTAATGAAAGAACTCCTGGAAGCAGGGGCCCATTTCGGGCATCATACCAGCTATTGGAATCCCCGTATGCGTAAGTACATCTTTACGCAGCGTAATAACATTCATATTATCGATCTGGAAAAGACGGTCACGATGTTAAGTGAAGCAAGTGATTTTGTCAGAGGGTTGGTGGAGGAGGGGCAAAATGTTCTTTTCGTTGGCACCAAGAAACAGGCCCAGCAGATAATAGAGGATGAGGCTAAAAGATGTGGTATGTGCTATGTTAATCAGAGGTGGTTGGGTGGTATGTTGACCAATTTTGCCACGATACAAACACGCATAGATTACCTGGTTCGTCTGGAAGATCAGGAAGAGAGAGGGGAGTTTGCGCTGCTGACCAAGAAAGAGAGATTGAAGATAGAAAAAGAAGTTCTACGAATGAATAATCAGATGGGCGGGTTTAAGGAGATGACTACTCTTCCAGGGGCTATCTTTCTCACTGATCCTACGAAGGATAAAATTGCGCTGGCCGAGGCTATCAAAGTGAATGTTCCTGTGGTGGCTATCGTGGATACCAATTGCAATCCTGATGGCATCGACTATCTAATTCCGGCCAATGATGATGCTATCAAGACGATTAAATTGATCTGCAGTAGAATGGCAGATGCCGTGCTTGAGGGTAAAAAGTTGCAAATCGTTGAGGGGAGTGAATCTATTGAGCTGGCTCCGGAGGAAGAAGGAGAAACATCTGGGATTTTGGGTTCCTATACCTTTGAACCGGGAGAAAATTAAGTTTCGAGGTTATTTTAAATGGTGATTTCTGCTCAAATTGTAAAAGAGGTCAGGGATAGGGTAGGGGCGGGTATGCTTGATTGTAAAAGCGCTTTACTGGAAACGGATGGGGATGTTGAGGGAGCTATTGCGGTTCTAAAGGATAAGGGGCTGGCTATTGCGGATAAAAAGAGGGGGAATGCCGCATCTGAAGGAGTGATAGAATCCTATGTTCATCACACCGCCAGGATAGGAGTGCTGGTCGAAGTGAATTGTGAGACCGATTTTGTGGCTCGCACCCAGGAGTTCAGAACCCTGGCGCACGATATAGCTATGCAGATAGCTGCTGCTGCTCCTCAATACGTTGCTTCTGAGGAGATGCCTCCGGAGGAGCAATCAGCACCGCAAAGCGTCTGTCTTTTGGAGCAGCCCTTTGTCAAGGATGCCTCCAAAAGCGTACAGCAGATCATCAGCGAGATGATATCCATGGTTGGCGAGAACATTCGGGTAAAGAGGTTTGCCAGGTTCGAGATAGGCTGTTAGTTTTTTAGTTCCAGCCGCTGTCGCTGGGGGAGAAGAGCAGGAGGGCAGAGTCTTAGTGCAAGAATTACTGACTGAGCTAAGTCTGAAAATGCAGCGGGCGGTGGACAGCCTGGCAAAAGAGTTGAGCTCTGTTCATACAGGAAGAGCTGCCTCATCGCTGGTAGAAGGTATCATAGTTAGCTATCATGGTGCTTCGGTTCCGTTGCAGCAACTTGCCGGCATATCTGTACCCAGGGCGGACTTGATTACCATTCAACCCTGGGACCGTGCTGCGTCGAAGGATATTCAGAAAGCCATCATCAAGGCTAACATTGGGCTCAATCCTCAGGATGATGGAGGCATGCTCAGGGTTCCAATTCCTCCTCTCAGCGAAGAGCGGCGCCTTGAACTGGCCAGGCTAATATCAAAGAGAGTAGAAGAACACCGGATTACTGTTCGAAATATCAGGCGGGAAGGGGTTGAGAGGTCGAAGAAGATGGAGAAGGATAAGGCGATATCCCAGGATCACTGTAAAGAGTTCGTTAAACGCATTAGTGAGCTCAGCGATGTCTTTATCGATAAACTGGATAAGATAGGGCAGGACAGAGAAAGAGAGATAAAGGAAGTATAAGTGTTCAGTTCTTGTTTCCTGCTCCTCCCGGTAAATCTCGAAGTTGAATGATGGGCTTCTCCTGTTTGTTTCTTTCAGCTATACAACAATAGTCCACCGGTGGTCTTAAAACTGTTACAATGCAGTTATGCTTAAGCAGAGAATCGTTTGTGCCGTTGTGGGTGTGCCCCTGCTTGTTCTGGTTACCTGGTTTGGTCATCTCTGGTTTGGCTTATTTGTCGCAGCTGTTGTTCTGGCAGGCACCCTTGAATTTTATCAGGTAACTATATCTCCCTCTGTTCTAACACAGGGCAACCTCATAAATCGCTCTCTAATTTACTTCGGTCTGTTGTGGTCGATGCTGGTTGCCATGGCCCCCTTAATTTTTCACTGCACGGTCGTTAACTTCCTGCCTGCGATAATGACATTTGCGGTGCTGATTTCCCTCATTTGGGTTCTGTTCCAGAATCCTCGGGAAGGGGCTTTCCCTAAGTGGGCATGGCTGGTGGCGGGTGTTGTTTACGTTGGATGGATGCTCAGCTACTGGATGAATTTGCGCATCATGGACGGGGGAAGGGATTGGGTATATCTGGCTCTGTTCACTGCGTTTGCTAATGATACGGGAGCCTTTTTTATTGGGAGGAAATGGGGGAGGCACAGGTTGGCGCCATCTATAAGTCCAGGTAAAACGTGGGAGGGTGCTTCAGGGGGATTGCTGAGTGCTGTACTGACTGCTGTCGTAGTAGCTATGATCCTCAATTCTATATCTGTCCTTCCTGTGGAATACTGGCAAGTGATACTTATTGGTTGCCTTATCAGCGTTTTCGCCCAGCTTGGCGATCTTGTTGAGTCCATGCTTAAGCGTAATGCGGGTGTAAAGGATACGGGTAAGTTCCTTCCTGGTCATGGTGGAATTCTTGACCGCTTCGATAGCCTCATCTTCGTTGGGCCGGTGGTATACTATTACGTGCTATGGATCGTGTAAGAAAAATAGTTCTCCTGGGGTCTACAGGTTCAATAGGACAGCAGACTCTGGATGTGGTGCGTGCTTTTCCTGACTGTTTTGAAGTTACGGGGCTGGCTGGAGGGAGAAACGGGGAGCTTCTTGGCAGACAAATAGAGGAATTCCATCCAAAGGTGTTCTTTTCCCAGGCTGGAGTCGAGGTTGGTTGTGAGGGGGAGTTTTTGTCTATGGAGGAGATGTCCTGTTTGCCTGAAGTCGACCTCGTAATTGTGGCCACGTCAGGTAAGGCAGGTTTGAATCCTACGCTGTCAGCCATAAAGGCGGGCAAGACGGTGGCCCTGGCTGATAAAGAGGTGCTGGTAATGGCCGGTGAAATCATCAGCAGCGAAGCTGCCCTTCATAGTGTGCGCCTTCTCCCCATTGATAGTGAGCACAATGCCGTATGGCAATGTTTACAGGGCGAGGACACAGAAATATATCGAATTCTTTTGACTGCTTCTGGAGGTCCCTTCTACGGCTATTCACAGTCCCGGTTGGAGGCGGTAACCGTGGAGCAAGCTCTGCGTCATCCTACGTGGAAGATGGGAAAGAAGGTTACTATTGATTCTGCCACCCTGATGAACAAGGGGCTGGAAGTTATTGAAGCTCACTGGCTCTTTGGCGTTCCTTTCGAGAAAATTAAGGTGCTGGTTCATCGTCAAAGCATCATCCATTCTCTGGTGGAATTCGCCGATGGCTCCATCAAGGCTCAGCTTGGAGCCACCGATATGCGATTGCCTATTCAATGTGCTCTCATGTTTCCACATCGTCCGTTCAATGACCGCTTGCCGCGTCTCGAGTGGACTAAATTGCATACGCTGACCCTGGAGGAGATAGACTATGATAAGTTTCCTTGCCTTAAGCTGGCGTTGGATGCTGGCAAGAAAGGCGGGACTTATCCGTCGGTGCTTTGCGCTGCCGATGAAATAGCTACGAAGCTCTTTCTGGAACGGGAAGTAGCTTTTACTGATATAGCCAGGATAGTTCAAATGACATTGGAGCAACATCAAGGCATTGCGCATCCATCGATGGAGGAAATACTGGCAGCTGATGCCTGGGCGCGAAACTATGCTGCCTCCGTAATAAAGATTCTGGGAACGGCTGAGAGCGCCGTGAATTGAGCAGGATCAAGGGACGGGATAAGAAATGGAAATCGGTCTTATACTTCTCATATTTGTCGTTTGTCTTCTCATTACCATCTCTATTCACGAGCTGGGGCATTTTGTCACCGCTAAGCGGGCTGGAGTAAAGGTAGAAGAATTCGGGCTGGGCTTCCCCCCCCGGCTCTTTGGCGTTCGGCGCGGCGAGACTTTATATTCGCTAAACGCCATACCTGCCGGCGCTTTTGTTAAAACTGCCGGCGAGAATGATCCCGAGATACCGCGCGGTTTGGCTGGTAAAGGGCCCTGGACCAGGCTGTGGATTTATGCTGCTGGCCCACTGGCCAATATGGTTCTCGCCGTCATCTTTCTCAGCGCCTTTTTTATGCTGCCGACGCAAGTGATAGTCAGTGATGGAGCTATGGTACATGCCGTGATGGCTGGCTCGCCTGCGGCAGGGGCAGGTCTAGAGCCTGGAGATATAATACTTGAAATCGATGGCCAGCCTGTCCGTGAATGGGCAAATATGCAGCAGATGATGAATTCCGGTCAGGAGGGAAAAGAGATTACGCTGCTCCTGCAAAGGGATGATTCCCGGAAGACATGCAACTTGGAACCCAGTTTTGACGTCACTCTGCAGAGGTGGACCATGGGAGTCCTGCTTTGCCGGAATATGGTGAAGGTGGTGGAGCAGAATTCGCCGGCGGGTGAAGCTGGTATCGAGCCAGAGGATGCCATCTTAAGTATCGGGGGAGAGCCCGTGTATAGCGAAGAAAGCATGTGCGCTGCGCTCGATTCGGTTAAGAGTGGTGATGAGATAGAGCTGTCTCTGTATCGTGGTGAGGATGAATGGCTGCAGGCCAGCATCGACAGTGCCCTTGTTGATGGAGATGCCCGGATTGAGCCGGAAACGATGGGGCTCGGTATGCTCTGGGTGGACGGGGCACGAATTGAACAGAGGAATCTTCCCTTATGGCGGGCTGTATATCTGGGAGCCGGTTACGTCGCCAACTTCCCCGCTTTGATAGTGGAATCTATTCCTTTAATTAAGGCGGAACCTGATAAAGCACTGGTGGGGCCGGTGGGAGCCGGGCAATTAACCGTTGAAGCTGTGAAAGTGATGGGCTGGGGCAATTTACTATTTATGGCAGGTCTCATCAGTATGGGGCTTGGATTGTTTAATTTCCTCCCTGTTCCCCCCCTGGATGGGGGAGGGATGCTGGTAGCACTTATCGAGGGAATCAGGAGGGGCAGGCGCCTTTCGCCCAGGGCAATAAAGTTGGCCTATACTATAGGCACTGTGTTGATAGTCTCCCTGGCAGTAGCTATAACCTTCAACGATATACTGCGTCTCATCACAGGAGGAAACTTTATACTTTGAGCCGGAGAACGTCTGTACCCTTAAGAATCGGCAACATCATTGTTGGTGGTGGTGCTCCAATTTCGGTGCAATCTATGACTAATACCGATACCCGCGATATTGCAGCCACCGTGAGGCAAATTAAGGAGCTGGAGGATTGTGGCGCCGAGATAGTGCGCCTAGCTGTTCCTGACGTGGAGGCCGCTGAGGCCATTTCAGGTATAAAGAGAGAGACGTCTTTGCCGCTCATCGGGGACATACACTTCGATTACCGTTTGGCTCTAGCTGCGTTGCGGGCTGGAGTCGATGGACTACGGCTCAATCCGGGCAATATCCGCAAGAGGGAACAAATTGCCATGGTGGTAACTATGGCCAGGGAGAGGGAAATACCCATCAGGGTTGGCGTAAATGCGGGCAGCCTCCCTGCGAACTTCGAGGCTGAAGAGCCTTTATCCCGGAGGATGGTCGATGCAGCTTTGAGGCAGGTGGAGTTAATGGAAGAGCTGGATTTTAATCTGATCAAGGTTGCTCTCAAGGCCTTCGATGTGCCAGCTACGATTGAAGCTTATGAAATGATTGCTGACAGGATTCCATATCC
Organism: Dehalococcoidia bacterium; assembly: GCA_021162545.1. Classification (GTDB taxonomy): domain Bacteria; phylum Chloroflexota; class Dehalococcoidia; order GIF9; family AB-539-J10; genus M55B177. Next base: position 15,172 of record JAGGYM010000006.1, on the reverse strand, counting down.
CCTGCATCTGGGTATCACCGAGGCAGGACTTCCTCGAGCGGGAGCCATACGGAGCGCCATAGGGGTAGGGGTGCTTCTTTATAAAGGTATCGGGGATACCATCCGCGTTTCGCTCAGTGCTCACCCCTGTGAAGAGGTAGTTGCCGCTTACGAGATTCTGAAGGCTCTGGGATTGCGCCGGAGCGGGGTGACCCTGGTGAGCTGTCCCTCCTGTGGCCGGGCGGAGATAGATGTGCTTAAATTGGCTCCTGAGGTGGACCGGTATCTGGAAAAAGCGCGTAAGCCAATCAAAGTGGCCATTATGGGATGCGTGGTTAATGGTCCGGGTGAAGCCAGAGGTGCTGATGTAGGCATTGCAGGAGGCAGAGGCAAGGGTATCATATTTAGGAAGGGCAAGGTGATAAGAACGGTGCCAAAGGAAGACCTTTTGGAGGCCTTGAAGGCGGAAATAGATTCCCTTCTTGAGAGAAAAAATGAAGCAGGATGGTAAAAATTTAAGTATCGGGAGTTGACATAATGCGTTCGTCACGGCTTTTTGGCAAAACATTGCGGCAGGTTCCTTCAGAAGCAGAGAGCATCAGCCACCAATTGTTGCTCAGGGCAGGTATGATTGCTCAGGAATCCGCTGGGATTTATGCTTTCTTGCCCCTCGGTCGGAGGGTGCTGAGAAAAATAGAGGATATCGTCAGAGAAGAAATGGACAGAGCTGGCGGGCAGGAAGTCTTGCTCCCGGTATTGCAGTCTTTTGAACTCTGGCTTCAATCGGGAAGACTCACCTCCTTTGGCAAATCTCTGTTCACCCTGGTTGATCGCAAGGAGCATAAGCTTGCTCTGGGTCCCACCCACGAAGAGGTCATCAGTGAACTTGTCCACAGGTATGTGCAAAGCTACCGCGACCTGCCCTTGCTGCTTTATCAGATACAGACCAAATTTCGCGATGAACCCCGTCCCCGCGGTGGATTGTTGCGGGTCCGTGAGTTTCTTATGAAAGACCTCTATAGCTTCGATATCGATGAGGCTGGCCTGGATGAAAACTATGAGAGGATGGCGCGTGCTTATGAAAACCTTTACGCTCGCCTTGGCCTGCCTGTATTGATGGTGGAAGCTGATAGTGGCGCCATAGGAGGTAAGGACTCCCACGAATTTATGGTCGTAGCTGACACGGGCGATGACAAAATCATCTATTGTCCGGATTGTGGCTATAGCGCCAATGCAGAGAAAGCTCAGGGTTTCAAAAAGACAGTGAATAGCGTGAGTCTCTTGCCTCTTGAGGAAGTAGCCACACCGGAGGCGCAGACCATAGAAGAGGTGGCCAGTTTTCTGGGGGTATTGCCGGAGCGGACTTTTAAAGCGGTGTTTTATTTTGCTGATGGTGAGTTTGTTTTCGCTGTTATCAGAGGAGACATGGACGTGAATGAGACCAAGCTGAAAAATGCACTGAGATGTGAGGAGTTACGCCTCGCTACGGAGGAAGAGGTGAAAAAAACAGGTGTGGTGGCCGGGTTCGCCTCACCTGTGAATGTCAGGGGAATAAAAATTGTTGCCGATGATTCCATAGCCCGTGGAGCTAATTTTATTGCTGGCGCCAATAAACGGGGGTACCATCTCAAAAATGTGAATTACCCCAGAGATTTTCAGCCCGATATCGTGACGGATATTGCCTTAGCTCGTTCGGGAGATAGCTGCCCCAGATGTGATGGCAAGTTGTTATCAACGCATGGCATCGAAGTGGGGCACATATTTAAGCTGGGCACGTTGTTCAGCAAAAAATTTGGCGCATCTTTTCTGGATCGTGATGGCGCGTCTAAACCTGTAGTTATGGGCTGTTATGGTATTGGGGTAGGGCGACTGATGGCAGCTATTGTAGAGCACAGCCATGATGGGAGAGGCATCATCTGGCCGATGTCGGTGACGCCCTATCAGGTTTATCTCTGTCCGCTCTACCTGGATGACCCCGAAGTTTCTTCTGCAGCAGAGAGGCTTTATCTGGAATTGCAGAGCGCTGGAATAGATGTTCTCTTTGATGACCGTGATGAGTCTCCTGGAATCAAGTTTAACGACGCAGACCTCGTTGGGGTGCCCTTGCGGCTGACAGTGAGCCCACGAACGTTGAAAAACCAGACCATAGAAGCGAAATGGCGTACGGAGAAAAAAGCTCAGTTGCTGCCTGTGGAAGGTATAGCTGCTGAAGTTCGCAAATTGCTGGATGAAAGAGAAGTATCCGGGAGACCATGAGCAGGGGTTTTGCAGTTGTGCCCCAACCACAAGTGTTCGCTAGCTTCGCAGGATGGCGCTCAATTTCTGGTTTAGCTTGTCCAGCATTTGTTTCTGGACCTGTTCTACTTCTTCATCGGTAAGGGTCCGTCCTGGCGATTGATAGGTGATGCGCAATGCAAAAGATTTTTTGCCCTGCGGTATTTGCTCCCCTCTGTAGAGGTCAAAGAGGACTGTTTCCTTTACCAGGGGAAAATTCTGCACGATGTCAGTTATTTGTTGATAGGTTGTCTCCTCATTCACTATGAGTGCGATATCCCGTGGGACTATGGGAAATCTTGATATTGTCTGGTACGCCTTTGGCCTGCCAGCGTTACGACGGGCTCTCTCGAGGTCGATTTCTATCAGATAAGCTTCGCAGGAAAGTTCAAAAGCCTCTGTTACTCTGGGGTGTAAGAGCCCTATTACCCCCAGTTTGCCATTTTCATCGCTGACGTTGGCACTTACTCTCTGAACCAGTCCTTCGTCATCACATGGTTCAAACTGTACCTTTATCTCCATTTGATTCGCCAGTGCTTCCACGATTCCTTTGGCGTGGAAGAAGTCAACTGGTTTGTTGTTGCCATGCCAGGACGGTTCCCCTTCCGAACCGCTCAGTATGATGCAAAGCTGTTCTTCTTCTCGAGGCAAATCGTCTTCCTGTGGCATAAATACTTTGCCAATTTCGAACAGCTCCAGGCCACCGGAACCATGTCGCTGGTTGCGCGACAGCGTGGACAGGAGTCCAGCTCTCAAGCTGGTGCGCAGGTATTCCTGCTCTCTTGTCATGGGATTGGCAACTTTTACTGGCAGCACCTTTAGTTCGCGTGAAGGAAAAAGATGTTGCAAATTCTCCAGGCTGACCAGCGAGTAGGATAGTATTTCCTGGAGGCCAAAACCGACCAGGCTGGAGCGTATCTTGTGAATAAAATCGCGTCCTGATGCTGCTTGCTCTGGAGGCAGGGGAGAGCTGAGCCTGGTCAGGGGGACCTTGTCATAGCCGACTATGCGGGTAACTTCCTCTACCAGGTCAGCGCTGGATTTGATATCGCTTCGCCAGTAGGGCACGGATACCGACACTTGAGAAGGCGAGGTTTCCTCACAATCAAAGCCCAGAGAGGTTAGCGTTTGAGTGATTTGGTCGTGGGATATTTTCATTCCGGTAAGTCTTTCTACCTGCGAGGTGGGAAATATGATGGGTTCGGCCTTTGCTCTCGCCGGGTAGACGTCGATTGTGCCTCTGGTTGCTTCACCGCCGGCCAGCTCCAGCATCAGTTGTGTGGCTCGTTTCAGCGCAGGCATGGTCAAACCGGGATTCAGCCCCTTGTCGAATCGTATGGAAGCCTCGCTGCGCAGCTGGAAATCACTGCTTGCTCTTCTGATGGCGATCCGTTCGAAGTTTGCCGACTCCAGGAGAATGGCGCTGGTTTCTCCAGTAACTTCGGCATCCCTTCCCCCCATGATTCCTGCAATGGCGACGGGTTTTTCTCTATCGGCGATGACCAGAGTACTGGCATTGAGGGTGCGCTCGACTTCATCCAGAGAAGTCATTGATTCGCCTTTTCTGGCACAGCGGACGATAACCTGCGTCGGAGATGTGTCTTTCCCTTTGCTGAGTTTGTGATAATCAAATGAATGGAGAGGTTGCCCGTATTCCAGCATCACATAGTTGGTAATATCGACTATGTTGCTGATGGGACGCATGCCGCAGTTCCTTAGACGTTGTTGTAGCCAATCGGGCGAAGGGGCTGACTTTACTCCCCTGACTAGGCTGGCACAGTATCGGGGGCAGAGGTCAGGCTCGGCTATATCAACAGAGACCTGGGAATCTATGGTAGTGCCGCTTTCTTCATAAGGGGTTTCACTCAGATGCAGTTCCTCTCCGGTGAGCGCGGCAATTTCGCGGGCGATGCCGATTATAGACATGCAGTCAGGGCGGTTGGGTGTTATCTCAAGGTTGAGAATGGTGTCTCCCAGGTATTCTTCGAGAGACATGCCCACAGGAGCTTCTGGCGACATAACCAGGATGCCTTCATGGTCGTCGGAAATGCCCAGTTCCATCTCGGAGCATATCATGCCCGTAGAAACGACGCCCCGGATTTTAGCTGTTTTCAGTATCTCGCTCTTCCCCGTATGCCCATCCCTTAAGCGCGCACCTAAGGAGGCAAAGGCCACCTTTTGTGATGGCATAATGTTGGGAGCGCCGCAGACCACGGTGATTGAGTCTTTGCCCGTGTTGACGGTGACCAGTCTTAACCGGTCGGCGTTGGGGTGAGGGTCTATAGTTTCTATCTGTCCTACCACGATGTTGTCCCAGGTGCCGCCGATAGTTTCTATCGCATTGACCTCCAGTCCTGCCATGGTTAGTTTCTCTGCCAGCTCACGGGGAGTGAGCGTGAGGTCAACGTAATCTTTGATCCAGCTTAGCGAGACTTTCACATTTACTCCTGCAAAAAACTTATCACTCGAATTTAGAACTGTCTCAGGAATCTGATGTCGTTGTTGTAAAACAGGCGTATATCGTCAATCCCGTAGCGAAGCATGGGAACTCGCTCTACTCCCAGCCCAAAGGCAAAGCCGGAGTAGACTTCGGGGTCAATACCAACTCTCCTGAGGACATCGGGGTTGACCATGCCGGCACCGAGAATTTCTATCCAGCCGCTATAACCGCATATGCGGCAGCCGTTTCCATGACAGGCGAGGCATTCGATAGCTATTTCTACCCCGGGCTCGACAAAGGGGAAGTAATCACAGCGGAAGCGCACCTTTCTTTCTTCTCCGAAAATACAGCGGCAGAAATCGAATAAGGTGCCCTTCAAGTCAGCCATGGTGATATTTTTATCTACTGCCAGGCCTTCTACCTGGTAAAACATGGATTCGTGCGTGGTATCGGTTGCCTCGTACCTGTAACACCGCCCTGGTACTATTATTCTTATGGGAGGTGGGGTGTGCTCCATGACCCTTATTTGCATGGGGGAAGTGTGAGTGCGCAGGAGCCTGTTCCTTTTGCCCCTGTTAGAATCTATCCAGAAGGTAGCGAACATATCGCGCGCTGGATGGTCTGCTGGTATGTTTAGAGCTTCAAAATTATAGTAATCCCACTCCACGTCCGGACCTTCGAAGACCTGGAATCCCATCTTTTGAAATACCTGACAGATCTCTTCTATTGTCTGGGTGGTGGGATGAGATCGCCCGATGGGCATGGGATACCCTGGCAGCGTGATATCAACTCTTTTGTTTTCCAGGGAAAGAACGAGGCGAGAAGTCTCAAGAGAATGCCCTCTTTCCTCCAGCGCATTCTCAAGGGATTTTTTGATGGTGTTGGCACGGGCACCTGTGTTTCGCCGTTCATCCAGGGGCAGAGTGGATAGAGAGCGCAAAACCTGGGTCAGACGGCTCTTCTTACCGAGATAGCATATTCGCCATTGCTCCAACTCCCTGGAGTCAACAGCACTTTCCAGTTCGGCGAAGGCCTGCAGTTGGAGTTTTTCCAGTTCCTCTAGCATTCAATTCATTTTCGCCGAAGATACCAGGTTAGCGAAATCCTCCGGCGAATTAACTGTCATTTCAGCCAATATCTTGCGATTCAGTTTTATATTTGATTTCTTCAGGCTGGCCATGAGCTCACTGTATGAAAGTCCGTTGGCTCTGGCTGCAGCGTTAATGCGAATAATCCACAATCTCCTGAAGTCACCTTTTCTTTCGCGGCGGTGACAGTAAGCATAATGCAGGGCATGCAGCATGGAGTCATGAGCTCTAGCGTAGAGGTTATGACGCTTTCCCCGGTGCCCCTTGGTTAAATCCAGCACCGCCTTATGTCTTCTATGAGTAGGTTTTCCGCTTCTAGCTCGTGGCATGGTTTCCTCCTTAAGGCTTTGACTATGAGTAAGGCATAAGCCGTCTGATTTTTTTCTTGTCTGCTGCAGCAACAGGTATCATTTCATCATAAAGTCTTTTGGTCCGGGCAGCTTTCTTCCTTCTTAAGTGACTTTTGCCACATTTAACCCGCATGATTTTCCCGCTGCCTGTTATGCTGAAGCGGCGCTTTACTCCTTTATGAGTCTTGAGTTTTGGCATCTTGTTTGGCCTCCTTAGGTTTTCTAGTGAGAACGGGAGATAGGACAATACTCATATTTCTGCCTTCTCTGAGTCCGGTGCTTGCAGTAGATATATCTTTCGATATTTCTACTACCTTCTGTAATACATTCCACCCCTGCTCGGGATAGATTATTTCTCGTCCTCTAAATCTAACTCTAATCTTTACTTTGTTTCCCTCTTCCAGCAGTTTCCTGACTGTTCCTACCTTGACCTGCAGGTCGTGTTCTTCAACTCTTGGCCTGAAGCGCACCTCTTTCAACAGGCCGAATTTTTGACCTTGCTTGGCCTTGCGGTCCTTTTTTGTTTGCTCGTACTTGTACTTGCCATAATCAAGGAGGCGACATACCGGAGGATTTGTTGTTGGGGCTACTGCTACCAGGTCAAGACCTTCCTCCCAGGCAAGCCGCAATGCTTGTGGCAGAGGCACTATCCCCAGTTGCTCGCCATTTCCCCCTATAAGCCGAACTTCTTTGGCCCTGATTCTTCTGTTAACTGGTAATTGTTTAACTATTGTTTACTGCCTCCAGTGCGACTTGAGATTTAGCCTCTATAGCTATTTTTATTCTGTCTTTTACGCTCTGTATGCTTTCCAAACCGGCATCTTTACCATTTAACAACCTTACTGAAATGCCATGTGAAGCTACTTCTTTATCTCCCACTATAAGCATGTAGGGAACTTTCTCTACCTGAGCCTCTCTGATTTTCAGGTTCATTCTCTCTGAGCGGTCATCAACTTGAACGCGAATTCCACCCTGAGACAGCTCATTCTCCACTTCACGGGCATAGTCCACATGGCGATCAGCTATGGGAATCACCATAGCTTGAATGGGTGATAGCCACACAGGAAAAGCTCCTCCATAATGCTCAATAAGACAAGCCAAAAAGCGCTCCATGCTTCCCAGAACTGTGCGGTGTATCATGGTTGCGCTGTGTTCCTGGCCATCCTCACCAATATAGCAGACGTTGAAGCGTAATGGCAAATTGAAATCAACTTGAATGGTAGGACCTTGCCAGGTATGCCCCAACGCATCTTTAAGCTTGATATCGATCTTGGGCCCGTAGAAAACTCCCTCACCAGGGTCTATTTTGTAGTCCATGTTGAGCTGTTCCAGAACATTTCTGAGCGATGCCGTCGATTCCTCCCACATTTCAAGGGAGCCAGCATATTTTTCAGGCCGGGTTGATAGAAACACGTCGTAGTCGTGGAAACCAAAAGTATGCATCATGAATTGGGCTAGATTCAGGACTTCTGCTACCTCGCCTTCAATCTGGTCGGGGCGACAGAAAATGTGGGCGTCGTCTTGGGTGAAGCCCCTCACTCTGGCGAGTCCATACAGTGCGCCACTTCTTTCATAGCGGTAAACTGTGCCCAATTCAGCGTATCTCAAAGGCAAATGGCGATAGCTGCGCGTCTGGCTCTTGAAGATTAGAATGTGGCCCAGACAGTTCATGGGTTTGAGCATGTATTGTTGTCCCTCAACCTTCATGGGGGGGTACAAATACTCTCGATAAAAATCCCAGTGTCCGCTGGTTTTCCATAAATCCAGCTTGGCAATGTGAGGGGTGTAGACGATGCTGTAACCACGTTTGATGTGTTCTGCTTTCCAGAAATCCTCGACGACCTGTCGAATTATAGAGCCTTTGGGATGCCAGCAGATCAGTCCGGGGCCAATCTCATCGTGAATACTGAAAAGGTCGAGCTCCCTGCCCAGTTTTCTGTGGTTCCGTTTGGCGGCTTCAGCTTCGAGTGCCAGGTGGCTTTGAAGCTCATCCTTTGTCTCAAAGGCAATGCCATAGACTCTTTGTAGCATGGGATTTTTTTCGTCTCCCCGCCAGTAAGCTCCTGCTATGTGGGTAAGGCTGAATGCCTTGATATCCCCGGTAGAAGCGACATGGGGACCACGGCACAGGTCGGTGAAGGTGCCCTGTCTGTAGATAGTTACCATTTTGTCGGGGAGTTCGGTGATGAGTTCCAGCTTGAAGGGCTGCCCTGCGAAGATGTGACGCGCTTCTTCTTTGCTGAGTTCTTCCTTCGTGAAGGGCTGACCATCGTGGATGATCTCCCTCATTTTGGCTTCGATTACGGGCAGGTCTTCCGGCGTTAGCGGTCGCGGCAGCTCAAAGTCATAATAGAAACCGTTTTCAATCGCCGGACCTATGCCAAATTTGACTCCGCTAAAAAGGGATTGCACTGCCTGGGCCAGGATATGAGCAGCAGAGTGGCGCATTTTTCCCAGATATTCGTTTTTCTCTTCGGGTTTCATTTTAAGTTTCCCCCGCTGATTGGAATTGGATTTTGAATCGCAACACGGGGATGAGCAACTCAACCCTCCCTGTTTTTATAGATTGGATACATCGGTCTTTTTACATAGAGAAATGGGCAATACTGGACTTGAACCAGTGACCTCTGCGATGTCAACGCAGCGCTCTAACCACTGAGCTAATCGCCCATGCCTATCTTTTCTTTGCCACGTAGCCTCGTGCTGCTCATAACGTTGATCTGAACGACCTCTCCACATTTGGGACAGGTTACTTCCATAGTGAGTGGTTTCCCCATTATCCTTTCTACCAGCGAGGTAATTACAGAATCCATATTGTCCAGCCTGCGATCCAGCATAGCCAGACGCTTGGAGATCTGCTCTGCCTCTATCTCCCTGTCAGCCGAGCTAACGTGATTATTCTTGTTCTGCTTGGGCAAACTACAAACTCTTTTCTACGACGCCCAGCGATTCCAACTCGGACTGACCGTCTTTCATTATCTTGTCTATTTGCTCTGCTACAGTGCGTTCTAAGTATTTGCGGAATGCTTCCCTTGCAGCGGGAGAGGAACGCACGGATTCCTTAACTTTCTGCCACTCGTCGGTGATAATTTTGCCTATTACTTCAGCGTTGATAGGCTCCTTTCCCTGCCATAAAATCTCTATCTGGTCCAGGACACGAGAAGTCATGGCTCTCTTGATGCGATCGAAAGAGAGTATTTCCTCTGGGGTGTATGACTGCACCGGTCTTACCTCGCTCATAAATAATCACCTCCTGCCAAAACTGAGCATTTATCATAGGATTAAAGGGGAGACTTGTCAAGGTAAAACTGCGCCGTGTGTCAAGACTCTTTAGATATGGCATACAATTTTTAAGCTATAAATATGTTGCGTATACGTATATTAGAGAGTCTGGCAGTCCGCAGGTGAAGGAATATAAAACCTGGATTTTGCCTTCGACCGAACAGAGTTTTCTGTATGGCAAGGTGAACTCTGTGGGAGGAGTCGTGGATTCAGTACACGCGCTTGATATGATATGGCAATGTGACTATAATTAACCTTTTGGAAGCTCATTCAAAGGTATAATAGATACAGGAGGTAGCAAGATGAATTGTGCTGTGTGCGGGAATCCTTTGCCCTTCGATAGAGTAATTTTTCATTGTTCTTGTGGTGCTTACGTACACGGGTATTGCTGGGATAAACATGTGCTTGATGCTCACAGGCCTGATTTTGAAAAGGGGTCTGTTGACTTGAATGGGGACTTCCAGGTAATTGAGCCCGTATTATCAGAGGTGGCGTTGGATAAGCAGGTGGGGCCTATTTTGGAAGAAGAAGAGGTGGAGACTCAGGAGCCTGTTGAAGGGCAGATTCATGAGAACATTGCAGAAGAGCTGCAAGAAACTGCCGGTGAGGAATAGAAATGCCCATTTATCAATATAAGTGTGATGAGTGTGAATCAACGTTTGAGTTGCGGCAAGCTTTTAATGATAAATCGATAGCTACATGTCCTGTGTGTCAGGGGAGTGCCAGGAGGGTTTTCTCTCCAGTGCCGATAATATTTAAAGGGCCCGGATTTTATGTCACTGACTCCAGGTCTGGGGCGAAAAATCCCGCGGCGGCGCCTCCTCCTGAATCTAAAAGTGGCGGTAGCGCCTCGAAAGTCACTCCATGATGTTTCTCTTCCCCTCAATATTCAAGGCATATTTATAGCGTTCGTCTCTGTAGCTAACAGGATGGAGCAGTTGTCTTTTAAGCAGAATTCAGCTTTGGAGTTCATAGGTAGCGGTGAACTTACTCTCTCAGCCGATTCAAGATTTGCTTTCCTTTGCCCTGGCAAAATCATACTTAAGTAGCTCTTAGAAATCGTCCTTCCCTTCAGGCTTATCTTGACTTGGAAGGAGTTTGAAATTGTATGATACACTGGCCCTGCTAAACAGGTGCTGGCAGGGAGTCAGGGTAGCTTATGGGAGGGTTACCGGACCATGAACGAAGAAAAAACGGAAGAGATATATGCTCTGCTGGGAAAGCTGGAAGTGGACAAGGTAGGCGTAGCCAGCCTGGATGATTTGCCGGGCACCGAAATCAGGGAGAAGGCAACAAGGCTATTACCTGGGGCCAGTTCTATAATTGTGCTGGCATTGGAGGTGTTTCAGGAAGTCGTGAGCCATATAGCTTCCAGAGTCTGGGTGGGGGAGATGGCACTCCGTGACCTTTACCTGAAAAATACTGAACTGGTCGGGGGCTTACTGAACTGGGAGGCTTACCAGTTGGTGAAAGGTTTGCATAATAATGGTTTTAAAGGCCTGCCGCTGCCGGATGGTGGCGTGTTTGACGAACGGTTCCTGGAAGGTGAAATATCCTTTAAGCACGTAGCTCAGGCGGCGGGACTGGGCATATTCGACTGGCATAGTATGCTGATAATGCCGGAATATGGCTCGAGGGTGAGATTTGCCTGTGTGGTCACCGATGCGCCTCTGGCGTCTACGCCGGTAATAGAGATGGGGAATCCCTGTATAAAGTGCCAGGGGGCCTGCGTCCGGGTATGTCCGGTGCGGGCGATTGGCAAACCTGAGGAGGGTGAGACCTATCACGTTGATAAATATGCCTGTAATACCTACTATGCTGGAGTGGGGCTCTGCTCAGAGTGCCTGAAAGTGTGCCCCGCGGGTAGGGAACAACAGTGTGGGCATGAGGTTCTTCAAAATTTGATGGAGCGAGCTTTAAGTTAAAAGAACTTTTGTTTACCATTCAGAGGATAAATAGTTGTTGTCTTCCGAGTTGTCCCTGATGTGCTGGAGATGATAAACTTCCCAAGCAGTTCAGTTGTGAACTTTTAACTTTGTCTTTACGTTTGTCCCTGTAGCTCAACAGGATAGAGCGTCTGCCTTCTAAGCAGAGGGTTGTGGGTTCGAGTCCCGCCAGGGACGCCAGAGAATTTCTGAAGTTTTTTGCATGGGTTAATCAATAACTTCTGTTGTTCGGGCTTTCTCTTGTAGCTGGCCGGGCTGAATTGTCCTGAAAGTTGCCTTTCCTGTGGGGAGAAAGCAGATTTTGAGTTCATGTTACGGAGTCAGAACGTTTGCTTTCTGAAGGGAATCCAGGTAGAGAGCTTTCTCCATTCATGTTGTTCCCATACTACCAGGAACTGGCTGGATATACAGATAGAGCTGTAGGTTCCAATTATGACGCCGAGGAGTAAGACCAGTACGAAGTAATGTATCGTCGCCCCGCCGAAAAGAAAGAGGGCCAGGAGAACGAAGAGCGTGGTCAGTGCGGTGTTTATGGAACGCCCCAGGGTTTCCACGATGCTGGAGTTTACCGTCTCGGCGAAATTGGGGCTGATGTGCTTTGATATGTTTTCTCTAATGCGGTCGAAGATGACCACGGTGTTGTTGATGCTGTAACCTACAACGGCAAGTATTCCTGTAATGAAGAGGGCATCTATCTCTACACCTCGCAGCCACCCCAGAAGGGAGAAGATGCCTATTATTATGAATACGTCGTGGAAGAGCGCTATGATGGCGCAGGTGCCCCAGCGAAATGGCTGAGGCATGCGGCGGAAAGCCCAGACAATGTAAAACAGCATGGCGATGGCAGCTATTATTACGGCGATAGCAGCATTTCTTGCTGTCTTTATACCCACCGTCGGTGATACTGAATAGTAATTCAGGATTTTGATCTCGCAGCCCAGGTTGGCTTCCAGGTTGCTCGTTAGGGAGTCCCTTTCTTCCACTGAAATTTCGCTCAGATGGATTATGAAGCTATCCTCGTCTGTCTGCTGGATGGTCGCCTTGACATATCCCAGGTCGGCCATTTCCTGGCGCAGCTGGTTTTGCTCTACAGCCGGGGTGAACTGGTATGTAATGGATGTACCTCCCGTGAAATCGGTTCCTGCCTTAAGACCAAACAGTGACAGGGAAATTATGCCGATTAGTACTACTATTCCCGAGGCAAAGAAAAACCAGCTTTTCTTACTTACGAAATCTATCACTTTCTCACTCCATAGGCCTTCAGGTCTGTAAAAGTTTTCTTTCCCATGGTGAGGCGAAGGAGCGTCCTGGTGATGATGATGGCGCTGAACATGGACAGGGCTACTCCGATGAACAGGGTTACGGCAAAACCCCTGACCATTAGAGCTCCCAGTGAGCCACCAAGCCAGAAGAGGACAATGCAGGCGATGAAGGTGGTGATGTTGCTGTCCCTGATGGCTGTCCAGGCGCGGTTAAACCCGGCCTCGATAGCAGCCCCCACGCTGCGTCCGCCGCGCAATTCCTCTTTAGTCCTCTCAAAGATGAGCACATTGGCATCCACCGCCATGCCCAGAGAAACGATGAATCCGGCAATTCCAGGCAGGGTGAGCGTTATCGGGATAATCTTGAAGATGGATAGAGCAACAGCGCCATAAATTATCAGGCTGAGGCAGGCTACTATGCCAAGAAAGCGATAGTAGAGAATCATGAACAGCAACAGAATGGCTATTCCAATAATTGCTGCCAGGATGCTCTTGTTGATAGAGTCAGTACCCAGGGTGGCGTCAACGGTTTTTTCATACAGCGGGGCGTCTGCCTGGAACACCTTGTTCCCGTCTTCTTCTACCCATCGTCCCAACGAGACGGGCATCCTGCCGGCATTTAGCAGTTTGGATAACTCCTGGGCATCCTCTAAATTCAATCCATCTATCTGCCCGCTTTCTCTAATCACATCTCGAACTATGGGCGCTATAGGATGTCCATCCTTGCCCCGCAGAGGCTCGTCACCAATGTAAATGCCCAGAGGCTGATCGATCAGGCGGCCGGTGATCTCTTCTGATAGTTTTTGCCCTGTTTCATCCCAGTTGAAGATCAATAGAGGGGCACCGTACTCGGTTACCCTGACATAGGTGTTTTCCTTAAAGTACTTGCTGGAGAGAGTCAGCTCTTCGCCATCTACCGTAGCGGTGGCGGGAATCCAGTTTCCATCCTGGTCCTGCTCTCTGAATACAAGGAGAGCGGTGCGCCCAATCATTTCTTTGGCCTTTTCGATATCGCTGATTCCTGGCAACTGAATCCCAATGCTATAGTTACCCTCTTCTTTTTGTATTTCAATGATGGGCTCGCTTATTCCCAGGGCATTGATGCGCTTTCCGATTACCCCTTTCACTCCCTCCATAATCTCTGCCTCGCTGCCGGGTTCGACCTGGCTCAGGTCAGCCTGGTACACGAGGTAACTGCCGCCTTTGAGGTCAAGCCCCAGAGATAACCCGTCCCTGCCAAATACGCTCCGGTCCAGGGGCAATACCGACCACAGGGCAAAACCAAACAAAACGAGGATGAAAATCAGCAAATAAGAATTTTTTCTCAATTAACGAATCCTTTGTTCAAAATATCTTGCACCAGCGCTAAAGCTTTTTCCCTTGTGTTTATCTCACCGCTGGCCTGGGTTTCACGAACTGCAGCTAGCAAACTGCCAATTAACGGCCCCGGGACCAGACCAAACTGTGTAATTATGTCGTTTCCGTCGATAAGTTTCAAGGGGGTAACCCGGCTTTCTTGTTTTTCGTGCTCCATAATTACATAGTTTGTCAACCGGCAATTTTCTTTCCACCCCTCCATGTGTATCAGGGGGCCAGATACGGCAAGATAATCAGCCAGGGCCAGAAGGAGAATATCCAGTCCGGCGTTTTCAGCGTCCCGAAAGAAGCGGTAAATTGCTCTTTGAGAAGGCATTCCTTCGTTGGACATTTGCGCTGGGCGCAGGTGATAGTACACCAGTTTTTCTACCAGGTCTATTTCCCGGTGGCTGAACCGCAATCTTTCCAGGATATCTGCCGTTATCGTTGCTCCTTCTTTGGCATGTCCCAGAAATCTTGCCCTGCCCGATTCGTCAAGGGTCTTCGTTCTTGGTTTGGCGATGTCGTGGAAAAGGGCCCCCAGCTTGAGTAGCGATTTATGGCTGCTTCCTTGGGAGACTTCCCCTGATATATGCGTTTTTATGGCATCGGACCAGGGGGCAAGTGATAACATCTCTTCGCTGCCATATTTCCAGCTGGTTTCCCTGATCAGGAATTCTGTTGCTGCCACCGTTTGCAGGGAATGCTCGAAAACATCCCAGAAGTGCACCGTGGGTTGTTCTACTCCTTTGCCATCAGCCAGTTCGGGGACTAAAGATGTAAGTAATCCTAATTTGTCCAGATAACGCAGGTTGCCGGCAGTTTGAGGTAAATTGAACAGCCTTAGAAGCTCTTCGCGCACTCTTTCACCGGCAATTTTGCTGACATGGCTGGAGTTGGAACGTATCATGGTTTCCGTGCTCGGGTCTATGGTGAAGTTAAATTCGGCGGCGAAGCGGACAGCCCGCAGTAATCTGACGGCGTCATCGGCAAAAATATGTTCGCTTACCGACCGAATTACCCCGTTCTCTAAATCCTTTCTTCCCTGGAAAGGGTCGATGAGTTTTGGCTGGCAGTTTTCTTTTAATTGATTCAGATCTACTGCCATGGCATTCACGGTGAAATCACGGCGGGCAAGGTCGGATTCAATACTGCCGGAGAAGGAAGAAAAATCGAAATGCCACTGTTTTTTCTT